>JAAYGO010000180.1 GCA_012727685.1 Bacillota bacterium | reverse complement strand
GCCTGGTCCTGCTGGTTTCAGGTTGCGGCGGCGACGGCGGCGGGGATTATGACATGGCTTCGGACGAGGAATTTCAAGCCGCCCTTGATGAGGCGGCTAATAAAGTGAGTGAAGGCGGCTCTTCCACAGAAGCGTATGAGGAACTGGCTGCAGCCTTCTCCGACCGTTACGCTGCAGAGGACATTCTCGATGCCCTTCAGGCCAAGCTCTCGGAAGTTAGGGACCAGATTGTTGAAGAAAAGGAAGCCATACTTGAAGGCGAATGGGAAGAAGAAGAATGAGACAGTTAACATAAGTTTGCTTGCTTAAAACGGGCTGCCGCTTCCAGTCATGGGGAAGCGGCATTTTTTTTGGGACGGCCGCCAGGGACAGCCTTTCGGTGCCGGCGGGCTGCTTTAAAAAAAGGATTTCTCCGGCCGCATGATAAATAATAAACACAGAGAACAGTTTGGGGGTGGAAGCATAGGATGATGATTGACTTAAGAAGCGATACAATTACCGTACCCACTCCCGAGATGCGCCGGGCCATGTCTGCAGCGGAGGTGGGGGACGATGTTTACGGCGAAGACCCCACGGTAAACCGCCTCCAGGAGCTGGCGGCGGAGATGCTCGGCAAGGAGGACGCTCTCCTGGTAGTAAGCGGGACCATGGGCAACCAGGTCTCCCTGCTCACCCACTGCCGTCCCGGCACCGAGGTGATCGTGGAGCAGGATTGCCATATCTTCTACTATGAAGCGGGCGCAGCCTCCGCCCTTGGCGGCGTGCAGCTCCGGGCGCTGCCGGGTAGGCGGGGCGCCTTAACGGCGGAGCAGGTGGAGGCGGCCATCCGCGCCGATGACATCCACCAGCCGCCCACCGCCCTGATTTGCCTGGAGAACACCCACAACAGGGCCGGCGGGGCGGTAATCCCCCTTGCCGCGATGCAGTCCGTTTATGCGCTAGCCGTGCGGCACGGCCTCCCCCTGCACCTGGACGGGGCAAGGATTTTTAACGCCGCCATTGCCCTGGGTGTAGCGGCGAAGGAGATTGCCGCTTGCGCCACCACGGTTCAGTTCTGCCTCTCCAAGGGCTTAGGCGCCCCCATCGGGTCGCTGATTGCCGGTCCGCGGGATTGGATTGCCGCGGCGCGCCGCTGGCGCAAGCGCCTCGGTGGAGGAATGCGCCAGGCCGGAGTCATTGCCGCCGCGGGGATCGTGGCCTTGGAGACGATGGTGGATCGCCTGGCCGAGGATCATGCCAACGCCCGCTTCCTGGCCGAGGGGCTGGCGGCGCTGCCAGGCCTGGAGCTGGATCCGGCCGCGGTGGAGACCAATATCGTTATCTTCAAAACCACCGCCCTTTCTGCACCGGCCCTGGTTGAAGCCCTGCGCAGGCGGGGCCTGCTCTGCGTGGCCATGGATGCGGACAGGGTCCGCTTTACCACCCATAAGGATGTGAGCCGTGCGGACATGGAAAAAGCTCTGGCCATCGTGAAGGATGCTTTGCGGCAAGCATAATCTTGATCGGGGCAGACTAACCGCTACTCCTCTTCCGGCAGCATGCACCATGATCGAATTCGATCCAGGATTAGAAAAAGAGGCGGAGATAGATGCAATTACAATTTATCGAAAGACCAAAGCTCGATGCCGTTGCCCTGGGGCAGCTTAGAAGAGCGGTGGGCTGGGACGAACGGCTCGAAAAGATCAGGCTTACCCTGGGCCGCTGTTATTACTGGGCCGGATGTTTCGACGGCGGGAAACTGATCGGCTTTGTGGAGGTGGTCAGCGATGGTGTTGACGATGCTTATATCCGCAACCTGATGGTTCATCCCGATTACCAGCGGCGGGGGATCGGCCTGAAACTGCTGCAAATGGCGCAAGGGCGGATCAAAGCAGACGGGATCAAAACGGTCAATCTCCTCTTTGAGCCTGAGTTGGCTCCTTTTTACCGAAAGGCGGGCTTTAGAATCGTCAGCGGCGGTTTAATTGACAACGAGGCGGGGACAGCTCCGGGCGGTCAATCCAGCCCCTAACAAAGCGGGGGCAGGAATATGCTCATCTTTTATTGAATGTTCTGTTATTAGCTTAATTTTTAGCAATCACAAAAAATTAATGATCATGAGGTTTGAAAAATGAATATCGCTTTTTTCCTGCTGCCGAAACAAGAGGTTGTCTACCTGTCGATCAACGGCACGATGCGGCAAGCCCTGGAGAAGATGGAGTATCACCGTTATACCGCCATTCCCTTAATTGACGAAGAAGGCAAATATGCCGGGACCCTCACCGAGGGAGACATGCTCTGGAAGCTGAAAAGAACACCCGGCCTAAGCCTGTCCGACGCCAACAGCATTCCGCTCAAAGAGATTCCCCGGCAGATGCAAAATGAACCGGTGCGCATTGATGCGCAAATTGAAGATTTGCTGGCTCTGGCGGCCAATCAAAATTTCGTGCCGGTAGTTGATGATCACGATGTGTTTATCGGCATTGTCAGGCGCAGTGAGATCATCAATTACTGCATCGATCTGCTCAAAAAATATAAGCAAACAACTTAAAACTTTTTAAGGGGGTACCTTTTTATTTATATTCTTCTACTGGCTGAGGACAGCGCATCCCACTCTCATATCCGTTCAGTACTGGCTAATAATTTTAAAGGGCATGTCATCGATTTCTGCAGGGCGGAGCAAATTACCGGGCAGTTCCTTGAAGAGAGGCGCCCGGATATTTTAATCGTTGATTGCCGGCCGGACCGTGAAAGCTGCCGCCGGATCTTTTCCTTGTTGGAAGGCCGCGCTGACCGGCCTGCCACGATCATGCTTGTTGACCTGCCGCTACTAGGCCGGCTCGATGATTATCCCCTGGGGCAGATAGACGATATCGTTCTTAAACCTTGCCGGGATGGGGAGCTGGTGACCCGGCTTAAAATGGCGGCCGACAGGCGAAAAAGCCTCGCCAGCCCGGCCCATGGGCATCAGGGCTACGATCCGGAGCTCATGGAAAAAATGAACCTGGAATCGCTGGGCTTGCTCGCCGGTGGTATTGCGCACGATTTGAACAATTATCTGGCCGTAATCCTGGGCAGCATTGCCCTGGCCCGGGCCATGCCGCCCGACCCTGAAAATCTCAGCAGGGTGCTGGACCGCATTGAAAAGGCGGCGATGCAGGCAAGGGATTTGAGCAATAGCTTGCTTGCTTTCTCCCAGGGCGGCTCGCCGGTAAAAAAAGCTTTCCGGCTGGAGCAGCTACTCCGTGATGCCGCCGCCTTTGTCCTGGAGGGAACCAATGTGCGCCCTTGCTTCTCCATTGCCGCTGACCTGCGTTCCGTGGTGGGGGATGAGGCCCAGATCAGGCAGGTTTTGCACAATATCCTCCTCAATGCCGTGCAGGCCATGCCCGGCGGCGGGTGCGTGCATATTAAAGCCGTTAACCATCATCCGGAGCAGCCTGCGGATAAAGCGGGGATGCCGCCCGCGGGGAAAGATTATGTCAAGATTACCATCCAGGATGATGGCCCCGGCATTCCGGCAAAGTATATGGATAAGATCTTTAACCCGTTTTTTACTAGCAGGGCTAAAGGACGCGGGCTCGGCTTGACCACGGTCAAGATCCTGGTGAAGAGAAACAACGGTTTTGTCGAAGTCCAGTCCCGGGAAGGAGAAGGGACGGCGCTGCATATCTATCTTCCCGCCTGCATGCCCGGACAGGAGGGACGCTTCTAATTGTCCTCTTTTCGTGTAATCATTGTCGCCAACGGGGAGTGCCGCAACCCGTCTTTTTATCGCTCCCTGGCCAGGCCGGAAGATTATGTCATTTGCGCCGACGGGGGCACCTGCCATGCGCTGGCCATCGGCTTGCAGCCCAGGCTGGTGATCGGCGATTTTGACTCGCTGGATGGGGCGATGCGCCGGCAACTGGCCGGCAGGCAGGTCGAATTTCACTGCTATCCATGCGAGAAAGATCAATCCGACCTGGAACTGGCCCTGGAGCGGGCGGTGGCGCTGCGGCCGCGCGAGATCATGGTTTTTTGTGCCCTGGGCGGCCCCAGGCTCGAACAGATCCTGGCCAATATCTTTTTGCTGGTGCTTCCCCTGGAAGCGGGCATTCCGGCGGCAATCGTCGATGAGCGCCACGAGGTCCGGCTGATCGAGCGGGAAGTGGCCCTGGAAGGGGAACGCGGGGATTATTTGTCGCTCTTTCCGCTTACCCAGGAGGTGCACGGGGTGGAGACGGAGGGCTTGAAATACCCCCTCTACGGCGAAACGCTTTACCTGAAGTCGACCCGCGGCTTAAGCAACGAGTTTGCCGGCCGTGGGGCCCGGGTTAAAATTTCCGGCGGCCGGCTCCTGGTGATCAAAACCAGGCGGGCGACATTGGATAGCCTTCCATAATGTAGCCCCCTCGCCCCGCCCCTCTCCCCCGGCGGGGGAGAGGGGCGGGGTTATTTAGAGAGGCCTCAGTGACAAGATCAGCAAGTAATAAGGCTTAAGTCCTGGTTTACTCTTCGAGAGATGCGAATAATTTCTGCTTATACTCCAGGAATAGAGGCTCATTGGTTATTTGGCGCGTGCGGGGGCGGGGCAGCGTGATGGGCTGGTCCAGGATGATCCTGCCGGGGCGGGCCGAAATCATGCAGACCCGGTCGGAAAGATAGATGGCTTCGTCGATGCTGTGCGTTACAAAGAGCACGGAGCGCTTGAACTGCTCCCAGATTGCAAGGAGCCAGTCGCGCATCTTGTCGCGGGTGAGGGCGTCCAGGGCGGCAAACGGTTCATCGAGCAAGAGCAGCCCGCTCTCTACGAGTATGGTCCGCAGCAGGGCGGCGCGCTGCCGCATCCCGCCGGAGAGCTGGTTCGGGTAATAGTGGGCAAAGCGCTCCAGGCCGAAAACCGGCAGCATCTCCATGACCCGGCTGTAGGCCGCCTCCCGCGGCACGCCGGCGGCGAGCAGGGGGAGGGCGGCGTTTTGCAGCAGCGTCTTCCAGGGGAAGAGCAGATCCTGCTGGGGCATATAGCCGACCCGGGCCGGCCGGCCGGTGACCTCCCGCCCGTCCAAGAAAACCCGGCCTCTCTCCGGCCGGATCAGCCCGGCGGCGATTTTTAGCAAGGTGCTTTTCCCCGACCCGCTCGGCCCCAGCAGGGAGACAAATTCCCCCGGCGCCACGTGCAGCGAAAGAGCGTCAATCACCGGCAGCGGCTCCGCTCCGGCCGTGTAGGTGGCCGAAATATTTTCGAGCAGCAGTTTTGGTTTCAATTTACGCGTGCCCTCACTCTGTTTTCTCAAGACCGCTCT
The DNA here is from genome assembly GCA_012727685.1 of Bacillota bacterium. Taxonomy (GTDB): domain Bacteria; phylum Bacillota; class Dethiobacteria; order DTU022; family DTU022; genus JAAYGO01. The sequence continues at coordinate 5,960 of JAAYGO010000180.1, read as the reverse complement.
TCAGCCTTAGGGTTGCGGCAGAAAGTCGTTGGTAAAGGCCTGATCCACGTCGATCAGCTCTTCGATCAGGCCGCGCTCGTAGAGCCAGCGGGTGTATCCTTCCCAGACCTCCCGCTTTTGCACGCCCCACCGGGGGGCCCCGGCCCGGTAGTAGTCCTTGAGCCATTCCTGGCTGGCATTAACCAGCGCTTCATCCAGTTCCGGCGCATTGGCGAGGAGAATGGCGGCCGCCTCGCCCGGCTCCGCGATGGCCGCTTCATAACCCCTGGCGGTGGCCCGCAAAAAGCGGCGCACCAGTTCCGGCTTTTCGGCGAGCAGCCCTTCCCCGGCGGCCAGCACCGGCGTGTAATAGTCCAGGACCGGGTCAATCTCCCTTAAGGGGATGAAGTTCAGCTCCAAACCTTCCAGTTCGGCCTGGATCCCGGTCCAGCCGTAGTAAATCCAGGCGAAATCGGCGACCTCCCGCAGGACGATTAAAGAATCCACCTCACCGGTGGTGACGATCTCAACTTTTTCAAAGTCAGCCTGGCCATGTTCCATCAGGGCGCGGATGGTCGCCTCTTCCACGGGCGAGCCCCAGCCGCCGTAGCTGTGCCCTTCAAAATCGGCGGGGGTGGTGATCTCCTTCTCCTTCAGCGAGGCGAAACCGGAGGTGTTGTGCTGCAGGATGGCGGCGATGGAAACCACGGGCACCGCCTCGCAGCGGGCAAAGGTCACCTCTTCCTGGTAGCTCACGCCGAATTCCTCCTGCCCCGTGGAGACCAGTTGAATGACGCTGCCGGGGGCCTCCACAATCTCCACGCTTAAGCCCTCTTCCGCGTAGAAGCCCTTGTCCCTGGCAACGTAGAGGCCGCTGTAGTTGGTGTTCGGCGACCAGTCGAGCAGCACCGTTATCTCTTCCAGCTCCGCTCCCGGGCTTTTCTCGCCCCGTGCGCAGCCGGCCGCGGCGAGGAGGGCGATGGCGGCGGCTAGGGCGAGGATGCTGAATAAAAGGCTGCGCCGGTTCCAGTTCGTTTTTTGTCTAATCATCTCTTGTGGTCACTCCTCTTCGATGTTATTTCTCCCGGCCCGGTTCCAGGGCATGGCCAGCCAGGCCAGAAGCTCGGTCAGTTTAAATAGCAGCAGGCTTAACAGCACTACGGCGATGATGGCGGCAAAGACCTGGGCGGTCTTGAAAGCATGGAGGGAGCGGAGCATAAAGACCCCCAGCCCGGCCCTGGCCCCGATCCATTCGCCGATTACAGCCCCGATCACGCTGTATGTAACGGCGATTTTCAGGCCGGAGAAAAAGTAAGGCAAAACGGAGGGGAGCTGCAGCGAGCGGAATACCAGCCAGGGCCCGGCCTGCATCGTTCTCAGCAGCTCCAGCGCCTCCGGGTCCACCTGCTCCAGCCCCTCCACCAGGTTGACCGCCAGGGGAAAGAAGCAAACCAGGCTGACAATCACGACCTTGGAAAAAAGGCCCAGGCCGAACCAGATCAAAAACAGCGGCGCCAGGGCATAAATAGGCACTGTTTGCGAGATCACCAGCAGCGGGTAGAGAAAGCGCTTGATCAGGGGAGAGCGGTCCATGGCCACGGCCAGCAGCACCGCCAGGAGCAGTGCCATAAGCAGCCCCGCCCCTGCTGCGGCCAGGCTGGCGCGGGCCTGCACCGCCAGGATCGTAAAGTTTTCGAAAAAGGCACGGCCGATGGCGGAGGGGGCCGGCAACTGCTGCGGGGGGATCTCAAATATCCGGCAGGCCAGCTCCCAGCAAGCGACCAGCAATAGCAGCAGCCCTGCTGTCGGCAGGTTCCGCCTGATGGCGGCCCCTCGCCTGCCCTGTTGCCGCTCGCCTGCCGCCGGGTTAGGCCCGGTCCCGGTATTTGCCCACCTTTTCATCGATAGTCACTCCCCTGGGACTGTAATCGATCTTGACCACGGAGAGGACCCGCTGCGCCCTGGCCTCGAGGCAAAGCTGCTGCGCCTCCTTCACGATCTCCAGCAGCCGGTCCAGCTCTCCTTCCATGGTGGTTTCCATGGGGCCGACGGTGTAGTTGACCCCGGAGCTGCGGATTAATTCAATGACCCTGTCCACCGTGGGATAGACCTGTTCTTCCGGTACCAGGGGAATAATCTGCAGGCTGACATTGCAGACGGCCATCATCGCTCCCTCCCTTGATCTAGTAACCGGTATTAAAGAATTGTAATTGTAATTGGCAAGAAAAAAGCTGCTGCCTGCGGCGGCAACAGCTCGCGTCATGCTAGTTTTCGCGTATGTTCCCTCCGCTGGCATTACCCAGATCAGGTTCAAGGGTCAGAGCAGTGCTATGCTCTATCTCAGCCGGGTTACCCCAGCTCCCCTTTGTCATCCATCTTACATTTTGATTAATCCCATTCTACCATGCAAGTGGGCGGGGCACAATAGCTAATTTCCGTGCTGCCGCCTCATTTAAAATTCAGACATCCATTTATATTTATACCCGCGCTAAACCTACGGTAATCCTTTGCCTCCTCACGATCTAAAACCAGCGCGTGAGCCAGTATTTTTCAAAGGCGACTTTGACCAGGTAGGCGGCTTTGGAGGGGCGGAGGAGAATAAAGCGGGGTTCCGGTCGGGCATAGTAATTGATGTAGGCGATCCGGCCTTCCTTTAACCCGGTGGCCAGGACCGCTCCCGCGGCTTTGCCAGTAAAACGAAATGACGGCTCTTTTCCGGTAATCAGAGCGATGATGTTGCGAGCCACCACTTCCGCCTGAAAGTGGGCGAAGATACCGGCCTTGGGCGCCCATACTTTTGATGCCGGCACCCGCAGCGCGGTGGCGTCCCCGACCGCGTAAACGCGATCAGCCTTTGTGGAAAATGTGGCCGGGTCAACCGTGATCCACCCGCCCTTTTCCGTCAACCCCGAGTAGCGCAGCGCTTTTGGTCCCCAGTGGGAAGGTATGCCGAGGAAAAGGTCTCCCGGAACGGAGATGCCGTGGTCCAGGAGGAGGCGGCCTTTGTTTGCATCCAGGGCCAGCACCCTGGCCCCGGCAATAAACCTGATTTCGCGCTGTTCCATAGCCTTTCGCACACTTGCACCCACTTTGGGCCCGGCCAGGGGCAGGGGGGCGGTCTCGGGGGTAACCATGGTTAGCTCGATCTGATTGCGCACGCCGCGCTGCCGGAAGTAAGAATCGAGGAGGAACATGATCTCCAGGGGGCCGATCACGCCGCTATAGGGAAGGCTGGCGATGAAGAGCACAATTTTCCCTTTTTTAAAGGTGAGCAGCTTTTGCCGCAAAGCTTCCACTTGATCGGGAAGATAAGGAATATAGGCTCCTGCCTCCAGGCCGGGGACAGTCTCCGGGTGCAGCTCTGCACCCAGGGCGATGACCAGGTAATCGTAGGTTAAGGGGCCCAGCGTTGTTTCCACGCGGCACAGCTCCGGGCGCACCTGCTCCACCCCGGCCTGGATTAACTCAACCCCCTTTTTTTGCAAGTGGTGCAGCTTGCGGCTGATCTGTGCGAGCCGGCGCTGGTTGACCAGCACGAAGGGATAAGAAGGTTTAAAATAATGGCGGTCGTTCCGGTCGACCAGGATAATGCGATGCTTTTTGGAGAGGGCTTTACCAAGCACGTTGGCAGCCACCACCCCGCCGGTGCCGCCCCCGAGGATCAACACGGTTGCGGTTTTACCCATCAGATCCCTCCGCTTAAGTGTTAAAACCAGCGCGCGAGCCAGTATTTTTCAAAGGCCATCTTCGCCCAGTAGGCAAGCCTGGTCGGGCGGAGCAAGGTGATCACTGGTTTTGGCCGGGTGTAGTAGCGGACCGTGGAGTAGCGGGCTCGACCGAACCCGGTGAGCACAATTCAAGCGCCTTTGGCGGTGTAGCGGAAGCGGGCCTGTTCGCCGGTGAGCAGGGCGGCGATGTTCCGGCTGACCACTTCGGCCTGGTAATGGGCGAAGATGCCCGCCTTGGGGGCGATCACTTGCGAGACCGGCAGCCTCAGATCGGCGGCGTCGCCGATGGCGTAGACGCGCTCGGCGGCGGTTTCCAGGGTATGGGGATCAACCTTGATCCAGCCATTTTCCTCCACCAGCTTTGTTTCCCGCAGCAGCGACGGTCCCCAGTGGGAGGGCACTCCGATGAACAGGTCTCCCGGGACGGTGATGCCGTGATCCAGCACCAATACCTTGCCCTCCTGATCCAGGGAGAGGACCCGGGCCTGGGTGATTAAATTGATGCCGCGCTCTTCGAGCATCCGGCGCACGCTTTCCCCGACCTTGGGTCCGGCCAGCGGCTCCGGCGCCATTTCCGGGGTGACCAGGGTCAGCTCCACACGGCTGCGCAAGCCCCGTTCGCGGAAGTAGGCGTCCAGGAGGAACATGACCTCGTACGATGCCGGGGGACAGGATATGGGCAGGCTGGCGATGAAGAAGACGATTTTGCCCTCCCTGAACGCCGCCAGGCGCCGACGCAGGCGGTCGGCGCCCTGGAAACTCCAGGGGTTATAGGATCCCGCGGCCATGCCCGGCACGGTTTCAGGATGCATCTCCGCTCCCAGGGCAATGATCATGTAATCGTAATCGAGGGTGCCCCGATCCGTCTCCACCTGGCCCTTTTCCAGCCGGAGTCTTTTAATTTCCGCCTGGATAAACTCGATGCCCTTGCGGCGCAGCCTCTCCAGCTTTCTGCTGATTTGATCGGGGCGGCGCTTGTTTACGAGCATGAGCGGGTAAGCACCACGGAAGGCGTGGCTCTCATTTCGATCCACCAGGGTAATGCGATGTTCTTGCGGCAGGGTTTTGCTCAGCACGTTGGCGGCTACTACCCCGCCTACGCCGCCGCCCAGGATTAGCACTTTTTCCGGCATCTTGGTCACCTGATCAGTCATCTCGAAATTTAATCTAATGCTATTCTCTTTCGAATGCTACAAATTATACCGAAAAGCGCTGCCTCGGTCGTATGGCGCAATAGGGCGCTTGTTCGCACGGTCAGTATCATTAACCGTTATCTTACCGGCGCATATAATGTACCGATGAGGCAGGTAAAACCGTCCCGTAATGCCCGGTTCTGCCTCCTGATATGGAGATTGATGCAGAAAGGAGGTTATCATGCATGTATAACCAGAAACAGAACCGCGGAACCAGCAGCAGCGCCAGACCCTGTGGCGGGATGACTGCCGGCTCCTCTTCCAGAACGGCGCAAGTTTTAACCGCGTCAGGGCGCGTGCCGGCTTCCTGCCCGCCGGGGTTCCAGGGACGCTACACGGTGGTGGCGGGCGATACGATGTTTACCATTGCCCAGCGTTTTGGGGTGTCGCTGCAGGCGCTTATTAATGCCAACCCGCACATATCTAACCCGAACCTGATTTTCCCGGGTGATGTGATTTGCGTGCCCGGTGCACCGCCAGGGGCAGGCCGCGTCCCCGCCAGTTGCCCCGCAGGATTCCAGGGCCGGTATACGGTCCAGCCTGGGGATACCATGTTTGCCATTGCGCAGCAATGCGGGATTAGCCTGCAGGCTCTGATCAATGCCAACCCGCATATCACCGATCCGAACCAGATCTTCCCGTGCGATGTGCTCTGCGTGCCCTGCCCGCAGCCTGGCCGTGTACCGGCAAGCTGCCCGTCCGGTTTCCAGGCCCAGTACACGGTGCGGCCCGGCGACAGCATGTTTACGATTGCCCAGCGTTTTGGGGTATCGCTACAGGCGCTGATCAATGCCAACCCGCATATCGCCAACCCGAACCAGATCTTCCCGTGTGACGTCCTCTGCGTGCCCTGTGTTGATGTGGGGGTCACTCCCTGTTTTCAGGCACCGCTCGGCAACCGCGTCCCCGCTTCCTGCCCCACCGGCTTTGGCGGTCGCTATACGGTCCGCCCCGGTGACAGCATGTTTACGATTGCGCAGAGGTTCGGGGTATCGCTACAGGCGCTGATCAATGCCAACCCGCATATTGCCGATCCGAACCAGATCTTCCCGTGCGACGT
>JAAYGO010000199.1 GCA_012727685.1 Bacillota bacterium | reverse complement strand
TAACGAGCCCTACAAGGAAGTGTTTACCCTGCGCGTTTTTGGAGAGTTGAGTTTTAAACAGATCGCTAATCTTTTTGGAAAAAGCGAGAACTGGGCCTGCGTCACCTATCACCGGGCCAGGAAAAAGATTAAGGAGCGAATGGAGGGCTACAGATGAAGCTATCCTGTGATGTAATTAAAGATATTTTACCGCTATACGTGGAAAATATGGTGAGCAGCGATACGCGCAGGATCGTGGAAGAACACATCGCTGCCTGTGAGAGCTGCAAGAAGCAGCTCGCTGAGATGAGCACCCCTCAAAATCTACCGGCCGATATCGATACAGCCCCTTTAAGAAGGCTGAAAGCGATCTTGCGGAAGAATAAGATCAAGATCTTTCTTTTATCGGTGATGTTGACTTTGGCCGCCGCTGTTGCTGTAATTGCCTTTTTGACTACGCCGCAGTATATTCCATACAGCGAAAACCCCGTTACGATCAAAGAAAACGCTGACGGGTCGGTGCTGGCCATATTCAGCGATGCGGTATCCGGGTATAGCGTCCATCGTTATCCTGCCGATAAAAGCCCCGGCTATGTCTATCATATTACGGCGTGGAATAGCATCTGGAGCAGGTATATAGGCAAAAGTACCGCCCGCAGCACTGTTTTGAATCCCGGCGGCGGGGCAGTCGCTTCGGTTTATTACTACACGCCCTACAGAAGCGGAGAGCGCTTATCTGCCGGGGATGGCGACATCTTAATCTATGGCCAGGACCAGGTCCCGGGGGGAGGGGTGCAAACCCTGCCAAGGGCCTTTTTGGCATACTATTTCTTCCTGGCTGCAGGCCTGGCGATTTTTTGCATCATCGCCATGTACCTATTGCGCCGCCATGAAAAAGCAAGAAACGTGATCTTTAAAATATTTCTCCTGCCGGTAGCCTACCTTTTGGGTAGTCTATGCATTAAAGATTTTTATTTTCCGTCATATTCGGCCACGCGCGACTTCTATGCTATCCTGCTGGTCACGATTCCGCTGTACATTATGTTGCTGTCTGCCAGTTATTTAATCAAGGAATTTAAGAGGGTATGATTGAAATCAGGGCCTGGAGAAACGATCATGGAGTTACATGAGGAGAGCAGCTAATGATGGGAAAGCATGGGAAAAAGCAAAGGAAAGCGGACAACAGGGACGATTCTTGCTGCCCTTGCCGCAGTCTGCCTGGAAACAGCGGATAAGAGCCGTTATCCCTGTCTAAACCTGCTAAAAAAAAGACAATTAGGACCGTCCCGTTGTCCTTTTGGCGGAAATTACCAGCAGGATGCTTTTTCCCTGGCGTAGAAAAATAAAACAAATTTTATATTATTTACACCGAAAAAAACTACGGCTTCAGCTCCAGCGATTCCAGTTTATACAGACGAGGTGATGCCGATGAAGCCGGGTCACAAAGCATTATTGGCGGGGCTGGCCTCCCTGCTCGCCCTGGCCCTGCTGATTACATACCAGCAACAGCTACTCCGCTTTTTTAAACCCGTACCGGCAGCCGCACCTGCCGGTGAAGCCCCTGCGAACCCTGATCCCCCGGAGGAAGATTCTATCTGGCAGAAGGTAACCGTTGGGGCCCGGCTCCTGGAAGCAGGAACTGACCGGGAAACGCCCCTCTATATTATTACGGCCCCTGAAGAGGGCCCCACGGTGATGGTCATCGGCGGGGTGCACGGCGATGAACCGGCAGGCTACGAGGCCGCCCAGGTCGTCTCCACCTGGCTGGTTGACCGGGGCACCCTGCTGGTATTGCCGCGGGCCAACGCTCTGGCCGTGGCCACCGGCACCCGCTATCCGGAAGGCACCCTTAATTTGAACCGGATCTTTCCCGGCAATGCCGCCGGCAGTCCCACCGAACGCCTCGCCGCTTCCATTTTTGCCGTCATGGCTGAATACAGGCCGCTGTGGGTGGTGGATCTACACGAGGCGCGGGTATTTGAGCACCTGCAATTTGACGCCCTCGGGCAGACCATTATCTACCCTGAGGACGGGGAACAGATCGAATTGATTGAATGGATCATCGCCGGGATGAACAGCTCCATTACCGAGGAGATGCATCAGTTCCAGGTGAAGCGAGGCGGGGTCGCCGGGGGAACCATCTATGCTTCCCGTTTGCTGCAACTGGAGAGCTTTACCGTGGAAACCACCCAGGAACTACCCTTGCAAGATCGCATTAACCAGCACCTCGATGCCGTGCGCCTGCTACTCTCTAGCCTGGGGGTTGCCGTCAACGAAACGGGATTGGAATAAAATCGGCAACCTGGCAGCCGTTTTTAGTCCCTCCGCTCTTGCCTTAAGCGGCGAGAGCGGTTATTATTTTAGAGTGGACTTCCCCCGATGCCGTTTTGGTGGCAATTTCGACTAAAGTTATACAATTTTAATAATTCTGCAGTGGCATTCTTTTACGCATTTTTTTGCAATAAGCTGCCGGTGCGGCAGGAAAAATAGAAACCGGAGAGAATCAGTTAAATAACCGCAATGATCCTTTTATATTTTTAGAAATACGAGGAGGATGGGAAACTATGGGCAATCAGGCCGAGGGATCTGCATTAAATGGCGAGCTTGATCTCAGCCAGGTTGACGCTCTGGTGGAACCCTACCTTGACAAGCAGGGTGTGGTCATCCCGGTTCTGCAGAAGATTCAGGAGCACTACGGCTACCTGCCGCGCCCGGCCCTGGAACGGGCAGCGCGGCGCTTGCGCATTCCGCTCAGCCGTCTCTACGGGGTGGCCACTTTTTATGCCCAGTTCAAGATGATGCCGCGGGGCCGCAATATCATCCGGGTCTGCAAGGGGACGGCCTGCCATATCCAGGGCGGCTCCAAGATCGCCGAACGGATCGAAGAAATCCTCAAGATCAAGGTCAACGAGACTACCCCGGATATGAAATTTACCCTGGAGGAAGTTGCCTGTATCGGGGCCTGCGCCCTCGCACCGGTGATGATGATTAACGATGAACCGCACGGCCGTTTAACTCCGGATAAAATCAAAAAAATTCTCGCCAGTTACGAGTAAGGGCAGGAGGTAGCAGATGGAACGGTTTATTGATCCCTGTTGCGAGCGGTGCACGCACACCACAAAGACCCCGTGCAAGGATTTCGTGGAGTGCTGCGTGGAAGGCCCCTTGTGCCACGAGGATGAAGCCTGCGCAGCCAAGAGAAAGGCCTTGATCGATAAAGTCGCCATTAATAACAAGTTCGTGATCTGTTAAATAAGCGCTCATCAATAAGCGCTCAAGCCTGTGGGGGAGGTTAGAATATTTTGTATGAAAAACACCTGATGATCTGCGGCGCTACCGGCTGCCTCTCTTCCAATTCGGGCAAGGTGAAGGAAGCCCTGGAAGCGGAACTGGCCAGGCGGGGTATAAAAGAGAAATATCGCCTGGTCATGGCCGGTTGCGTCGGCTTCTGTGAAGTCGGTCCCATTATCGTGATTTATCCTGATGAGGTGTTTTACTGCCGCCTGAAGCCCGGGGATATGGCCGAACTGGTGGAAAAGCATCTCATCGGGGGGGAAGTGGTAGAACGGTTGCTCTATACCAGCCCCGATGTGGAGGTCCCGGGCAGATTTTACGATACAATTCCCTTTTACCGGAAGCAGGTGTTCAATGTCCTGCGCAACAGCGGCATTATCGACCCTGAAATCATCGATGAATATATCATGCGGGGCGGGTACCGCGCCTTTTCCCGCGCCCTGAAGATGGAGCGCCCGCAAATTTGCGACGAGGTGAAGCGGGCCGGCCTGCGCGGCCGCGGCGGCGCAGGCTTCCCCACCGGGATGAAGTGGGAATTCACCATGATCGCGCCGGGGGAAAAGAAATATGTCGTCTGCAACGCCGATGAAGGCGACCCGGGCGCCTTCATGGACCGCAGCATCCTGGAGGGCGATCCCCACGCCGTGATCGAGGGGATGCTCATTTGCGGCCGCGCCATCGGCGCCGATGAAGGTTACATTTACTGCCGCGCCGAATATCCCCTGGCCATCAAGCGGCTCCGGATCGCCATTGCGCAGGCCGAAGAATACGGCCTCCTGGGGGAGAATATTCTCGCTTCTGGCTTTAATTTTCATTTAAACATCAAGGAGGGCGCCGGTGCCTTTGTTTGCGGCGAGGAGACGGCCCTTTTAGCTTCCATCGAAGGCAAGCGGGGCATGCCCCGCCCGCGGCCGCCATTCCCGGCTGTGTCCGGCCTTTTCGGCAAGCCCACCTGCATCAACAACGTGGAGACCTTCGCCAATATCCCGCTGATCCTCAGGGAGGGCGGGGTGGAAGAGTTCGCGTCAATCGGCACTGAGAGCAGCAAGGGGACCAAGGTCTTCGCCCTGGCGGGCAAGATCCGCAATACCGGCCTCTGCGAGGTGCCCATGGGCATTACCATACGGGAGGTCATTTTTGACGTGGGCGGCGGTGTACAGGGGGACCGTGAATTTAAAGCGGTCCAGGCCGGCGGCCCTTCCGGCGGCTGCATTCCCGCGGAGCTGCTTGACCTGCCCATCGATTACGATTCGCTGACCAAGGCCGGTGCGATCATGGGTTCCGGCGGCCTGGTGGTCATGGACGACCGCACCTGCATGGTGGACCTGGCCCGCTATTTTTTAAGCTTTACCCAGAAGGAATCCTGCGGCAAGTGCATCCCCTGCCGGGAAGGCACCAAGCGCATGCTCGAGATTCTCGAGCGCATCTGTGATGGCAGCGGAGAGCCTGCGGACCTGGATACGCTCGAATCGCTGGCCTTCTCGATCAAGGACAGCGCCCTCTGCGGGCTCGGCCAGACCTGTCCCAACCCGATCTTGAGCACCATCCGCTACTTCCGGCACGAATACGAGGAGCATATCAACGAACAATTCTGCCGTGCCGGGGTTTGCAAGGCCCTCTTCCAGTATTATATCGATCCCGAAACCTGTATCGGCTGCACCCGCTGTGCCAGGGTCTGCCCGGTGAGCGCCATTTCCGGCGAGAAGAAAGAGGTTCACGCGATCGACCAGTCGCTCTGCACCCGCTGCGGCAGTTGCGTGGAGGTTTGTCCCAAGAACAGCATCCAGATTACCCGCGTAAGGAGGAAAGCCGATGTCAGCAGTTAAGTTAACCATTGACGGCATGCCGGTGGAAGTGGCGCCGGGAACGACCATTCTCGAGGCGGCGCGCAAGCTGGAGATCGATATCCCCACCTTCTGCCACGATCCCGAACTGACCCGCAACGGGGCCTGCCGCATGTGCGTGGTGGAGGTGGAAAAAGCGCGGGCCCTGGTCGCTTCCTGCTGCACGCCGGTCGCCCCGGACATGGTCGTGCATACCGATTCGGAGCGGGTGCGCACCGCCCGCCAGACCATATTAAGGCTGATCCTGGCCAACCATCCCCTCGAATGCATCACCTGCGAGAAGACGGGGGATTGCCGGCTGCAGGATTATTGCTACCGCTACGGCGTCTCCGAAAGCGGTTTTCAAGGCGAAACCAAGGATCTCCCCCTGGACGACACCAACCCCTTCTTTATCCGGGATATGAATAAATGCATCCTTTGCGGCATATGCGTCGGCAAATGCCAGGAGATTAACGGCGCCGGGGCCATCGATTTTACGAGGCGCGGTTTCGTCACCAACGTGAGCCCGCCTTTCGGCGATCCCATTGAAAATTCATCCTGCGTCTTTTGCGGCATGTGCGTGGACGTCTGCCCCGTCGGGGCGCTGGTGCCCAAGGCCGGTGTCGGCAAAGGGCGTCCCTGGGAAATTGAAAAGGTGAAGACGATCTGCCCCTACTGCGGTACCGGCTGCTCCGTCTACCTGCATGTGAAAGACGGCAAAATCATTGGGGCGAGCCCCGATGCGGAGAGCCCGGTCAACCGGGGGCATCTCTGCGCCAAGGGCCGCTTCGGCTGGGACTTTGTGCACAGCGAGGAGCGGCTGACCAGGCCGCTGATCAGGCGGAACGGCGTTTTTGTGGAGGCTGGATGGGACGAAGCGCTTGACCTGGTGGCCTCCCGCTTAAAAGAGAGCATAGCCCGCTACGGCCCCGATGCATTTATGGGTTTAAGCTCCGCCAAGACCAGCAATGAAGATAACTATCTTTTCCAAAAACTGGTGCGCCATCTGGGCACCAACAACGTCGATCATTGCGCCCGCCTCTGACACGCTCCCACAGTGGCCGGTCTGGCCACAGCTTTTGGCAGCGGCGCCATGACCAACAGCATCGGAGAGATTACCGGCGCGCAGGCGATCCTGGTCATCGGCTCCAACACCACCGAAACGCACCCGGTGATCTCCTACCGGATTCGCGAGGCCGTGCGCAAAGGAGCGGTCCTGATCGTGGCCGACCCCAGGGAAATCGCCCTGGTGGATATAGCCACCTACCACCTGCGCTTGAAACCGGGCACCAACGTGGCCTTGATCAACGGCCTCCTTAATATCATTATCAGCGAAGACCTGGTTGATGTGGAATTTATCGAGAAGCGGACCGAGGGCTACGAGAGGCTCAAAAAGGTGGTGGCGAAGTATACCCCGGAATATACCGCCCAGATCACCGGCGTGCCGGTGGATCTGCTGCGGGGTGCGGCCCGCGCCTACGCCGCGGTGGATCGCGCCGCGATCCTCTATACGATGGGGATTACCCAGCATGTTTCCGGCACCGACAATGTCATGGCCCTGGCCAACCTGGCCCTGGCCACCGGCAATGTGGGGCGCGAATCGGCCGGGGTGAATCCCCTGCGCGGCCAAAACAACGTCCAGGGGTCCTGCGATATGGGTGCCCTGCCCAACGTCTATACCGGCTACCAGAAAGTGGGGGACCCCGCTGTCCAGGAGAAATTCAGCAAAGCCTGGGGGGTGAAGCTCTCCGATCAGCCCGGGCTGACCGTTACCGGGGCCATGGCTAAAGCCTATGCGGGCGAGATCAAGGCCATGTATATCATGGGGGAAAACCCGATCCTAAGCGAGGCCAATGCGGCACACGTGGCTGACGCGCTGGAAAAACTCGACTTTCTGGTGGTGCAGGATATCTTTATGACCGAAACGGCGGCTTACGCCGATGTGATCCTGCCCGCCGCCTCCTATGCCGAGAAACTGGGCACCTATACCAATACGGAGCGCCGGGTGCAGCTCAGCTACGCCGCCGTGCCGCCGCCGGGCGATGCCCGGCCGGACTGGGCTATTATTGCCGATCTGGCCAACCGGCTCGGTTTTGCCTGGCGCTACGACGGCCCCGAGGATATCTTTGCCGAGATGGCCTCGCTGACACCCAGCTATGCCGGCATCAGCTACGGCCGCCTGGCAGTAAAGGGCTTGCAGTGGCCCTGCCCCACCGCCGATCACCCCGGCACACCCTACCTGCATAAGGGGAAATTCAGCCGCGGCCTGGGGCTCTTTAACCCGGTCGAATACCGTCCCCCTGCCGAAGAGCCCGACGCGGAGTATCCCCTGATCCTCACTACCGGGCGGCACGCTTTCCACTATCATACCGGAACCATGACCCGCCGCTCCTATGGGCTGGAGAAACATCGCCCCGAAGAGCTGGTGCAGATTAACCCGGAAGACGCCGCCAGGCTGGAGCTTTCCGAGGGCGACCGGGTGGAGGTGGTCTCCCGCCGCGGCAAGGTCAGGGCCAGGGTGACCTTGACCGAAAAGGTAGCGCCCGGCACTATCTTCATGACCTTCCATTACCGGGAAGCGGCGGCCAACCTGCTCACCAACGACGCCCTCGACCCGGTATCCTGCATTCCGGAGTTGAAAGTCTGCGCCGTCAAGGTGCGCAAAGCCGGCT
>JAAYGO010000210.1 GCA_012727685.1 Bacillota bacterium | reverse complement strand
TTTTCTGCTCCAGTTTTTTTACATCGGCGGCCAGCTGCTCCATGGTGGAAGGTGCGGGCGAAAGCTCTTCCTCTTTTTCAGCAAGCAGGAGCGAAAGGGTTTGCAGCTCCTCAAGGTCGCCGTTCCGGTAGGCGGTAAGGACTCTATCCCATAGATATTTGTAGCTTTCGGGAAGTGCTTCATTAAGATCGGGATGCAATTTGCGCACCAGCTCCCGGTAGAGCCTTCGCAGCTCCCGGGACTGCTCGGGAGAGAGTTCCGGCAGCCGGTTGTGGTAGTCGGCCCACTCGATCTTCCGGGCCAGCTCGCGCAGCTCTTCGATCCACTGCTGCAGCTCTGCGTCGAGCTGCATCTCGATCAAGTCCAGGTCCGGCTCCTCTCCCCGATTGCGACAGGCCTGGATCAGCTCGATCTTGCGCCGCAGCCGCAAAACATCGTTGCGCAATAGAAAAAGGCGGTACTGTTCTTTACCGATCACCGCGTAATATTTTGCTTCCAGGTTGGGTTTGACAGTGTTCAACAGGTGGTCCCGATCGGCAATCAGCTTAACCAGTTCGGTGCGCAGCGCCTGCAACCGTTCCTGCAGGGCGGCAAACTCCCTGGAAATATGCAGCTGGCGCTCCAACCCTCACACCCCCTTCAGGAGCCGTTTCCGGGACAAAGAGAATAATCCGGTTAAGCCTGTCCTAGCCGTTGGGAAAGTACGATAAACAAAGAAGTTTGGCCTGTAAAAATTATACCATATTTACAACTGGTAGAATCCTTCTCTCCCGAAGGTGGGAGAGGAATTATGACCGGCACTATTTTCATTCTCCTGATGGTGCTCAAACTGGGCGCATAAGAAAGGGCGCCCGGCCTTTCCCTGGCGCCCTTTCTTAAAATGAAATGCACAGCCAAATTCAGAACCCCTCACCTCCGCCTTTCTCCCGTCTAAGGGGGGAGAGAGGAACGGGATCCTTTTCATCTTTCTGGTAATGTCCCCGCTTGCGGGGGCATGAGGTCTATCCAAATATCTCCTTCAATTCTTCTTTCGTTTGAGGTTTGGTTATGAGGCTGACGATTATGATCAAGGATATTGAGACAATCAGCCCAATACCCACAGCTTTATAAGGATGATACTTTAATCCCAGTAGAGAAACCAAGTAAACGATAATGGAAACTATCATGGACACAGCCGATGCTACGGGTGTGGTTCGGCGCCAAAACGCCCCGAATAAAACACTAGGACTTACAGCACAAGTAATACCTCCCAAACCGGCCCAAATTAGCGCCGTCAGGTATTGGGGAGGCGGATAGGCAATTATTACCGCAACAATTGTAACGATGACAATGAGTATTCTGCTCAGCAACAATGACCTTTTTTCCAAGACTTCCTGGCTGAGAGGATTCTTTTTGTGCAACCTAGGAGCAATAATATCTTTATAAAGATCAACTGAAATTGCATTGGCAATTACCAGGTATAAACCATCAGCCGACGACATAATCGCAGCCAGAATGGCGATCGCTATTAATGCTGCCAGCGGAGCGGGAAGAGATTGGGTCAACAAGGTTGGAAGAGCCATGTCCGGCTGAGCAACAAATTGATCACCCAGAGCAGCCCTTGCTCCGATTCCTCCCAGCATCATAAAGCTCATTAAAAACATGAGCACCGCTCCAGCAATGGCTACTTTGTAAACATCCTTTTTGTTTTTAATAGCCAGGAAGTTCTTGGACATTTGTGGCGATAAAGCACCAAAACCAAGGCCAAAACAAATTGATATGGCAGGGAAAGCCGCAAACATCGCATTGCCGCTACTGAAAATATTATCCCATCCCAGTTGCGGGTCCTGGGCGACAATCGATGCATTGACCGCTGGAACCCCTCCAGGGGTAACGAATAAAAATGCTACAAACAGTACCAGTATGGCGGCTACAGCCATGATCATACCTTGTGCCGCGTCGGTAAGCAGATCCGAGTGTGTACCACCAATAATAATATAGATTGCAGTAAAAGCGGCCGCAACAATGACACCGTACAGGTATGGAATTTTAAGTGCCACATTAAACAGCCACCCGATGCCTACGAACTGTCCGGCTACATAGTAAATATTCAAAATAACGATCAGTGCGGTAACAGCTTTAACTAAATCGCTGTTAAAGCGTTTTCCTAGGAAATCTGCCGGAGTTTTTGCCCCAAGTTTCGCCCCGACCTTCCAGATGCCAAACATCGAAAGGGCCCAGCACAGCGCGGAAAACGAATAGCCCATCACATACCACAAAGCGGGAAATCCGGTTCCGTAGCCCATACCGGGTTGGCCCAGGAAAGCGGCGGCACTGCACCAGGCTGCCACTGTGGCAAAGCTTATAACTACCCAACCATAACTCCTGGGGGCTGTTGTGAAATCTTCCAGGGTTTTTGTACGGCGGGCGCCAATATAAGTGAGAATAACTATACCGATAATATATAATCCTACAAAAACCCATGACCACAATGTAAGATCTGACATCTTTTTTCTCCTCCTTTCACCTATTTACGAACTGAATTCACTATCTTTGGTTCTGCCGAGAACGGTTGCATCCTCGCGCTCTTCCGCCCGTCTTAACGCCAACGTGATGATGATGGTGATAATTAACCAGCCGATCATCCAGCAAGTAAACAGGATCATCATTTTGCCCATATGACCACCTCCCTTGCCTTTGATGCGCTTACCCGGCAACCCAAACATAAAGCCATATGCCGCCTTTGCTCATGTTGTGGTTAGAGCTGTCCAGGTAGTCTCAGTTCTGCAAAGATATTTGGGGAAAAGCTCCTAATGGGTGCACGAGGAAGATGTTTGGCAGCGAAGAAGATGCGGGTCTTTATACGTTTATTCATTCTGGCTTTTCGAGAGCTTGTAAAACTTGCTACAAGTCTTCCAGCCTTTCTACCAGCTCGATCACGACATTATTGATAGCCGACGGTTCGATAAAAGCAACCCGTGCCCCACCCCCTCCGGGTCTGGGTTCCTGATCCTGCAAAGGAATGCCGGTTTTTTTCAACCTGTCTAAAACCAGATCAATGTTGGAGACCCGAAAGGCGATATGGTGGATGGCTTCGCCTTTTTCTTCAATGTAGCGATGAAAATCACTATCCGGACCGGTCGGTTCAAGGAACTCAACAAGCGCTTCTCCCACCGGGATAAAACATATTTTTACCTTGAAATCTTCCACTTCTTCAACGGCCTTGGCTACAAGTCCAAATGCCTCTTCGTAAGTGCGCATCGCTTTTTCCAGGTCCCGGACTGCAATGCCGATATGATCGATTTTTGCAATTAAAGACGACATCACGCAACCTCCATGTTTCGATCTTGCCGGTTAAGACAGTTCAAATATATGCCCGTATTCGTCTTTCCCGGCGTACCGGACTTTCTGATTGATCGCAATGCCCTGGCCACCTCTCTTAACCCTTCCCAATACCTGAATTTCGCCGCCCAGGTCAATGACAGCCAAAGTATAAGGCTGCGGCAGATAATCTACTCCCCGCCACACCGTAGTAAAGGTGACGATGCTGCCGTCATCGGGCAGCTCAAACTCGAACAGCGAGGCCGTAGAGCCGCATTTGCCGCACAGGTCGGACGAGTTTAGATAGGTTTGCCGGCAGTAATTGCATTTATAGCCCGTGAGAACTGCTGCTGACACATTAATACCCCCTTGCAAAGATGTGAATAACGCTGATGGACGGCGAGCCGCCCAGCATGTGGGTCAGGAATAGCTCAACATTTTTGATCTGCCGTTCTCCGGCCTTGCCGCGCAATTGGGTTACGGCTTCAACTACCTGCCCTACACCGGTCGCCCCGATGGCATGCCCTTTGGCTTTAAGGCCTCCGCTGGCATTGACAGGGATGCGGCCGGCAAGGCGGGTTTCACCGTCCTGGACAGCCCTCCCCCCTTCACCTTTAGGGAAAAATCCCAGATCCTCGATATTGATAATCTCCGTGATGGTAAAACAGTCATGGGTTTCCGCACAGGTAATATCCTGCGGCTGCACCCCCGCCATCTCATAGGCCTGCCGGGCAGCAATCCTGGTGGAGGCAAATGAAACATAGCTATCCCGGTTCGCTACCCGGTAATAATCGCCGGCAATAGCGGAAGCCAAAATGTTAATCGGCTGCGAATTGTAATTCTTTGCCGTCTCCGCCGGACCCAATACCAATGCCGCCGCTCCATCGGTAACCAGGGAACAATCATGCCTGCCCAGCGGTTCGGCAATCATTGGAGCGTTGAGGATCTCCTCTAGAGAAACCTGCTTCTGGTAATGTGCGTTTGGGTTCAACGAGCCGTTGTAATAATTTTTTTCAGCCACCATGGCCAGCTGCTCTTTGGTTGTGCCAAAATGTTTCATATGGGCGCTGGCATATAGCGCAAAAACGGCAGGTGCGACAATACCCGCTTTCTGGTCATAAAAATCGAAGCTTGTAGCGATGGCGCTTAAAATTTGAGGTGTTTCTTTTGTGTTCATTTTCTCGACGCCGACTACCAGGACATAATCATAAACGCCATGGGCAATATTTAAAAAAGCTTCCCGTAGGGCGATCGCCCCAGAGCTGCAGGCGCATTCGAAGCGAATCGAAGGCACATGCGGTATACCGAGAATATTGGCGGTGGCGGAGCCAAGGGTAGCCTGGCCGGTCAGTATTTCTCCAAACGCGTTGCCCAGGAAAATGGCCTGTATCGCGTACCGGTCAATTCCGGCATCTGTAATGGCCTTGTTGGCCGCCTCCGAGACCATATCTAGCAGGGGTTTTTCTTTTAAAACGCCCCACTTGATTTCATGTGCCCCGATAACCGATACTTTCCGCATTATAAAAACCTCCTTAATTGCTCCGCCGACTTAATTCTTCAACTGGCGGCCGATAATTAACCCCGTCGGATCCAGGACTTCCCTCAACAGCTGTAATTCCTCCCTCGTCGGCGGGTCCAAGGTCTCGATGTGATCGGGTATGATCAGCTCAAATCCGGTATTTTCCACCACCCGCTCCACGGTGGCACCCGGAAGGAGATAAAGAAGGCGCATCCTTTTACTTTCTTCCTCAAAATCCATGACCGCCAGATTGGTGATGACCCGGTAAGGACCGGTGCCCTTAATAAAACCCCGTTCCTCCCGCGAGTTGCCGCCTTCGAGATAGCCAGGAGTGGTTATAAAATCTACCCTTGGAACGAAACGGCGCTTCTCATGCAGCATCAGAATGATGGTTTTGCCGCAAAGGGAACCCACATCACAGGCTCCCCCGCTGCCGGGCAGTCTTACTTTAGGCCGGTAATAGTCATCGCCGATCATGGTGGCGTTTAAATTTCCATACATATCAACTTGCGCGCCGCCCAAAAAACCATATTCAATCACGCCAATGGTAGAGAGTTCAAAAATATCGCACATGCTTTTAACAGCAATGGCACGGGTCATGGTTTTCGAATCGGCAATTGAGATAGGCAGCTCCTCCAGTTTTGGCCCGATTGAACCGGTCTCAAAAAAGGGGACAGCATTTGGTGCATGTGTCTTTTTGGCCAGCAGGACGCTGATCAGCGGTATTCCCGACCCGACAAAATAACCTTTATTGTCCACTACCATTTTGGCAGAGATGCATGCTAGCAGCTCCGGTTGGTTGTAATTAGTCATTACCATCACTCCTCCCTATACTTATATCTGATCTGTTCTTTCCGCTTCAGCTCTTCGAGCCTCTCTTCCCCGATTAGCTTGAGGTATCCATCATTATCCGGAACATTGTAAATAAACTTGTTAAAATACTCTTTAATGCCTTCGCCTGTTTTACAGTAATTGATATACTCTTTGTAATGCTCCACATCCATGTCGTACAGGTAGGGCATATTACCCGGGTGAGCGCCGAAAGGCGCTTCGACTACGGCGTTAACCATAAAATACGGAATAGCCGTCCTCTCCGGGTTTTTTCTAATTTCATCATGGTCAATGATTTTTTCAGTGGAAATAATCACTTTTTTCGAGGCGGCCGCTACTTCCAGGGTGGAACCGGTAATGCCGTCAATTTGCGCGTTGCCGTAAATATCGCACCTGTGAACATGTATTAAGGCCACATCAGGCCTCAGGGCGGGGACCACACAGACCCGATCGCCGGAAAAGGGACACTCTGCTATTTTGGCCGCGCTGTATTTGAAAGTATCGGTTCCTTCCAGCATGGAACGGCACGGCAGGAAAGGCACCCCCATGGCAGCCGCTTTTAAACGCCAGGCCATGGTGGCGTTGCTCCATTCGGTAATCTTCAATTTTCCCTCTTCGATCATTTTGCGCATGGTATAAGAGGTGCCGAGCAGCTCATAGCCCACGTAGCAAAGGTCCAGCTCTTTCACGCAGCCAGCCTGCAGCAGCAGGTCTATATCTAAAGTGGATGTATTGCCGGCGGCTTTAAGGTCTTTAAATCCTTGTCTGACCACTTCCCGGATTAGCGCCATCGGGCCTCGTACATTACCGGTCAACTCGGAGACAACATAGTCATTTTCCTGAACATATCTTTGCACCGCTTCTTTAGCGCTCATCACTTTGTTGGTTAAGGCCAATGATTTCAGGGTTCTCGTTTCCTGTTGGACCTGGTCGCTGGACGGCACGGGCTTGATCAGCTTACCTACTCCGGTGGCTAAAATGCGCATTACCGTAAACCTCTCTTTCTATTTAGATCTCTAACAGAAGTAAATAGCAAATAACGTGCCAATATTTATACTTGATTAAAAATAAAAAAACTTAAAGGGGCAAGCTTTTTTGAATAGAGCTATGATGATCGCGCAGCAGTTTTGGTTTTTTTTCAAAAAATTTTTGGCAATAATGCCAAATTTCAAAAGAGGAAAACTAGTATTTCTGTAGAACATATAACCAGGAAGGCAGTGATCGGTTTGGATGCTTTACTTCAGCTCCTGACCAATTTTATTGAAGACATGCCTGTCGGGGTGATGCTGCTTGACAAAAGCGGCACGTTAATTGGCTTTAACAAAAAGCAGGAGAAAAACTCGCGCATCAAACGAGAAGTTGTGCTCAATAAAAATATAGCCGAAGTCTTTCCCTCGCTTATACAGCAGGGAGTTGAACAGCCATTAGCAAGGCTGCTGGAGAACCAGGAACCCTTCGAACTATTCCTCGATCAATACAAGCCCCAGTATTATGACCGGATCATGGTATTGTGGATAAAAGGTTTGCCCATAAAGCATGCTTCATCTTCGTACTTTATCTTGTATCTTCAGCTTTTCGAGGAATATGAAAGTTTAGCCGCCCATATCCTGAATGCGTCACCAACCGCTATTGTAGTTTGCGACAGCAGTAGACACATTGTTATTTTTAATAAAGCTGCCGAGATCATTTTTGGCTATGGCGAAGATAATGTGCTCGGGGAAAAAATCGATTGTCTCTTTCCCGAAGAGAATAAAACCGATATTCACACCATCTTAAATACGTACAATACATGGGAGGGAGAGCTGACAGGTCAGCATGCCAGCAGCCGTCATTTTGCCATCCGGCTTAATTATTCTAAAATCTCTAACCAGAAAAAAACCACCATAGCCTTCCTGTTCATTATCTGGGATATTACTGAAAGAAAAATCATTGAACAGAATCTGGTGCATGCAGAAAAGCTGGCGCTGCTGGGTAAACTAGCCGGCGAGCTGGCCCACCAGCTAAATAATCCCATGGTAGGAGTGATCAATCTTACGGAACTATTGCTATCCAAAGAACACGACCCGCAAAAACAAGATTTAATCAAATTAATCAATAGGGCGGGCAGTGAATGCAGGGAAGTGGTCAATAATATATTAACTTTTTCCAGAAAGAACATATCGGATATTAACTTCGGCACGAAGTATTGTGATGTTAATGAAATATTAAAAAACACCACTATTGAAGTAAACAGCTTCCTCAGATTAAAGCAAATCAAGCTCCTGGAACAATACCATCCTTCGCTGCCGAAGCTGTATGGAGATGCAAACGCCTTAAAGCACGCTTTTTTAAACATTATTATGAATTCAATCGAAGCCATTCCCGGAGATGGAGAAATAATAATTACTACCAGCCTTCAGCCGAAGAAAAGCATAGAAATCTTGATCCAGGATACCGGTTGCGGCATCATCCCGGAAAACCTTGCCCGGATATTTGAACCTTTCTTTACCACTAAAAATTCACCCAATACGGGACTTGGATTAAGCATCTCCCAGAGAATTATTTTTGAGCATGGGGGGCTGATCAACATTGAAAGCACTCCCCAGAAAGGCACGCGTTTTCTGATAACATTCTCCGTTGGTGATAAATATGAATAAGCCCAAAGTACTGGTTATTGACGACGATGTTTATGTGCAAAGCTTTATTAGCAACGTGCTACAGGGAAAAGGCTTTTCCGTAACCGTCTCTTCCAGGGGAAGCCATGCTTTAAGCCTTATGCAGCAGCATCACTATGATCTCATCATGCTTGATTTGAAGTTGCCTGATATGGACGGCATCGATGTTCTGCAAAAAATAAAAACCATTGATGCGGATAGTGCCGTGATCATTATCACCGCCTACGGCACTATGGAAAAGGCCGTAGAGGCAATGCGTTTTGGAGCATATGATTTTTTAAATAAACCATTTGATAGCATGGACAAAGTCAGCTTTTCGGTATGCAATGCCCTGGAAAGAAAAAAATTAAAATTGGAAAACACGGCATTAAAGAAGCAGCTGCAGAGACAAAATGGTCTTACCACCTTCATTGCCCAGAGCAAGCAGATGCAGAATATATTGTCTTCGATTTCAAAACTGGCAGTCGTAGACAGCAATGTTTTAATCGAAGGTGAAACCGGAACGGGGAAAGAGATAATTGCGCGCCTAATTCATGAACAAAGCCACCGTAAAGATAAGCCGTTTCTTCCCTTAAACTGCGGAGCTATTCCTGAAAATTTACAGGAAAGCATCCTCTTCGGCTATGAAAAAGGAGCATTTACCGGTGCCTATAGCCAAACTACAGGTTACTTTGAAGATGTATGTGGAGGAACCCTTTTCCTTGATGAAATTGGCGAAGCCTCACCGGATTTGCAGGTAAAATTATTGAGGGTTCTGCAAGATAAAAAATTCTCCCGCATCGGCAGCACATGCCTGATAAACACCGATTTCAGGCTGATTGCCGCGACCAATCGGGATCTCAAGGCTTTAATCGAAAGCAACCAGTTTCGTGAAGACCTTTATTACCGGATTGCCGTAATCCGCATCTACATCCCACCGCTGAGAGAAAGAAAACAGGATATACTACCGCTGATAAACCACTTTTTGAAACTCAAAACAGGCAAAACAAAAAAAATATCCAAAGAGGCTCTATCTTTGCTGGAGAATTACACATGGAAAGGCAACGTCCGCGAGCTTCAAAACTGCATCGAAAACATATGCGCTTTCCATAACAGCCCTATTATCGATACTCAAGATCTGCCGTCCTGGATAACCTCGCCCCAAAACTTTACACAGAACTTCGAACTAACCTACAGGGATGCTAAACAGAAGTTTGAAAAAGAATATTTGGAGAATCTTGTTCAACTACATGGCAGCGACTTAAAAAAGCTTCCACCTTTGCCGATATTGAGTTATCCACATTGTACCGCAAGCTAAAAAAATACGGTATCAAGTACTAACATCTATGGGGTGATTCGACCCCAAAAAGGTCAACTAAAGCTAAAAGGTAACACGAATCATAGCTAATAAATAGTCACAACGAACCGGCCTAAAAATTGAGTAAAACCGCAAAAAGGCTTTAAAATACAGCGTTTT
>JAAYGO010000267.1 GCA_012727685.1 Bacillota bacterium | reverse complement strand
TTAATCCGCTCCGGCGATTTGATCACCATCGATGCGGAGCGCGGCCTCGTCTACAGGGGGCGCGTCAATATCCTGTAAATGTTTGGCGGCTGAAGGCCTGGTTGCAAGGGGGGAGCAAGTTGGTCCAGGGAGAAACGGTGATTCGCGTTCGCTACCAGGAAACGGATCAGATGGGAGTGGCCTACCACGCCAATTACCTGGTCTGGTTCGAGCTGGGACGGACTGAGCTGATGCGGCGCCTTGGCCTGCCCTACCTGGAATTTGAAGAAAATGATCTTTTTTTGCCGGTAATCAAGGCGACCTGCGAATACAAGGCGCCGGCCCGTTATGATGACGAGCTGAGGGTGATCACCCG
The DNA here is from genome assembly GCA_012727685.1 of Bacillota bacterium. Lineage (GTDB taxonomy): Bacteria > Bacillota > Dethiobacteria > DTU022 > DTU022 > JAAYGO01. The sequence goes on along the minus strand of JAAYGO010000267.1, from coordinate 3,597 downwards.
CCTTGAAAAATTGCATGCCGTGCGCCTCACATTTACTTATGAAGTCCGCCGCCAGGGCACGCTGCTGGCCCGCGGCTGCACGGAACATGCCGTTGTAAACAAAAAGGGCCGCCCGGTCGTTTTAAAGAAGTGGAGCCCCTCTTTATGGGAGCGGCTGTGCAATGCCGTGGAGAGCTAGCGGCCTTAACTGTGACTGAGGGCGAGATGGTGGATCAGCAGGCCGCTGGGCAGCTTGGGATGAAAATAGGTGGATTTTTGGGGCATTTTTTTGCCGCGCCGCGCATGATCGGTAACCGCTTCGATGGGGGTGGGGTTCATGATAAATGCCGCCCCGCTTGTGCCTTCTATGACAGCTTGGCGCGCTTCAGACGCATCCCGGGTATAGCTGATCTCCTGTTCGAGCCTGGTCCGGTCGCCGCCATAAAGGGGCTCGAGGATCAGCTCCTGCAGCAGCGCCGTATCGAGCCTCTCCCCGCCGGCGCATTTTTGGGGCATCAAGATCAGCGCCTCATCCCCCCGGAAAAGCCCCAGCGCCGTACCGTGTCGGCCGCGCTCCCGCAGAGCCCCGATGAAACTCTCCATGTTCAGTTCCCGCAAATTTCCCCGCTGGCCGATTGTAAATCGCTCGGCCATGATTTTTTCTAATAAATTCTTCTGATCCGGCGTAAGCCTGCCGGTCAGGCGGTGCGTCGGGAGAATCAGCATTCCCGGATCTTCCAGGCTAAAGAGGAAAGCGAGGACGAATTGACTCCCCGGAAGGGGCGCGCCCGGTTCGGCCGCATAATGAAGGGCGGTTTCATAACGGTGATGCCCGTCGGCGATGAAAACGGGCTGCGCGCCGATCAGCTCTATTAACTGCTCGATGAGCGCCTTCTCTCTAACAGCCCGGAGCAGGTGGCGCTCGCCGTTTTTGCCGGCCAGATCCATAAGCGGCGGCTCCAGTTTTGCACGCGCATACAAAGAGTTGAGCTTCTCTCCGGGAGCGGGAAAGAGGCCGAAGATGGGGCTAAAATTGGCGCGGCAGTGGCGCAGCAGCTCAAGGCGGTCCGATTTTGGCCGGCTGTGGGTCTCCTCGTGCGGCAGGACGACCTTGCTGCTGTAGGGTTCCAATTTAAGTGCCGCCGCGATCCCGGTGCGCAAATAATTATTCCCTTCGAAGGCAAAGGATTGCTCGTAGATGTAGAAGGCGGGTGCCTCTTCGACGATTAGGATCCGCTCCGCGAGCCAGCGCTGCAGCGTCGCTGCGGCGCGGCTGTAGCGGTTGTCGCGCTCGTCATCTCCGGGGCGGATCATGCCGTATTCGAGGCGGATGATATTATAGGGGCTTTGTTCATAGTAACGGGCCTGGGCAGCCCCGTCAATGACGTCGTAGGGAGGGGTAATCACCGCAGCCAGGTCTTCGATTAAAGCGGGGTTGTAGCGGAGCCCTTTAAACGGTTTGATCGTGGCCATAATGGTTCTGCCTCCTGAAGGTATGTTCGCCCAATGCTTTTTGCAGGCGTCATTTTGCGCACGTTGGTATGCAGTTATTATCTTATCTTATTTTCCCGGGGCGGGCAATACGGGGCAGCAGTGCATAATTAAGGGAATATTGACAAAACATAATTGGGGCGGCCTGCCTTTGTGCGGGCCGCTTTGCTGGCAGGCCGGTATCCGGCCTCCCAGCAAATTTTATCGGGAATAGCTGACGGAATAATCGGCCAAAATAGTTTAGGTCTGCCTGAAAGAGGTGAAGATAATGCAGATCGGGATTCCCCGGGTATTATCTTTTTTCTATTACTACCCGTTTTACAAGACTTTTTTAGAAAGCCTGGGATGCAGTGTGCGCCTCTCCCCCCCAACCAGCGCCAAGACCCTCGACCGGCTCTCCATTTGCCCAACCGATGAACCGTGTATCTCGGTGAAACTGGCTTTCCCCCATACCGCCGCCCTGGTGGAGGCCGGTGTGGAGCGGCTTTTTATTCCCACCCTGACCAGCGCGGATCGCTACAGCTACTACTGCCCCAAGCATATCGGCCTGCCGGCGATGCTGCGCAACGGGCTGGAGCTGCCGCCGGAAATGATCTTGTCACCCGTGCTGGACTGGCGCGAGCAGCCGCGGCGCAGTTGCGAATCGTTTGTGGCGGTTGGCAGGCGATGCGGCGCCTCCGCGGAAGCGGCGCGAAACGCCTTTTTTAAGGCATGGCGCTTCCAAAATTATTTTCAGCAAAAGATGGCTGCAGAGAAATGGCTCTACCCGGAAGCGCTGGAGCGCCTGGTGGGAGTGAAAATGTTTCGCCGGAACCGCCCCTATAACCCGCAGGCGGACTTTTGCGGCGCTCTGCGCGTCGGAGTGGTCGGCCACAGCTATATCCTTTATGACTACGTGGCGCATAATCTCGTGGAGCGGCTGCGGGAGCATGCCACCGTCCTGGTGCCGGAGATGGTTCCCCGCCGCGCGCTGAGCCGGGCGCTCAGCGCTGTCCCCTACGGCCGGGAACTGTGGAGCTTCGAGCAAGTGATCGCGGGCAGCGCCCTCTACTGGCTGGAAGACAGCCTCATTGACGCATTGATCCTGGTTAGTCCCTTCGAGTGCGGGCCGGAAGCGGTGGTGGAGGTATTCCTGGAGCGCGAGGCCGAGCGCCGCCGGATCCCGTTCCTGATCTTGACCGTGGACGAGCAAAGCGGTGAAGCCGGCCTTGTCACCCGCATGGAAGCATTCTTGGATACGGTCTCCGGCAGTGCCGCACAGAGAGGCGGCGCCGCTGCTGCCAAGAATAAAACCTTAAGCTCTACACCGGCACGGTTTATGCCGCCTTCTTTGCCGGTAAAGCGCCTCCTCGGATTTCCCAACCTGGGAAGGCTGGGCGCGGCGCTGGCCACACTCTTCAATGCCGACCGGGAGAGGGCCATCGCCCCCCTGCCGGTCACCAAGCGCACCGTTGAGCTGGGCGCGGAGCTGGCGCCCGAATTCATGTGTTACCCCCTTGCGGTAACGATCGGGCAGATGCGGGAATATCTTGAGGCCGGGGCAAACACCCTGGTGATGGTCGGCGGAAAGGGGCGCTGCCGCCTGGGATGGTATGCTGAGCTGCAGGAAACCCTCCTGAAGAGGGCCGGTTACGATTTTGAAATGATCACGATTCATTCGCCTCTGCCTTTGAACAAAAATTTCCGCCCGTTTGCGGCGCTGGTCGGCAGGCTGCTGGAAGATCGGCCGGCCTCCAAAATTATATCCAATGCCTGGCTGGCGTACCGCAAGGCTGTTTATCTGGAGGCGGCGGAAAAGCTGCTCTATAAGCTGCGGGCGCGCGAAAAAGAGCGGGGCGGGGCCGACCGGGCTTACCGCGTGTTTGAAGCAGAGCTGGCGGAAGCAACTTCGCTGAGGGCAATGCAAAAAAGCTTTCAGCGCTTCCAGGAATACTGCCGCACGGCACCCCGGGTCGAGGGCCCGCCTCCTCTCCGGGTCCGCCTGATCGGGGAGATTTACGCCGTATTAGAAAACTTCGTCAATCACGATCTGGCCCGTGCCCTCGGGTCCTTAAACGAGATCCGCATCGAGGTGGAAACGGAGATTACCGTCTTAAACTGGCTCCGGTATAACATCTTCCATACCCC
>JAAYGO010000216.1 GCA_012727685.1 Bacillota bacterium | reverse complement strand
GGACGCCCGATCGATCGCTACATAGACTACAATTTTGAAATGGTCGAACCAACCGGCAAGGAAGTGAAGGTGGAGATCCGGGGTGAAACGGTCACCTGCAAGATTCACAAGGTCGACTGCTATGGCAATATGCCCCTGTATTTGTTGGACACCAATTTCCCCGGCAGCAAACACGGCTGGATGACCAGGCGGCTTTACGGCGGGGGGGAACAGGACCGGGTCGCGGCGGAAATTATCCTGGGCGTCGGCGGGGTCAGGGCTTTGCGCGCCTTAGGTATAGAGGTAGACATTTACCATCTTAACGAAGGTCACGCGGTTCTTTGCGGCCTGGAACTGATTCGCGAAAAGATGCAGAACCAGGGCCTTACTTTCCACGAAGCCTGGAAAAGAACCCGCCGCGAAATTATCTTTACCACCCATACCCCGGTAAAGAGCGCCCATGAACGATATCCCTTGGATTTTCTTGAATACATGGGGGCTTTCAACGGCTTGAGCCGGGAAGAGGTTAAGGAAATCGGCGGAGATCCTTTTAATATGACCGCCGCCGCCCTGCTGCTATCATATATGGCCAACGGGGTCTCGAAGCTGCACGGGCGGACTACCTGCCGCATGTGGAAAGAAGTTGACCAGGCTGCCTGCATCATATCAATCACCAACGGAGTGCATAATCCCACCTGGCAGCATCCCGCCATCCGAAGGGCTTTTGAACAAAACGGGGATTTGGAAGCGGTGCACCGCGAAAACAAGCAAAGACTAATCGACTATATCCGGGAAAAGCGCCAGGTCCAGCTAGATCCTGATGTTTTGCTGGTTGGTTTTGCCCGCCGGGCGGCACCTTACAAGCGCAGCGATCTCATCTTCAGGGCCAGCGAGCTGATCAACCCCTTGCTGGAAGAGGGCAAACTGCAGCTCGTATTCTCCGGGAAAGCGCACCCGAATGACGAAATCGGGAAGAGCATCATCGAGCAGCTTGTAAAAATGGAGCGGCACTATGGCCAGCGGGTCGTTTTTCTGGAAAATTACAATATGGAGATCGCCCGCCTGATGGTCCAGGGCTGTGACGTCTGGCTCAACAATCCCCGCCGCCCCATGGAAGCAAGCGGCACTTCGGGGATGAAAGCGGCCATGAACGGCGTGCTGAACCTAAGCGTCATGGACGGATGGGTCGGTGAGGGGGTGCAGCACGGGATCAGCGGCTGGCTGATCGATTCGGAGCTGAACAAGCAGCTCAATGCCGAACAGCAGGATGAACAAGACTTGCGCCAACTGTATCGCGTCTTGCTGGATGAAGTGATCCCGGCTTATTACCATAACCGGGAGCACTGGCGCGAGATGATGCGCGCCAGTATCGATATGGCGCACTGGCAATTTTCCACCAGGCGCATGATCAGGGAATATTTCGACCTGATGTATAAGCCGGCTTTTGAAGCCCAAAATTCACCATCGCCCTCTCCTTTGCCGGGATAATCTTCAAATACCCCGCAACTATTTTCAATTCCCCGAAATTATGGTAAAATAGATATAATTATGTCAAAGCTTGGAGAATCATGTCAGTCTATGGCCTAGGCGCCGGCGGAAAAGATAACCCAAACTTCTGAATAAAGATCAACCGGTCTTCTGAATAAGGAGGTAGGAGCGATGTTTAAAAAGAAAAGGGAAATAAAAGAAGCGGTAAAAGAAAGCCATCCCCGAAAAAATAGAGTTACTTTTGGGATGAAGCCGAAGCTGCTGGTGAGTTTTATCAGCCTGGTCATAGTCTTTTGTGCAATTATTACCGTGGTCTTAACTTCCAGGAGCGCGCGTTTTGTTGAGCAAGAGGCAATTGCAGATATTAATGACAGGCTATCCATTTTCGAACTGCTGCTACAGGAGCAGGAGACGCTACTGCGCTCGCTGGCTGATTCCATGAAACTGGACATGATCGCAGAAATGGGAAGTGAAGAGCGCGAAACAATCGAAATGGCAGTGAGAATCAGACACGCGGTGTTCAAGCAAAACCATGACCTCACCACCACAAGGCTATATGATCCGAACCTGCGTCTTATACACGACGCCAGCGATACCATTGCTGCCGGCAGTGACGGCAGCAACCAGCCCCTCCTGAAAAATGCATTAGGTTTTGGCAGCGGGAAATTGGTCTCGGGCTTCGAATTCGAAGATAATCAGCTGATGCTTTTTTCAGCCGGACCCGTGAACAAACCCATGGGAATTGCCGGTATCATCCAGATTGGCCGGGCCATTGACAACGATTACCTCGATAAAATCAAAGAGCGTACCGGATTTGAACTGGCTGTTTACATGGGGAATGAATGCGTGGCCACAACCTTAGCCGGTGAAACAGAAAATGGCGGCGCCGCTGGAGAAGAAGTCGAAGCAACAACCGGAGCAACGGGATCAGGAGAAGAAATCCGCCTGATTGGAACAACGCTCGATCATCAACAGATTTTGGAAACCGTATTGACCCAGGGAGAGCGCTGGAGCGGACGCTTGGAATTGTCCGGGAAAAGCCTCTTCGGCGCCTACAAGCCCATCCGTGACTCAAACGATAATATCATCGGCATGCTCTTTGCCGGCACCCCAGCAATTGCTTACGATCAGCAGCAGCAGGAAAACTGGGAAATGGGCCTGCTCATCCTGCTGGCAGCAGCCGTCATCACGGCTCTCTTTTCCCTGCTGCTCGCCAATCGCATCGTCGGTCCGCTCACCGAACTATCCAAGGTGTTTACAGCCGTTTCCCAGGGCGATTTCACGGTCACCGTCAAAGAGTACGGCAAAGACGAAGTGGGCCTGATTGGCCGGGCTGTTGCCAACATGATTCATAACTTGCGCGGTTTTGTCTCCCATATAGCGGACCTGGCCGGTAAAGTCCAGTTCCTTTCCCGGGGCGTTGCCGATACAACGGAAAATATAAGTTCTTCCGTTCAAGATGTGGCTGATTCCATCAATGAGGTTGCTTCTTCAATGAATGTACTTAGCTCTAGTTCACAGGTTATGGCACAGGAAGCCACAGAAACAGCGGAAAAAGCCGCTTCCAGCCAGGAAGAAATGGACCACGCCCTGGAGCAGATGCGGGCCATCGAAGGCAGTTTTGAGGAATTAAAGGAAACTATTGAGCAGTTTAGCCGGCGTTCAGCGGAGATTGGAGAGATCATCCAGGTAATCAACGATATTTCCGAGCAGACCAACCTGCTGGCTTTGAACGCTGCCATCGAGGCAGCCAGGGCCGGCGAAAACGGCCGTGGATTCGCCGTGGTTGCCGATGAGGTGCGCAAATTAGCCGAGCGTTCTTCCGCCTCCACCGAGGAAATCGACCGCCTGATCCGCGCCACGCAAAACGATGCGTCACTGGCTGTGGCGGGGATGGATAAAAGTGCCTCTGCCGTGCGCGCGGGAAGCAGAGCAATGGCCAGCTCTTCGGAAACGTTCGGCGAAATTATTACAATCATTCAAGGATTGTTGGAGAAAATCAACGAAGTAGCCACTTCATCCCAGGAAGTGAGCGCCTCCAGCGAAGAGGTAGCCGCCTCTACCGAGGAGCAGTCAGCGGCAGTGGAAGAAATTGCCGCATCAACAGAGGAACTGGAGGCGGCATCCAGACTGCTCCTGGATGAGCTGCAAAAGTTTAAATTTTAGCAGTGGTCAATCGCCAGCATCCCGGGGGCTGCCCGTTATTAGAGGTCGGAGGCCGGAGTCGGAGGTTGGAAGAATAAAACAACAGGTGTCAAAGCTCTTTTCAACATCCAGGAGTTCCAGACCTTGGTTCGCCTGCATGCGAAGGGGACAGACCTGCAAGCATAGGTCTGTCCCCTAACCTTGTATCTTCGTATCTACTCGTTCACAGTTGCTCCAGCTCCTTAAGTGACAAGAGCAGTAAGCAATCGGCTTATTTTCAGACAATGCCATGCCTCTACAAGCGTGCACCACCCGAAAAATGAAAAATGGCCATTTCTGGTTCCCTTTTCCCCCTCCACCCCTTGGGGGGAGAGGGTTAGGGTGAGGGGGGCTTGAATCGGGCAAACCGCATTCCCCCAGTGTAAGGACAAAATGTTTGCACTAATAGCCGGGGTAGCGTTCCTGCCAAGACTCGCTGTCCTCGTAGCCGGTCAGCAGATCGTCCGCCAACTGCAACAGGACTTCTTTTAATTCAACCTTTTCCACCCAGCCGGCCGGAAGCCGGCTTAAACCGAGATATGCCCCGAGGATATTGCCGGTTACGGCGCCGGTGCTGTCGCTGTCGCCGCTGTGGTTGACGGCAACAATCAGCGCTTTTTTAAAGTCATTCCTGTATTTTAAGGCACAATAGACGGCAATGGCCAGGGTTTCCTCACCGACCCAGCCCTCGCCAAGCCGGGTTACAGCCTCCAGATCAGGGCAATCCTCCCGCGCCAGCGCCACAGCCTGCTCCAGCGCCTGCGTACATTCATCGTGGCCGGCATAGCTGCCAAGTATGACCAGGGCCTGCTCGATGGCCGCCTCCAGCTCTGCGCCGCCAATCAGGGCGGCGACCAGGTAAGCAAGGACTCCCGCCGAAAGGTAGCCCGATGGATGGCCGTGCGTCAATGCAGCGAACTCGGCCCCCATCCGGAAAGCATCTTCACCGCAGTAGAACAAGCCGGCCGGGGCCACCCGCATCACGCCGCCGCAGCCCTTGCTGTTGTTAATGGGCTCGGCCATGGAGCCCATTTTCCTGCTTTTAAGGGCGCTTAAACAGGTATTGCCAGGCGCCCTTATGGCAAAAAGCTCTTTTACGTTCAGCAGCCAGCTCTTGTTAGCCAGGGCATTTTGCTCTACTTCCGGGTAGCCCTGGGTTAGCAGCCACCGCTGGTAAGCATAAAACACGGCCGTTGGCGGGTGGCAGATCCCCCTCCGGTTGCCCCTGGCTGCGGCGCGCAGGATTCCTTCGGCTGTAAAAATGGTCATCTGGGTGTCATCGGTGATTTTCGCTTTGCCGGAGGGACCTGGCTCTAATTCCCGGATGCCGCCCCTCCCGTAGCGCCGTTCAATTTCCGCATGGCGCAGGAACTCCACCGGCGCACCGAGGGCATCCCCGATCGCCCCCCCGATCAGGCAACCCCTGAAATAATCTTCATTCCTTTTCATGCCCGGCATCCACCCTCGTTTAGCATTCCTTACCAAAGTTATACCGCCACCGATACTTCGTGTCAATTCTCCCTGGCCGGCTTTTCTCCTCGTCCCCAGGACAGCCCTTGGACCGGCTTCATCAAGCCGGCTACTGAGGATAAAAAACCCCCGGTAGGATCCAGGGTTCACCCTTTGAGCATCTCCACCAGGGGAATAAAAGCACCCGGCAAGGTGCTAAGCTGCCCTGCCAGTTTAACTAGCATAAAGCTTGGTCAATGATCTTGATCAGCCTATAGAGTATCTCCGTGGCCGGTAAGGAGAGCCCCAATTTCTCCGCTTCCCTCACCGCAGCCCCATTGATCGACTCGATCTCGGTTCTTCGGCCCGCCAGCACATCCTGCAACATGGAGGGTTTGTGTTCCTGATTGCTCTCGAAATCTTTAATGACCAAGCCCTTCACCCGATCTTTATCCACCACCAACCCTTTTGCTTCGGCAACGCCGAGCACCTCTTCAATGATTTGAAAAGCCAGTTTTTTAGCTTCCGCGGAGCGCCCCAATTGCCCTACATTCAGCCTGGTGGCGGCGGTTAACGAGTTCATCGCCGAATTAAAGGCGAGCTTTTCCCAGATGGCCGGAAATACATCTTCCTTGAGCACGCAATTCAACCCCGCGGCATCCAGAACCCTTTTCAGGATTGCCGCACGATCATCTTTACCGCTCTTTAGCTGCATGATGGTGGTGCTCCCTGCTTGTCCGGCCTTGATATGGCCCGGGCCCAAAATCTGGCTGGTAAAAGTCGTTATCCCCACAAAGGTATTTTCGGGAGCGAAATAACCGGCAAATTTCTCCACATTGCCTAAGCCGTTTTGCAGGATCAACACTGCGCTCTGCGGATCGATGAAATGACTTGCCGAGGCCAGCGCCTTTTCCGTATGCATGGTCTTGGTGAAAAAGATGAGCAAGTCCTTTTTCTCTTTGACTTCTTCCGCAAATTGCGCCGGTATGGAAACTAGCTTGCGGTCCCCCGTCTCTTCTTCTACCTTTAAGCCGTGTTCATTGATGGCGCGAATATGTTCGGGCCAGACATCCACCAGCACAACTTCCTGGCCGCTGCTGATCAATTTACTCCCATACAGCGCCCCCATGGCACCGGCACCGATCACTGCGATTTTCATATTTTCCACCTCGTCCACCACCATGTAATGATGATCCTGCTCTAATTTTCACTACCTCAATGTTACTGGTATATCTTCGCCTCTTCTTCTCCCCTTAAAAAACGCAGGGCACCGTCAGCTAAAGCCTGCATTTCGTTTTCGCCGGGGTAGAGATAGACGGGGGCGATGAAAGAAACCCTGCTCTTAATATAGCCGACAAAGCGGTCCGAATAAGCCAGGCTGCCGGTCAAGCCAATAACATCGACTTTCCCTTCCAGAACGGCAGCCTGCGCGCCGATTTCCTTGGCTGTCTGATAGGCCATCGCCTCAAACACCTCTTGCGCCAGCCGATCACCTTGCTCGATCCTCTCTTCCACTTCCAGGCCCAATTTTGTCCCCAGGTAAGACATCAGTCCTCCGGCGCCGTTAATCATCTTCATCACATCTGCTTTTGTATACCGGCCGGAAAAACAGAGCTCCACCAGCGCACCCACGGGGAGGCTCCCCGTCCGTTCAGGCGAGAACGGCCCGTCGCCATAAAGGGCGTTGTTTACATCGATGACCTTTCCCCTGCGGTGCGCGCCGACCGAGATGCCCCCGCCTAAATGGACGATGATCAGGTTTAGCTGGTCATAGCTTTTCCCCAAATCGGCAGCCAGCTTGCGGGCTGTCGCCTTTTGATTCAAGGCATGGAAGCTGCTGACCCGGGGGATCAGGCGATGACCCGAATACCTGGCCAGGGGCTCCAGTTCATCCGACACCGGAGGATCAACGGTAACCACGGGAATATTCAGCTCCCGCCCTAAATCATAGGCAATGACGTTGCCCACATCACAGGGATGCTGGCCGTATTGCCCCCCCTTGAGGTCCTGGAGCATGGCCTCATTCACGAGATAGATGCCGCCGGGGATCGGCTTTACATTCCCGCCACGGCAGCAAATGGCGTCCAGCTCCTTTAAGCTAACCTGCTCCCGCTCCAGTTCGCTTAAGATCGCCTCTTTGCGAAAGTCATATTGTTCCCAGATGTCGTCAAATTGCTCCAACTGCTCAATCGAATGTTTGAGCGACCGGTTAAAAACTTCCTTATCATCCTTAAAGAGGGCAATCTTAGTCGACGTCGAGCCCGGGTTGATGATTAATACGGTAAAAGGTTTGGCCACTGAAGCACCCCCTAACTGGGAAAAATAGCGCTTTAATCTGGGCATTGCTCCGGCAGGGTTCTAGGCTCGAGCCCAGATCCCTGCGGAGCAGGCCGGGTTTAGTTGCTCACAGAAGCAATGTACCCGGCCAGGGCTACCGAGAGCAGCTTGTTTTCAAACATATCGGTGCGCGATGTCATCACAATCGGTTTGCTGGCCCCCACTACGGCTGCCACCACTTTCTTTTTGGCAAAAAAGGTGAGAGCCTTGGTCAAGACATTGCCGACCTGGATGCTGGGTGCGATGAGAATATCCGCTCTGCCGGCAACCTCACCCATTATATTTTTGTGCGCTGCAGCTTCGGGTGAAACCGCATTATCCAAAGCCAGGGGGCCGTCAATATAACAGTTCTTGATCTGGCCCCTTTCGGCCATCTTGCTGAGCGCCGCCGCTTCAATCGTATCCGGCATGTCATCGCGAATAAGCTCCAGAGCCGACAGGATGGCCACCCTCGGTTTTTCATAACCCAGTTTAATGGCCAGATCCACCACATTGTCGATCAACTGCCGCTTCTGGCTTAAGGTCGGGCTGATATTGATGGCGCAATCGGTCAGAAACTGCAACCCCATGCCGTTATCTTTATCATATACGGAGACCTGGCTGATCAAGCCGGTGACGTTCAAACCTTTCTCCTTGTTCAAGATCGCCTTTAAAAAAGTACAGGTCTGGAGAAAGCCTTTCATCACGGCACTCGCCTCGCCGCTGTTCACAAGCTCCACCGCCAATGCGGCAGCATGGGCCGGATCGGCCTGATCGATGATCTCCACATCGAGCTCCAGGTTATTTTCTGTAGCCAAAGCCATAATTTTTTCCTTGGCCCCGATGAGAATAAAATCGGCTAGGCCCATTTGCTTTGCTTTTTCGACGATCTGCAGGATATCCGTATCTTCAGCCGAGGCTACAGCTATCTTCATGGTCGGCCGATTCTTCACCAAATCGAACAGCTCATCGATTGACTTGATCATGAATCACCACGCTCCTTATTGACCCCTATTACTGCTGTTAGCAAAACGCACGCTTGTTATTGGCCAGCGTTGCAACTGTTGACAAAGCGCTCATAGCTCTGCTGCACTGCAGCCTGCAGCTTTTCTATCTCCTCAGCAGTCAAGTGCTTGAAGCGGCCCTGTCCTTTAATATAGGCCTCAATGGGTTTAAAGCTTTTCAGCTTCTTGTTGATGATAAACTTGCCGTTTTCAAATTCATAGAGGATCCAGAAACCCGTTTCCACCGCCGCCCTGGCCAGTTCAATAGTTTTAGCCGGATCAAAACGCCAGCCCGTCGGGCAGGGAGTTTGCACATGCAACACCGCCGCTCCCTCCGTTTCTTTGGCCTTTTTTACCTTGCGGCGCAAATCCGTTAGATAAGCGACAGAGGCGGTCGCCGCGTAAGGGATATTATGGGCCGCCAGGATGCGCACCAGCTCCTTGCTGGGCGTCGGCTTCCCGGAGGGGGTTGTGGTGGTGCTCGCCCACAAGGGGGTGGAGCTGCAGCCCTGGATCCCGGTGTTCATATAGGCCTCGTTGTCGTAGCAGACATAAACCACGTTTTCATTGCGCTCGACCATACCGGAGAGGGACTGCAGGCCGATATCGAGGGTGGCGCCGTCCCCGGCAAAGCCCAAAACGGTGGTATGGGTATTACCCTGGGCAAGGAGCCCTCTCTTAATTCCGGATATCGCGGCAGCGGTGCTTTCCAGGGTGCCCTGGATGCCGGGTATTTTAATGGCGGTCTCCTTCCCGTACCCGGAAAATATGGCCGAACAGCCCGGCGGGATGACAATGATCGTGTCTTCACCGAGCACATCGAGGACATTGCGGAAAATCAGCTCAAGGGCGCATCCCGCACAGGTGGTCACACCATGGGAAACCAGCCCTTTGGAAGCGCTATGCAACTCATACAACTTTCAGCACCTCCCTTATATCCATGGCGTTTGCTTTGGTATCGATCCAGCTAGTATGAGTTTCTGTCTCCTGGTTTTTAATCGCCAGCAGTTCATTAAAGATTTTTTCGATGGTCGATTCGGGCACATCCCGGCCGCCCAGGCCCCCGATATAGGGCTTGACAACGGCGCCGCAGCCGCTTAAAGCGCAGCTCACTTCAACCCAGACTGGACCGCCGGGCAAACCCAATCCGGAGCTGCGATCCAATACCCCGACCACCTTGACATTTTTCAAAGCCTCCCTGATCTGCTTGAAGGGGAAGGGCCGGTAGAGGACAATCCTGAGCAGGCCCACTTTTAAGCCCTTTTCCCGCAGCCGGAGGACAGTCTGCTTGGCCGTTCCGGACATGGAGCCCAGGGTGACGAGGACAACATCCGCATCTGCCGTTTGAAATTCCTCTATAATGCTTAATTTTCTGCCGAAACTGCGCTCAAACTCCGCCATCACCTCGGGTGCGACCTGCAGCGCATTGTCCATGGCCACCTTCATCTGATATTTAAACTCGGTATAATCCTCGGGCGGAGTCAGGTCATTGACGAACATGGGATCGCTGGTGTCGAGGTAGAGATTCTTACGCTTGTATTCCCCGAGGAAATTATCCACCAGCTCTTGCTCCGGCACATCTACTTTTTGCATGGAGTGGGAGAGGAAAAATCCGTCGAAGCAGACCATGGCCGGCAGCAGCACTTGATCATGCTCCGCCGTTTTATAGGCCACGAGCATTAGATCGATGATATCCTGCACGTCCTGGCAGTAAAACTGCATCCACCCGGAATCCCTCTCATCCATGGTATCGCTGTGGTCGCACCAGAGACTCCAGGGGGAAAGCAGCGCCCTGTTGACCACAGGCATTACCACCGGCATCCGTATGCCGGCGGTCATTCCCAGCACTTCGTGCATTAAGGCCAGGCCCACCGAGGAGGTGGCAGTAGCCGCCCGCACGCCGGTTAGCTGGGCCGTGGTGGCCGCGGTCATGGCCGTATGCTCCGATTCGACCCGGATATATTCGGCATCCAGTACCCCTTTGGCCACAAGGTCAGCCAGCTTTTCGGCGATATAGCTCTGCGGGGTGATGGGATAGGCGGAGATCACCTTCACCCTGGCCAGGACCATGGCCTCAACAGCCGCCGCGTTTCCATCCAACATTTTGTAAGCCACTAGTGCTCACCCCTCTCTCTGACCATCGCAATGGCTTTCTGGGGGCATTCGTTGGCACAAATGCCGCAACCCTTGCAATAGTAGTAATCAATCTCCACACATTCTTTTTGCTCTTTTTTGATCTCGATGATATTGCCCGGACAGTTGCGCGCGCAAATGCCGCATTTGATGCACTTGTCATAGTCCACCACCGGGCGTTCAATACGAAAGCTGCCGGTATTGGCGCTGGTAAAAATCGAGGCCATGGGGCCTAAAACCCTACATTTTTTTAATTCTGGCGTACGCCCGTCTGGCTGCTTCTGCATTTTTCTCCCCTGCCTTTTTACTAAAGAAATCAAGGATTGCTTTTTCAATGGACTCGATCTTCACAATCCCCGTTGCTGCCAGGGCCCCGAGCATGGAACCGTTCGGAATGCCTACGCCGGTGGTCTCCACGGCGATGCCGGTCCCATCGACATAGTAGAACTCTTTGAAGCCATACTGCTTATACCTTTCCAGGGTTTCAGGGTTCTCGGAGTTCAAGACAAGAATGGTGCCGTCATGCTTGCCCGCGCCGGGATCGACGTTCTTATCAATAATCGATGCATCCATGACCAGGACCAGGTCGGGGTGATAGACAAATGAATTGACAAGGATCGGTTCATCTGCCATGATCACATCGGTAAAGACCGGGGCATTTCGCCTTTCATGGCCGTATGCCGGCACTGTCTTGGCATACTTGTCTTCATAGAGTGAAACGGCAGTGGAGAAGATCTTGGCTGCCGTAACTACACCCTGTCCGCCCGTACCAAAAAATTTTAAGTTTAGCAAGCTTATCCCTCCTATCCTTGCGGAGTAGCCCTTTCCGGCCTTGCCGCATTATTCCGACTATTTCAAACAAGCTCCCTAAGCAAATTTCTCTATCATCAGTATAGCACCCGGCATTTATTTAAACAAATTTATATTTGCAATTGATTTAATTTAGATTTACAATAAATCACCCCATGGTGTATAATTATAGAGAGCGGTTCAATCGCTTGAAACAATTTCTGAATTATTCATACTTTCCAGAAGGAAGGACTTCTATGGAGATCCATCAACTGCAGTATGCTGTCGCCGTAGCCAAATATAAAAGCTTTACTCAGGCAGCGAATGCCATCAACATTTCACAGCCGTCTCTTTCCTTGCAGATCAACAAGCTGGAAGAGGAGCTGGGGATTAAGATTTTCGAAAGAACAACCAGAACGGTAAGGTTGACCCCCGCGGGGACGGATTTTATCAAGCACGCCCTGCGCATTCTTTCCGAAGTCGAGCAGGCCAAGCAAACGATCCAGGAACACCTTTCCACCAATCGCGGCTATATTAAAGTCGGGTTATTCCCGGTGATCAGCCATTACCATCTCACCACGACAATATCGCAGTTTCAGAAGAACTACCCCGGCATCAAGCTGGACTTTATCGAATACGAGTGCGAAAAACTACATAGCATGATCCTGGCCTCGGAGATCGATATTGCCATTTTAAGTGAAACCAGGGTAGACCCCAGGGTGCAGTTGGTCAGGTTGATCAACGATAAACTCGTACTGGTAACCAGCAATCTGCATCCACTAGCGACAAGGCAATCAGTTTTCCTCACCGAACTGGCCAATGAAAAATTCATCATCCCGAACCAGGATTCAGGCTTGTTTAATAATTTTATTCAGGCCTGCCACGCGGCACACTTTGAACCGAAAATCCTCTACCAGTGCAACCAGGTCGAAACGATCCTGGCCTTTGTCTGCGACGGTTTGGGGGTAACCCTCTTGTCCACTTCCGTCGTCTCCAATTACAAGCACTATGATATCGCGTGCGTCCCGGTCACCCCCACCATTGCGCGCCGGATTTCTCTCGCTTATCTGAAAGATGAAAAATTATCGCCGGCTTTAAGTGTCTTTATTAAATATTTCCAGAATCAGCATCACGCCCAGAGCTGAAGAGAAACACAGCAACAGCCGGTCACAGCAGGGATCTACATGACCAGGTCAAGGATAAAATGAAAGATCATATTTTCATATTTCTCAATCTTGGGGGCGATCACTTCTTCCGGTTTATCCGCCAGTTCAGGATGTTTTTCTTTATACTCCTCCCAGGTTGCCAAATATTTAGGGCTTCCTGC
>JAAYGO010000213.1 GCA_012727685.1 Bacillota bacterium | reverse complement strand
TGCCGGTAAGAGGCCTGGTGCGGACCCGGATTTGGGACCATTTAAAGGTGATAGCCTACAATTTCAAATCATATTACAGCTACTGCAAGAGAACTGGGGCAAGCCCCCTTTCTTTTCAACATTTTTCCGCCCGGACAGCCGCCGTTTCGGTTTTTGTCAGGCGCTGGCGTGTTACTGACAACCAAAAACGTTAAGTTTTTGGGGTCGAATCAGAAGTTAGAAGTGAGAAAAATGTTAGAAGTGAGAAAAATAGTAAAGCTTAACCGCAGTGGCGAAAACAAGGAAAAATGGGTCAATTAAATGGGTCTATTTTCGGGACAAACCGATTTAATTGCGTAAAGGGGCGAAGGCGCAGTTAAGGGCGGTGTAAAGCGGCTGCTTTTTGCGGCCATGCCTTCGCCCGCAGGTTATTTTAATGAAAATTTACCTCGATGCGGCGGCGCTGCCGCTGCGGTTCAGCCTTGGGCATCGTGATTTCGAGGATCCCGTTGCGGTATTCAGCCCTGGTATCGTCGGTGACTACGGGGGCGGGCAGGGTTATGGAGCGGTGAAAAGCCCCGGTGAACCGTTCCTGGCGGTGGAAGTGTTCCTCCTTGGTTTCCCGGCTGCGCTTGATGGTGCCGCGCAACTCAAGCATATTCTCCCGGATTTCGATGTTGATGTCATCCTTGCTTTCCAGGCCCGGGATTTCACACTGTGCAATCACTTCCTGATCGGTCTCATAAACATCGACCCGCGGCCCGTGAAAGTCGGCGCCCCAGGGGAAACCGAAAAAACGGTCCATCTCCCGCCGGATATTGTCCATGTAGCGGAAGGGTTCGTAAGGGATCAGGGCCATCATAACCACCTCCTTGACGAGCTTTTATCCTGATACTCATATTATTCGAGTGGTTGTCAGTTTTTATGCTCCGGTGCCCGCTGCAACCTAGATTTTTATGGCTTTCCAGACACCGGAACGGTAGCGAGAGAAGATCAGCGCGGCTCGCATGTACATATCCAGGGCCATGGCGGTCCAGGCGCCGCTGAGGCCCAGGTTTAAAGATACCGCCAGGATATAGCCGAAACCGATCCGGACCAACCAGATCCCGGATAAAGTGGCAATTAGTGCAAAGCGGGTATCTCCCGCTCCCCTTAAGGCGCCGGAGAGGATAAAGTGCGTGGCCAGGCCCGGCTGGGCAAAGGCAATAATTTTGAGGACCCTGGCCCCCAGTGCAATTACCTGGGGGTCTGAGGTGAAGAGAAGGACGATATATTTCCCGCCAAAAAAGAACAGAAAAGAGAGGAAAACCATGAAGCCCATGGCCAGGCGCAGTGTCACCCAGCCGCTGGTTTCGGCCAGGGCGGGTTTCCGGGCTCCCAGGGCCTGGCCGACCATGGTGGTGGCTGCTATTTGAAAGGCCAGGGCCGGCATGAAGGCCAGGCTTTCAATCTGAATGGCCACCTGGTGCGCCGCCATGACCAGTGTGCCGAAACTGGCCACGATCGTCACAAACACCACCTGGCCGGAGCGGAAAACCAACTGTTCCAGGGCCGTGGGGAAGCCGACCTTCAGGACCCGGCCAACTATATCCCAATCCAGTTTAAACTGGCCGCGGAAGGGCAGGTGAATTCTGTGTTTACCTCTTACCAGCAGGCCGATTAAAATCAGGCAGGCCACAGCCCGCGAAAAAGTAGTGGCCGCCGCCGCTCCGGCCACCTCCCAGCGGGGGAAAATCCAGATCCCGTTGATCAGCAGCCAGTTGCCGAGGATGTTGATCAGGTTGGCGATGCTATTGACCATCATGGGGGTTTTAGTATCGCCGGCGCCTCGTAAAGCGGCGGCTAAAACCAGGGCTGCAGTGGTAAAGATTAGCCCGCTCATCACGATTTGAAAATAGGTGGTTGCCGGTGCCAGGGTATCTGCTTCGGCACCCATCAGCCGGAATATCCAGGGGGCGGCAATGTAGGCAGCGACAGCTAGAAGGGCCGCTCCCGCCAGGGTGATGAGCAAAGACTGCATCACAACGGCGGAGGTTTTTTGTTTGCTTGCCCCTGCGCCGGTAAAGCGGGCCACCAGGGCCGTGGTGCCTACACTGAGCCCCATGAAAACCGAGAAAACTAAAAACATGGGCTGGTTGGCCAGACCGACCGCGGCAATCGCCCAGGGACCGAGGCCTCCGACCTGAATCATATCCACCATCTGGACCAGCATCACCAGGAAATGTTCCACCAGGGACGGCAGGGCCAGGGTAATGACCTGGCGAATTAAATTTGATCGTTTTTCTCTTAAGGGAATTTCTCTTAAGGGAAACTCTTCCGCATCAGATGAAGTTTTCAGTGGCTGCTTCAACCCGGTAACCTCTTTCCTGCTGCAATCTTGATCATGAAAAAGCAAAAAAGAAACCCCAACGCCCGTTGGGGGTGTGCAATTAACCCTGCCATATAGTATACTAGATTTCTCCCGCATTTTGAAATAGAAAAGGGCTTTTCAGTAATTTCAAAACATAACTGCCAATTATCGACAAAAAGCCTTTTGGTATAATCGTTATCAGGCCGCGGTTATCAATTAGTGGACATGCTTAAGAAAGAGAGAGCGCAGAAAATGAAGGTAGACCTGCACCTGCATACCAATGCTTCGGACGGCACCTGGACGAATGAAATTCTGCTGCAGCGAATCAAGGAGCATCACATTACCATCTTTTCCATCACCGATCACAACACCATCGAAAACGCGCTGCTGATGCGAGAGATCTGTGATGAGCCCGGGATTGTTTATATTCCCGGCGTGGAGCTTTCCTGCCGCCATGCCGGAAAGGAGTATCACATCACCGCCTACGCCTTTGACCCGGCAGCGACCGATTTAAGAAATCTGCTCGCCTCCAACCAGCAGATCCTGGATCGCTGGCTCCAGGCGGTGATGGAATATACGGCCGCGGCAACAGGCGCCTTTACCCTGGAGCAGTACCGGCAATATGAAAATGACAGGAGCCGCGGCGGGAACAAGGCGATCAATTTCTTACTTGACCTGGGGGTGATCGCCACCTGGGAAGGCTTTATTAAATATGCCTTCGACAGTGGCAGGACGGCGGAATTCCCCGGGGCGGCCGCGGTGATTGAAACGGTGAAAAGGGCCGGCGGCAGGCCGATCCTGGCCCATCCCTCCGTATACGCGGGAAGGCCCATGGAAGATAAAGAGCTGGCGGAGTGGATTGAACTGGGGATCGCGGGGCTGGAGTGCTTTCATCCTTCCGCCGCGGCTCAAGCGGAGGTCCAATTCTATCTCGATTTCTGCCGCAAACATGACCTGATGATTACCGGGGGCTCCGACTGCCACGGCGAGTTCGGGCGCCGCCGCACCATCGGCCAGCCGGAGATCACCCTCGAGATGATCAGGACGGATTTTATCGGGTGAAAAAAGCCTCCCCGTTCTCTGTCCACTCAAAGCACTCAAATGAATGATCATAAGAAAAATGGATTAATGTATTTGCCGGATACAAATAGGCCATGTTTGTTAACCAATAATATCCCCTGCCGGAAATCGGTCAGAAAAAGGGAATGCTTTTTCATGATGAGAATAATAATGGAAAATGCTTTCCCCCGCAGGGGAAGAAGGGTTGCCGATGA
This sequence comes from Bacillota bacterium, assembly GCA_012727685.1. Classification (GTDB taxonomy): domain Bacteria; phylum Bacillota; class Dethiobacteria; order DTU022; family DTU022; genus JAAYGO01. The sequence goes on along the minus strand of JAAYGO010000213.1, from coordinate 9,316 downwards.
CGGACCCGGTGCTTGATCTGTTTCACCCGCTAATCCGCAAATGGTTTATGGAGAAAGTGGGCACCCCTACCGCGATCCAGGTGCAGGCCTGGCCCCGGATTGCCCGGGGTGAACACCTGCTCGTCACCGCGCCCACGGGCAGCGGCAAAACTTTAACCGCCTTTCTGTGGGCGCTGCAGAAGCTCATCACCGGGGATTGGCAGCCCGGAGCGGTGCGGGTATTATATGTTTCTCCCCTGAAGGCGTTAAACAACGATGTGCGGCGCAATCTCCTGCGTCCCCTTGAGCAGCTCCGGCGTTATTTTGCAGCAGCAGGCGAGCCCTTTCCCGCGCTCCGGGTGCTCACCCGCAGCGGCGACACCCCGCCCGAAGAACGGCGGCAGATGCGGCGACGACCCCCCGAGATCCTGATCACCACGCCCGAGAGCCTCAATCTGCTCCTCACCTCCCGCAACAACCGGCTGCTCCTGGGTGGCTTGGAAACGGTGATCCTGGATGAGATTCACGCCGTTCTGGACAGCAAGCGCGGCACCCACCTGATCACGGCGGTGGAGCGGCTTGTTCTCCTGGCGGGAGAGCTTCAGCGGATCGCCCTCTCCGCCACGGTTCACCCCCTGCCGCTGGTGGCCGATTTCATCGGCGGCTACACCGCACGGCGCGCCGGCGAGTCGTGGCTCTATCAAAAGCGGCCGGTGGCCATCTGCCAGGCAGATATGCCCAAGCGCTACCAGCTTGCCGTGGAGGCGGTGGAGGCGGCAGAGGGCGAAGGTGCAGGGGAGCCGGAGGCCCCCTGGCAGGCCCTCGCCGCGGCCGCCCTTGAAGTGATCCGCGCCAACAGGGCCACCCTCATCTTTTGCAACAACCGCCGCAGCGTCGAAAAGCTGACGCGCTTTATTAACGATGCCGCCGGCGAAACCCTCGTTTATTCCCACCACGGCTCCCTCTCCCGGGAACTGCGCCTGGCGGTGGAGCAAAAACTTAAAGCAGGCGCCCTGAAAGGGATCGTGGCCACAAATTCCCTCGAACTGGGGATCGATATTGGAGAGCTGGACATGGTGCTGCTGGTGCAAACCCCGCCGTCGCTCACTTCCACCGTGCAGCGCCTCGGCCGCGCCGGCCACGGGGTGGGACAGGTGAGCCGGGGGATCCTCTATCCCCTCTACGGACATGATTTCGTGGAGGCGGCGGTGGCTTCGCTCAACCTGCCCGCTGCCGGGATTGAGCCGGTCGCCCCGGTGGAGGGGCCCCTCGACGTGCTGGCGCAGGTGCTGCTCTCCATGACCGCGGTCGAAAGCTGGGACCTGGATGAGCTCTACGCCTTTATCAAAAGCTGCTATCCCTACCGCCGCCTGCCCCGGAAAAACTTTGACCTGCTGCTGGAGATGCTGGCGGGACGCTATGCCGATACCCGCTTGCGCGGGCTGGAACCGCGCGTGATCCTCGATAAGCTGGAGGGCACGGTAAAAGCGCGGGAGGGAGCAGCCCGCCTGGTCTACCTGGGGGGCGGCACCATCCCCGACCGCGGCCTCTATAACCTGCGCCTTGCGGAGAGCGGGGCCAAGATCGGGGAGCTGGACGAGGAGTTTGTCTGGGAGCGGAGTATCGGCGATACTTTTTTGCTGGGCACCCGGGTCTGGCGGATCGTGCGCATCACCCCCAATGACGTGGAGGTGGTCCCCGGCGATCAGGCCATCAATATCATCCCCTTCTGGCGGGCGGAAGAGCAAAACCGCAGCTTCTGTTATGCCGAAAAGATCGCCCTCTTCCTGGAGGAGATGGACCGGAATCTCGATCGGCCCCAGTTTTTGGAGGACCCGGCATTTAAAAATGCCTGGAGCGCCGGGGCAACGGCCCGGCTGCTGGCCTACCTGCGGCGGCAGAAAGAGGTAACCGGCAAACCGCTTCCGCACCGCCACCATGTTTTAATTGAGGACCTGGCAGACTTGCACAGCGGCGCGGAGGGCAGGCAGGTGCTGCTCCATACCCTCTGGGGCGGCAAGGTAAACCGGCCTTTCGCCCTGGTCCTGGCCGCCGCCTGGGAGCGGCGATACGGCTACCCGCTGGAATATTACGTCAACAACAACGGTATTTTGCTGCTGCTTCCGCCCGGTTTCGCCGCGCCGGACCTGTTCGACCTGGTTCCGTCCGCAAACCTGGAGTCGCTCCTGCGCCTGAAGCTTGAAAGCACCGCTTTCTTCGGCGCCAAGTTCCGGGAGAACGCCGGCCGCGCCCTGCTGCTGCCGCGGGCCGGGTTTAACAAAAGGATGCCCCTGTGGATTAACCGGATCAGAGCCCAGAAACTCTTGGCCGCGGTCAGCGGCAGCCACGATTTTCCGATTCTCCTGGAAACCTGGCGCACCTGCCTTTTCGACGAGTTTGACCTGGAGGCCCTTAAAAAGCTGCTTGACGAGATCCATGACGGCCGCATCGCAGTCAGCGAAACCGCAACCAGCGAGCCCTCCCCCTTTGCCACGGCCCTGATCTGGCGCCGCACCAATAAGTATATGTACGAGGACGATACCCCTCCCGGCGGCAAGGAGCCGCTTTTGAGCGAGGCGCTGCTCAAGGAGCTGATCGCCGCACCCCAACTGCGGCCTGCGCTGCCGGAAGACGTGCTGCGGGAACTGGAGGCGAAGCTCAAGCGGACCGCCCCGGGCTATGCCCCTGCCCCGGGAGAGGAGCTGCTGCTCTGGGTCAAGGAGCGACTCTTGATCCCTGCCGGGGAGGCGGAAGCCCTCTTTGCCGCCGTGGCACGGGACCACCATGCGGAGCGCGAAGAGATCGTGGCCTCCATCGGTGCAAAGGCGGGCTGGCTCAGCCTGCTCGGGGCGGAAGAGCCGCTTCTCTGCGCCCTGGAAAACTGGCCGCGTTTTAAAGCCGCCCTTCCTTTCAACCCTTCCGCCGCCCGGTTTAGCCCCTTGACCGCCCGGGCTGCGGGCGACCTGGCGGTGAACCTCGCACGGCTGGAAGCCCCGGCCGCAGGCGAAACAGGCGCGGTGCCGGACGAATACGCCGGCGATACCGCCCTTTTGATCGGCCAGTGGCTCTCCTTTTACGGCCCCGTGCCGCCGGATTTTATTGCCCGCAAGCTCGGACTGCCGGATGAAGTGTGCGTGGCAGCCATCAAAACCCTGTTGGCAGAAGAGAACATCGTGGCCGATGTCTTCACCGCGGCCGGCGGGGAAGCGCAGCTTTGCGACCGCGAGAACCTGGAGCGCCTGCTGCTCATGGCCCGGCGCGCTCGCCGGCCGGAGCTGAAAGCTCTGCCGGCAGCGGCGCTGCCCCTCTTTCTGGCAGCGCACCAGGGACTTGTGGAAAAGGGAGAGACCCTGGAGGATCTGCAGGAGCGCCTGGAGAGGCTCTTTGGCTTTATCACCCCGGCCCAGCTCTGGGAAGAGGCCATTTTGCCCGCCCGCATGGCGCCCTATTATACCGCCTGGCTGGACAGCCTCATGCAAAGCAGCGGGCTGACCTGGTTCGGGCGCGGCCGCCGCCGGGTCGGTTTTTGCTTCGCGGAAGATCTGGTCCTTTTCCCGCCTGCCGAAGATCCCGGCGGGAAGCGGCAAGGGGAAGGCGAGGGCGGCGGCGATCCGACACGCGCCTTGTTCCCCGATCCGGCCGGCAAATATGATTATGCCGCCCTTGCCCGGCACACCGGCCTGCCGGAGGAGGCTTTAACCAAAGCCCTGTGGCGGCAGGTCTGGGAGGGTACTGTCGCCAACGACAGCATGGCCGCCCTGCGGGCCGGAATACTCTCTGGATTTGCCCCGCTCCGGGTCCAAAGGCGGGGAGCCTTCGGCCGCCGCACCGGGATCAGCCGCTGGTCCGCCCCGCAGTTCCTCCCCGGAAACTGGTTTCTCCTGCCGGCAGAAGAGGGCGGTGATCCGGTCGAGCTGGATGAACTGGTCAAAGAGCGGATCCGCAGACTTCTCTCCCGCTACGGCGTCCTTTTCCGCGAGCTGCTCCAGCACGAACTCCCGGCGCTGCAGTGGCGCCATATTTTTCGCAACCTGCGCCTGATGGAGTTTTCCGGGGAAATACTGGCCGGCCATTTTTTCGACGGCATACCAGGGCTGCAGTTTGCCTCCCCTGCCGCCTACCGCCGCCTGCGCCGCGGCCTGGACGAGGCGGCTATCTACTGGCTGAATGCGGCTGACCCTGCCTCGCCCTGCGGTTTAAAGCTGCCCGGGCTGGACCCAGATCTTCCCGCCCGCCTGCCTGCCAGTTATCTTGTTTTCCGCGGCAGCGCCCTGCGGCTGGTGGCCAGGCGCAGCGGCAGAGAGCTCCTGATCAAAACGGGACCCGATGATCCCGATCTCCCCGCTTACTTTGAGTTCGCCAAAACCCTGCTCACCCGCTCCTTTAACCCGTTGAAATGCTTTGTCGTGGATACGATCAACGGCCTCCCCGCCCGGAAAAGCCCCTACTGCCGGGCGCTGCAAGAGATCGGCTTTACCGCCCGGTACCAATGCCTGGAGCTGCGGCGCCAGTATCCTTAAAGAGAGCCGCGGCCGCTTTTTGGAGCACACTCCTTTGACCGGCGTCATACTTTATAATCGCGGCGGCTTACTTTCTCCGCTTCATCTCACCGGCAATGGGCCGATCTGGACCCCAGATAAAAGAAAGGCCGCTTAAAACCTTTTTGCGTATAAAGGGGTGGCACCGTGATCACTTTTCGCCTTCCGGACCTGTTTACAGGGGAAGAGATTGTTTTTCCGGACCACTTCCGGGGGCGGGCTGTGTACCTGCTCTTCTATGCCGCCGGGTGAGTGGCCTGCGATATCGAACTGCTGCAGTTGCAGCCTGTGCTCGATCGCTACCACGCAAAGGGGCTTTCCCTGCTGATCGCCGCCGCCGCTTCTCCCGCGGCGATGCGCGGCTTCCTTGAGCGTTGCCGCCTTCAAGCAGCGGTTCTGGATGACCGCAGCGGCATCCTCACCCGGCAATTCGCGGTGCAGGTCTTCCCCGCCGGGCTGCTCTTTGACCGGGAGGGGATCCTGGTAGATGTCTCCGTGGGCTGGCGGCGGGAGAGCTCCCTCCCGGAATGGGAAGGAAAGGTGAACGGGCTTTTAGCAAACTCTGTAATACCCTGAAAATAGGCCTGATACTGCCGCTACTGTCACTGAGGCCTGCGTTCCGGTTTGGTTGGACATGGAGCCGGTTAAAGAATTTGCAGGAAATAGCGACATTCTGTCGAACTAGTTTGAAAAGTAGTCGACTTTAAAATTATTTGCAGGATGGTAGCGGGATGTCCCACGATAGCGATAAAACCAGGAGATTGTTCGAAAACTTGCCGGATGCTTTTGCCTATCACCACCTTATTTTCAATGGTGCAGGAGAACCGGTAGATTTTATTATTCTTGACGTAAACCGGGCCTTTGAAAATCTGGCCGGGATGAAGAGGACAGAGATGATCGGCCGGGAGGCAAGCTCCCTCCCATCGGATTTTATCCAAGACGCTGCCGCCTGCCTTAAGGTCTTCGGCGAGGTGGCGCTGACCGGCCGGCACAGCAGTATTGACCAGTATTTTGCGGCAACTAAAAGATGGTACAATATTCTAGCCTCCAGCGATGAGGCGGGTTTTTTTGCCGCCTCCTACCGCGATATTACAGAGCGCAAAGACGCGGTAGAGAGATTGATCGAAAAGGAAGCCCGCTTGCGCACCCTGGTCAATCTTTCACGGGATGGCATTGTCATCATCAACCAGGAGCACCAGGTGATCGATGCGAACCGCCGTTTTTGCGAGATGCTCGGCTATTCCCCCGCCGAAATCCTGAAGCTGCACACCTGGGATTGGGAAGTAATTATGCCGGAACATGAAATTCGCCGGGTCTTTCAAGATCTGACTAAAATAAACGAAAACTTTGAAACACTCCACCGGCGGAAAGACGGCTCTACTTTTGCCGTGGAGGTCAGCGCCACCGGTGCCCGTGTCGGGGGGGAAAACGCCGTGATCTGCGTATGCCGGGACATCAGCGCGCGCAAGCGCGCGGAAGAAGCCTTAAAACAGAGCGAGGCTAAATTCAGGACCTTTGTGGAAAATGCCAGCGATATTATCTTTACCATCGACCGCCAGGGCAATATTACCTACATATCCCCGAATATCGAGAAAATAAGCGGCTTTCCCGCTTCCGAGTATGAAGGTAAAAATTACACCGCATTTATCCATCCTGATGATGTCAGCTCTTTTTTGGAGTATGTGCGGCAGTGTTTTGAGACGAAGCGGGAACAGCAGCCCCTTGAATATCGGGTCAGGCACCAGGACGGCGTCTGGAGATGGCATTCTTTAAACGCCTCCATTACTGATGCCATCAATGATGAAGAGATGTTAATTGGCATTTCCCGGAACATTACCGAGCATAAAAAGTATGAGGAACAGCTTGAATATTTAAGCTTCTACGATCAACTGACCGGTCTTTATAACCGGGCGCTGTATGAAAAAGAGATCGAGCGGCTGCAGAACAGCGATCAATACCCCATTTCGTTGATGCTCTGCGATCTGGATGACCTGAAAATAGTAAATGATACTCAGGGGCACCAGAACGGCGACCGCTTGTTAAAAGCCTGTGCCGATTTAATTAAAGCCTCGATCCGGCGCGAACGCGATATTGTAGCCCGTTTTGGCGGGGACGAGTTCGTTGCTATCCTGCCGGAGACAGATGAAGGGACCTGTAAAAAAAATAGTAAGGCGGATCCGGAGCAACCTCGAGCGCTACAATGAAAAGAATAAACGCTTACCGTTAAGTGTCTCAATCGGCTTTGCCACTGCGCAGGACCAGAGCAAATCTTTGGCGCAGGTATTGAGAGAAGCGGATGAAAAAATGTACTTGGAAAAACAAGTGAAAAAGGGTAAAAACGGGTGGTAAAAGCCTGGCCAGGATCAAAGCAGGCTTATATGAGGAAGCTAAATTATCTGGCCGGTACAGTCTTAGTACCTGCCGAGATCCCTGGCAATCGTATAGGCGATCGCATTGGCCGTATAGATATTTTTCGGCTCCACGCAGTCGCCAATGGAGAAGAAAAGCGGAGCGCAGTCGCTCAAGGCATGGGCTTCTTCACGCAAAGGAACCTGTCCCAGCGCGTAGATCACCGTATCCGCTTCATAATGGATTCTGCTGCCCGGGGCTTCATCCCTTTCCAGCCTGGCTTCAGAGATGGCCGAGGTTAAAATCCCTTTGGCAATGGTGCCGCATAAGGGAGGCGGCGAAAATTTGTCACCCACGAATTCGCCCGTAACCCCCCGCTCGTCGATGGCCACAGCCTTCGTGCTGGTGATGATCTCGATCTGGTGGTGTTTGATTTCATTGTTAATGGCCATGCCATGGATAATATTTCCGGAATAGTTCAAACTGCCGGACATCTCCATGACGGAAACCTTCCGGCCCAGCATGGAGAGATAGATGGCCAGTTCAAGCCCTGACAGGCCGCCGCCGATGATCAGCACCCGCTCGCCCACTAGCTCGGGATGCATGAAGGCATGCTCGGCGCTGAGCACGTTTGGCCCGTCGATTCCCGGTATCTTTGGCACTAGGGGCCGGGAACCGCAGGCCGCGATAATGACATCGGGTTGAATATCCTTGGCCAGCGCGGGAGTCACCGCCGTTTTCAGATGCAGGGTCATGTTGGATTTCCTGATGAAAGCGGCCTGCTGGTCCAGGTATTTCTGCAAATTCTGCTTGAACGGGACCTTCGCCTCGCAGCGCAAAATCCCGCCCAGGTACTCATTTTTCTCGCAGAGAATCACCGTGTGGCCCCGCTCGGCTGCGGTGATGGCCGCCTGCATGCCGGCCACGCCTCCGCCGGCGATGAGGACTCGCCTTTTATGCCTGACCACCGGCGCTGCATACCTGGTTTCCCTTTCAAAGCCGATTTCCGGGTTGATGGCGCAATAGGTGGAAAGCTTCATGAATTGGCCGGAAAAGCATTCAAAGCAGCGCATGCATTTGCGGATTTCCTGCTCGCGCCCCGCCTGGGCTTTGAGCGGCGTATCGGGGTCCGCCAGAAGCTGGCGGCACAGCATCACCACATCGGCCTCTCCGGCGGCGATTATTTCTTCCATCAGGGCGGGCTCGGCAAGGGCGCCCACAGCGGCAACTTTGGAATGGCGCACTGCTTTCTTGATGGCGGCCGCATATTTAACGTTAGCCCCGTCTTCCAGGAACATGCTCGGATGGGTATGTGTAAAGACCTCCGGCGCTTCATGAACACCGACGGAAACATTGATCAGGTCGTAGTGGCCGTCCAGTTGCCTGGCAATTTCCACCCCGTAATCGATGTCATAGCCGCCGGCATAGATTTCCGCACCGCTGATCCGGATGCAGATGGGAAAGCCTGGCCCGCATTTTTTCTTGATATTAGCGGCAATGGCCACCACGATGCGGGCGCGGTTCTCCATGGAGCCGCCCCAGCGGTCTTTGCGGTTGTTCTGCGGACTGAGGAACTGGTGGAGCAGCCAGCCGTGCCCGGCATGGACGGTAACCATGCCATAACCGCAATGCCTGGCCGTCTGGGCTGCGTCGCCGTACTTTTCAATGGTTTCGAGGATTACCTCCTCGGGCATGGCCGGCACTTCCATGCCCAGGCCGTTTATGCTGTCAAAAGCGCCGTAAATTTCATTGCCCAGGCCCAGCTTGCTGTGATAGGCATTGGCACCGGCATGCTGCAGTTCGATATCGGCCACTGCCCCGTGCCTGCTGATGCATTGAGCCAGGCGATAATGGGGCGCCAGGGCTGACGGATCGTCGAGCCTGATGGTGGGGCCGATAGCCCCCCTGGCGTTATCAACCATGGCCGAACCGATGCTTACGGTGGCGGCGCCGCCTTGCGCCTTTCTTTCGTAGAAGGCGATAAAGTCGTCTCCCGGATGGAGATTTTCCGCCGGGTAATACTCCAATCCTAATGGTGCGGCAAAAATCCTGTTGCGAAAGAGCGTATCGCCCAGGACCAGGGGCGTAAAAAGATGCTTATATTTATGCATCATCCTTAGGGATAAGGGCGCCTCCTTCCAAAGCCTAGTGGAGAGAAACAACATGGCTTCCAGGCTTGTTTTTCTTATTCTACCATAATATCATAGAATACGTAAACATTTACAGTTGCGCATCAGCCGAGCCATTTGCGTTGTAATGAAATTCTTTAAAAAAATAGTGTGTTCCCCACCCCCTATTGTAAAAGGCAAGCAGATATGGAGGGGTTTCAAACATTAGACTGGCTGATTTAACAAAAATAACCAAAAACTTAATTTTTAGAGACACCACTCCCATCACTGGTAGTATTAATGCAACCCTTGCGCTAAGCTGATTTTACCAGGCTACGCATC
>JAAYGO010000167.1 GCA_012727685.1 Bacillota bacterium | reverse complement strand
GGGCTGAATCGGCTACCGCATGATCAGGATAAAAATCTCAGGGACGTGTTGCCATGGCGAAACCAAGGCAGGACCGCAGGAGCCTGGTCCTCCTGCTGGTGGTAGTGCTCGGTTTACTGCTGCTGATTAACGTGACCAGTGGAGAGCGGAAGCAGTTGACCCCGGTCGAAGACGCCCTCCTGGCCCTGTTTGCTCCTGTGCAGAGCGCCTTTTCCTCGGCCGGCCAAAGCCTCCAGGATCTTTACGATGCCGCCGTCTCCTTCCACGAGCTGAAAGCCGAGAATGAACGCCTGCAGGAAGAGATCGATTTTTTGCGGGCGCAACTGGTTCACTTTCATGAAATGCAGAAGCAAAACCATCGCTACCGCAGCCTGCTTGGATTTGCGGAAAGCTCCGGCTACGAGCTGCTCGCCGCGGAAGTTATTTCCCGGGATCCGAGCCAGTGGTTCGGAACGCTGACCATCAATCGAGGTTACCTGGACGGGGTGCAGCGGGAGATGGCGGTGATCACGGATCGGGGTCTGGTGGGCATGGTCTCGACCGTATCGCCGAACTCAAGCCAGATCATCTTAATTACCGACCCGCGCCTCTCCGTCAGTGCCAGGGTGCAGCGCACCCGCGATCCCGGTATCGTCGGCACCGTGGAGAGCAATGCCGGTGATCCCTCCATGCTGATCATGACCAACATGCCGCCGGAGACCAGCATTCAGCCCGGGGACATGATCGTTACATCCGGCATGGGCGGCATCTTCCCCCCGGGCCTCTATATCGGGATGGTGAAAGAACGGCCCGAAGAACGCTCGGGGCTGGTATTATCGGTGCCGGTGGAACCGGGGGTCAATTTCAACCGCCTCGAGGAGATCTTTATCGTGCTCGGTCCGGCTGGCGGAGAGCCTGGGCCAGGCGAGGCGGAGCCCGGAAGCGAGGCGGTAGAGCCTTGATCTTTCCGGTGATCGTGGCCCTTTGTTTCGTGCTCTCGCTGCTGCTGGAAGGATCGGTCCTCTCTTTCTTTATCATGGAGAAGGCCCTTCCCGATATCATCCTGGTCCTGGTGGTATCGCTGGGCTTTATCCTCGGAGAAAGAAAGGGCGCGCTCCTGGGGCTAGGCTTCGGTTTTTTGCAGGATGTGATTTTCGGTTCGGCGCTCGGTTTTTTCGCCATGGCCAAGATGCTCCTCGGCTACGGGGCCGGCCTGCTCGGCCGCGAGCTTTACCAGGATCAGCTTGCGGCACCGGTTTTACTGGTCTTCGCCGGCACGCTAACCCACGAACTGATCCTGCATTTGCTGGTTAACCAGTTCATCGGCGTCGGCTTGCCCGTAGAATGGAGCCTGAGCCGTCTGTTTATTCCGAAAGCACTGTACAATATGATTATCAGCCTGTTTATTTATCCGCTGCTTTACCGGCTTTACTGCAAGCAACAGGAGATTAGCCTTAAGTCCGGCGCTCGCAGGAGGAGGTACTAATCTTTGAATAAAACCATGCTAAACCGGGTTCGCCTGATCTTTGTGATCGTGATCGGCATTTTTATCTTGCTGTCGGCCCGGTTAGCCTACCTGCAAATCGTGCAGCATGATTATTACCTTTACCGCTCCGAAAACAACCGCTTTACCACCATTGACCTGGTGGCGCCCCGCGGCGAGATCTACGATCGCGACGGCGAGATCCTGGTCACAAACCGTCCCGGCTATGTTGTATCCCTCATGGATTTGGGTGACGGTTACGATGCGGACACAATCGCTTTTTTAAGCGAAGTTCTGGAGATAGAGGAAGAAGAGATCCGCAGCGCCATTGACGGTCAGCTTTATATGCGCTACCTGCCCCTGCGCCTGAAGAGCGATATTACGCCGGAGGTGATCGCCCGCATCGCGGAAAACCGCTGGAAGCTAAAAGGGGTCAATCTGGAGGTGCACCCG
>JAAYGO010000224.1 GCA_012727685.1 Bacillota bacterium | reverse complement strand
GCCCTCGTTTCCACGATATATTTACCGATCTCCAATACCCGCTGGAGGATGTAATCGTGCACCGCAGGGCCCCCTTTTTCTTCGGCTTTCCATAGATTATATGAGGAGGCCGCATAAAAAATGACTTCCACCGGGGCAGGACAGGGTTTCGCAGCGATTTTAGGCTAGATCCCCATGCCCCCGCCGGGCGGGGCACAATCAGAAAGCCGAAAATGGCGCCATTCCAAATCCCCTCTCCCCCTCTTTGGAGGGAGAGCAGCCATAGTCCCCAGGGCCCTTATAATGTCATCCTGAGCGAAGCAAAGGATTTCGCAGCGAAGATCTTCAAACGGGGTACTGCTGCCAGTTCCTTCGGGCTGTCCTCAGGATGACATCAGGGGGCTGCAAGTAGGGCTGTTGCTCTTCCTTCTTCCCGAGTAAAACGAGGTACGCCACACTGACCAAGGAGGGCAAATAATCTTAAGGCAGATATTTACCCGGATCTACCGCTTTGCCAGCCTCAATGATCTCCAGATAGAGGTAATCAGGTTCGTTGGCAAAGCCCGGTCCGACTGTGCCGATGATCTCACCCTTGCTGACAGTATCACCCTCTCTGACCTGAACATTGCCGAGGGCCCCGTAATAGCTCTTGCAGGCATTTTGGTGTTCCAGGACCACGGTGCGGCCATGGGGCTTGCCCCGTTCGCTAACCCTGGATACCGTTCCGTCCCAAATGGCGGCTACTTCACTTCCCGCCGGAGCCTGAATAGCAATTCCGCTGGAATAGTAATAAAGGGTTTTCTCCCGCAGCATCTGTGCGAAATCATAAAACAGCTCGCCGCGAAGCGGCCAGGCGGCCTCAACAGAAGTCTGCTCCGTTACCGGTTCGGGAGCCTCCGGCACGGGATCCGCTGCCGCTTCTGCGGGCTTGTCAACCGTTGTTTCTACCGCTTCTTCCTGCTCTTCTTTCATTTCATTTTCTGCTTGCTCCGCTTCTTCATTGTAGACCGACCACTCGAACGGCGGCTCTTCAACGGCATATGGTTCGATCAGGCGCAACCGGTAAATATTCCAGATAAAAAAGCCGCTTGCCAGCAGAAGCGTGAGCAGGTAGATGGACATGATCCGGTAAACACGGGGCATGGTCCGGAACCGGTGGTAGAGCTTTTGCACCCCGCCCCGAAACGAGTTAAAAAGAAGCCCCACTTTCTGTAAGGCGATTCTGCCGGCATGTGTCAGTTTATTGATCAATAGCTTGAATTTTGATTTTTCAACCTGACGTTTGGATTTTTTGACCCGGGAGACCAATGATTATCACCTCAAAATGGTATTTTAACCATTTGAGGTAATTATATACAATTATTTTGTGAATATAATATCGGTGCCGGGGTAGTAGAAGGAGAGAATTTGCCGGTAATTTTTACCGCTTGCAGCAGCCCCGTCGGCGCCATACTGGCAAAGGCCGACACCGTGGCCGTGGCCGTGGGTTTTAAAGAGCAGTCCGTCTTCACGGTGTTCCCAGGTGAAAGCGGTGGAGGGGAGACCCAGCAGGGTTCTTATTTCTTTTCCTTCAAATTTACTTTCGCTAACCTGCAAAATTCCCACCCTGCCTCCAGGGGTCTCTTCTAAAACAGCGAGCGGCAGTTGGGCCATTGTTGCCGCCGGAATGGCAACATCTTTGAGCAGGGCTTCGCCCAGGGTCTCATAAGAGATCAGCGTTTCCCGGCGATAGTAGGGGGAATGGCTACAATAAGGGCAGATCAGATCCTGTAAATAGGGAGTCGGGCCGCCGCTCCAGATCGCCTGGGAGCTTTCGGTTCTGCCGCCGCAGGTGGAATGATAAACCGCCTCAATTAAATGGCCTTCATAGACGATCACCTCTCCCGCCGTAGCCTCGACCGCCGCCCTAACTCTGGCAAGATCATGATCCGCTTCAGCGGCAGAGGAATCCATAGCCTTTTTTTGTGGATCAAGCCATGCCTGGCAGTGGGTGCTGTCCGAACAGATATCGGCCGGTTCCGGGGAGTTGTCGCAACCCTGACCGCCCATCAGGCGGCTCCGTTTCAGCGTATATGTACGGGCGGCCACGGCCTGGGCTTTTAACGCCTCCATCTCGAAAGAGGAGGGCATTTCCGCCAGCACCACACCGACCAGATATTCCTCCAGGTCCATGGTTACAACTTCATCCAAGTCGGTGCGATAAAAACGGATTTTTATGCTTTCGGGTTCCGGTGCTGGTTCCGGCTCCTCTTCTGCCTCCGGTTCGATACGCGGGGAAGGCGGGCGGCCGATACTGACCGCTGCAGCCGGCAAGCAGATGACAATGACAACGATGCCCAAAAAAAGAATGGCGGCATTTCGGATCATGGCTTCCTCCGGAGTGATCAGGTTTTATCAACAATATATGAAACCTGTCCTCCTATTAGACCACGTAAAAGCCGCTGCAAAAAACAAGGGGACTGTCGCAAAAGTGGTTGAGTTAGTTAAGAAATGCAGTCTGGGCGAAGATGTAGAGAAGTGAAGCTCTGCTCCTCGCGTATGTCATTCAGAGCGAAGCGAAGAATCTCTTTTTTACCCACCCTCAGAATGACAACAAGGAGCTCAGGGTGATAGATAGGGCTGCCCTTTTGAGGCAGCCGCCTTTTTTTGGGATCCACTGATTTGGCTTTATCTAGCTGCCGAGCCCTAACGCCCGGTCGGATACCTGCCGCCCGATCTCGATCCGCGCCCCCAACCGGGACAACCTCTCTTCAAGCCGGCTGTAGCCGCGCCGGAGGTGAACAATGCCGGAAATCTCCGTCACTCCTTCCGCGGCCAAAGCGGCCAAAAGCAGTGCCGCTCCCGCCCGGAGATCCGAGGCACAGACCGGAGCGCCGGTAAGCATACGGGTACCCTGTATGATCGCGTGATGGCCTTCCACTTTAATCTGCGCCCCGAGCCGGCTCAATCCTTCCACATGGCGAAAGCGGTTTTCAAAAACCGTTTCCGTAACAATGCTGGTGCCTTCAGCCAGTGCCAGCAGGGTCATGAACTGAGGCTGCAGGTCCGTGGGAAAGCCCGGATAGGGCAGCGTTTTCAAATCTACGGCTTTCAAGGTTCCGCTGGAAGCAACCCGAATGGCAGTGGGCTCAATTTCTTCCACCACCGCACCGACTTCGCGGAGCTTTGCCAGCAGGGGCTTCAGGTAATCGGGGACAATATTTTCCACAATGATATCGCCTCCACTGATTACCCCGCTCAGCATCAGCGTCCCCGCTTCAATGCGGTCCGGTATCACGGTATGCTTTGTCGCACCCAGCGCCTCCACACCGTCAATGCGTATGGTGGTGGTTCCGGCGCCGCTGATTTTGGCCCCCATGCTATTCAAGAAGTTTGCCAGGTCGACAATTTCCGGTTCTAACGCCGCATTTTCCAGTATGGTAGTGCCTCGCGCCAAAGTTGCCGCAGCCATAATATTTTCCGTGGCACCGACACTGGGGTAATCCAGGTAAATCCGCGCACCCCGCAGGCCGCCGGTTTCTCCCTCAATGCAGCCGCCCCTGACCTCCAAATTCGCCCCCATGGCGGAAAGGCCTTTTAAATGCAAATTAACGGGGCGCGAACCGATAGCGCACCCGCCTGGTAAGGAAAGCCGCACCTTGCCGCAGCGGGCCAGCAGCGGCCCCAGCACCAGAAAAGAAGCGCGCATCTGCTGCACCAGGGCAGGAGGCGGCTCACAAGACAGAGCACTGCCGGGAGTTATTTCGATCGTTTCTTCACGCGGTCTGAAACGAACCGCCGCACCCAGGGATTCCAGGACCGCGATCATGGTCTGCACATCGAGGAGATCCGGAACGCCTTGTAAAATGATTTTTTCTGCCGAGAGAAGGGCGGCAGCCATGATCGGCAAGCTTGCATTTTTCGAACCCTTGGTTCTGATTCTACCTCTTAAAGGGATGCCTCCCTGAACAATCAGTGTCTCTGACTCCATGCAGTTCTTCCTTCCAGGTATATTGGTTTAATTAAAAATACAGTGAGGGAGACAATAAAAGCGGAATGCCGGCCCGCACCCGGATCCCGCCGGCAACCGGATCGGTAAAAAGCTCGAGATTCAAGTTAACCGGATCGTCTTCCAGAACGATTTTGGTTCCAATCTGCGGGAGATAAGCCAGCAGGAGAACCGATCCGTTATATGCGGCAGCGTTTTGAACCTCTCCACCCAGACTGCCGGCCAGGTCAAAGGCCCGCCGAAATAAATCTTCACTGGCAGCCCCGCCCGGCAGGAGTGCTTCGCTATTCCAGACCTCAATCGTAGAAAAACCGCTTTGATCCAGCATTGCTTTTAGCTCTTTAATGGCGCCGGATCCGAAGCCTTCAGGATTGGCTTCCTCGACCACGAGCAGGCTCAAATCCTCGTATTCCGCGATCTTCACTGCCGTACGTGAAGAGGCGGGCAAATTGCTGATCTTGCCTTGCAACTCGTGCCCGTCAACGCCGGGAACAAAGATATAATGACGGTCAACTATTCTTTCGGCACCAATACCGGCAAATCCTTTTGCCAATAAAAGGCAGTAATCGCTCTCTCGCCCGGGATCATGCAGGGGAAGAGTCACCAGAAATCCGATCAGAAAGGCCAGAAGTATTTTTTGCAGTGCCATGGCCGCTCCTCTCCCTCCAAAAACTAAAAACTAAGGGATATTATGGCCATAGCACCAGACAATTATCCCGAACGGCTTATTTTCGTAATTTCAGGCGTTGAGGCGGCTTTCCTGGCCGGCTTCCGGCTGCGGTACTGTTAAGTTTTCGCTCGCACTACGTCCTTGATCTTCATCAACCTGGTCAAGGCGCCGCGTTCATTCTCATCAAGTTTCATCGCAATATAGCGGATCGTTTCCTCAATTTTAGGAATTAAAACGTGTTCCAGGGCATTAACCCGCCGGCGAGTCTTTTCAATCTCCGCGGCGAGCAGCTCTACCGCTTTCTCGAGCTGGGCCAGTTCCAGCAGCTCAGGCATAATCCCGGATAAAGTTTCAATGGAAATATCCAATTCAGCCGAAGTATCGACGAAACCATAGGGATAGATGCCGGCATCGCCCTGCTCCGCCGTTTTTTCCTGCCAGGAAAATCGAGGGACATAGACGCTCATGATGTTTTGCTTATGCACGCTTAAGGCAAAATCCCTGGTGGGGTACATGAGTGCCTCTTCAAGAACCTCCAGCGGCATGACCGCCCTGGCCAGTAAAAACTCGGCAAAAGCTCCGGCCAGTTCCTGCTCGATCCGTTCGCGCAACTCTTTATTTTTTCGCACCAGCAGGATGAACTGGCGGATCAGTTCATCCTGTTTATCCTTCAGGAGTTTATGGCCGCGCCTGGCCATTGACAGCCTTTTTTTTAGGCGGTTCAACTCCATGCGGGTGGGATTGACCCGGATTTCCATGAAGCTAAGCCTCCTCCCGGGAGGGCAAATATTTATCGAGATATTCATCGCGCACCCGTTTTAATTCGGCGCGCGGCAGCATCGCCAGCAGCTCCCAGCCCAGGTTCAAGGTTTCCTCGATGCTGCGGTCCTCCTCTTCACCCTGGCAGATGTAACGGTTTTCAAATACATCAGCAAAGCGGGAGAAAAGGCGATCGCTTTCGCTCAAGGCGGCGTCACCGAGGATGGCGGCCAGTTCTTTGGCTTCTTTACCCCGGGCATAGGCGGCATAGAGCTGGTTCATGGTATCGGAGTGATCTTCCCTGGTTTTGCCGGCCCCGATCCCCTTATCTTTTAACCGGGATAGCGACGGCAGGACATCGATGGGCGGGTAAATTCCTTTGCGGTGCAGCTCCTGGCTTAAAATAATCTGTCCCTCCGTGATATACCCGGTCAGATCTGGGATGGGATGCGTCTTATCGTTCTCCGGCATGGTCAAGATCGGCAGCTGAGTAATGGACCCTTCGCGTCCCTCGATACGTCCCGCCCGTTCGTAGAGCGTTGCCAGGTCGGTGTAAAGGTAGCCAGGGTAACCACGCCGGCCGGGTACTTCCTTGCGGGCCGCCGAAATTTCTCTCAGGGCCTCGGCATAATTGGTAATATCGGTCAAAATAACCAGCACATGCATCCCGTGTTCAAAGGCGAGGTATTCCGCCGCGGTGAGAGCCATCCGGGGGGTAGCAATCCGCTCAATGGCCGGGTCATTGGCCAGGTTGATAAAGAGAATCGCCCGTTCAATGGCGCCTGTGCGCCGGAAATCGCTGATAAAAAAGTCAGCCTCTTCAAAGGTAATCCCCATGGCGGCAAATACCACGGCAAAGCGGGACTCCGTGCCGAGCACCTTGGCCTGGCGGGCGATCTGCGCAGCCAGGCGGGAATGGGGCAGCCCCGCGCTGGAGAAGATTGGCAGCTTCTGCCCCCGCACCATGGTGTTCATCCCATCGATGGCGGAAATCCCGGTCTGGATGAACTCTGAAGGATAATCCCGCGCATACGGGTTAATCGGAGAACCGTTAATATCGAGCCGTTTATCCGGAATGATCCGCGGACCATTGTCGCGGGATTGGCCAAGGCCGCTAAAAACACGGCCAAGCATATCCAGGGAAACGGGGAGTTCAATCGATTTTCCCAAAAAGCGAACCCGGGCCGATTTAATGTTTAACCCGGTTGAACCTTCAAAAATCTGGACAAGGGCCTTATCCCCGTCTACCTCCAGCACCTGCCCGCGGCGTATATCTCCGCCGGGCATCTCGATTTCGGTCAGTTCATTGTACTTAACCCCTTCCACATGCTCAACCAGCATTAGGGGTCCGGCTACTTCCACTACGGTCCTGTATTCCTTAAGCATCTTCTTCCCCTCCCTCCAGGCCACCGAGCGAGGCCACCTGCTCCTTGATTTCCTGGTCCAGGCTATCCAGCGTGGCGAGTTCGGCTTCGGAAACATACTTGGCCCTGGCAATGCGCTCCCTTACCGGCAGGGTAAAGAGCCTCTCCAGGTCAAGATCAATTTCTCCTTTTTCCACCACTCTTAAAGCCTCGTGATGGAAGTTTAAAATCAGTTCCAGCATCCGGAACTGCTTGCGCAGCGAAGTATAGGTGTCTACTTCGTGCGTGGCATTCTGGTGCAAATAGTCCTCCCGAATCGACTTGGCGGTCTCCAAAACCAGCCTCTCCCGGGCCGAAAGGGCGTCAATCCCCACCAGGCGCACGATTTCCTCCAGTTCCGCTTCTTCCTCCAACAGCCGCATCGCTTCGCGGCGCATTTCATTCCATTTCTCGCCCAGGTGCTCGCTGAAGTAGGGAGCGACAGTATCCTGGTAAAGTGAATAGCTGAGCAGCCAGTTAATGGCCGGGAAATGACGGCGGTAAGCCAGGGAGGCATCGAGGCCCCAGAATACCTTGACAATGCGGAGCGTGGCCTGAGAAACCGGTTCGGAAAGGTCGCCTCCGGGAGGCGATACGGCGCCCACAATGGTCAACGCTCCTTCACGCCGCTCCGTGCCAGGGCAAATGGTGCAGCCCGCACGCTCATAAAATTCGGCCAACCTTGAGCCGAGATATGCCGGGTATCCTTCTTCACCGGGCATCTCTTCGAGGCGTCCGGACATCTCCCGCAAGGCTTCAGCCCAGCGGGAGGTGGAATCGGCCATCAGGGCAACACTGTAGCCCATATCGCGGAAATATTCGGCAATGGTGATCCCCGTATAGATGGAGGCTTCCCTTGCCGCCACGGGCATATTGGAAGTATTGGCGATCAGCACGGTCCGCTTCATCAACGGTTCCCCCGATTTGGGGTCCTTCAACCCGGGGAATTCCTTTAACACGTCGGTCATTTCATTGCCGCGCTCGCCACAGCCGATGTAGACCACGATCTCAGCGTCAGCCCACTTGGCCAACTGGTGCTGGGTGACTGTCTTCCCGCTGCCGAAAGGACCCGGGATACAGGCCGTCCCGCCCATGGCGATGGGGAAGAAAGTATCAATAATCCGCTGGCCGGTGATCATCGGCTTGCACTGGCCGATTTTCTCCGCATAGGGCCGCCCTTTGCGGATCGGCCATTTTTGCATCATGGTCAGCTCTACCGGACCTTCCGCCGTCTCCAGCTTGACCACCACGTCTTCCACAGTAAATTCCCCGGAGAAGATCTCCGTAACGGTGCCTGCAGAGATATGGGGCGGGACCATGATGCGGTGTTCCACCAGTGTTGTCTCCTGGACAGTCCCCAAAATATCCCCGGCCTGCACCTGGTCGCCCTTTTCTACCCTCGGCTTAAATTCCCAGCGGCGCTCCCGATCCAGGGCGGGGACATCAACGCCGCGAATGATATAATCTCCGACCTGCTGGCGAATGATGTTTAAGGGACGCTGCACCCCGTCAAAAATTGATTCAATCAAGCCGGGACCCAGCTCCACGCTTAAAGGAGCCCCGGTATTGTAGACCGGCTCGCCAGGTCCCAACCCAGTGGTTTCTTCATAGACCTGGATGGAAGCCCGATCGCCGCGCAGCTCAATAATCTCCCCGAGGAGTCGCGCTTCGCTGACCCTGACCATATCATACATCCGGGCATCACCCATGTTGTCGGCAACAACCAGGGGACCGGAAACCTTGATAACTCTGCCTGCTTGCAAATGATCACCCTTCTTTCCTGAAAAGAATGTCGGCGCCGATCGCTTTTTCGACATTACTTTTAATTTTTTGCATCCCCAACCCGAGGGAACCTTTGCTATTGGGGATCAGCACCACCGCCGGCAAAAAGCGCTTATTTAGTTCATCGATCACTTCACCCAGTTCGCGGGCAAACTCTTCCGCAATCAGGATTACCGCATAGTGATCCGCAACCAGCCGTTTCAGAACGGAAAGGGCGGCTTCTGAATCGGTTACAGGAAAGGTGGCGACCCCCAGGGTTTTAAAACCGAGAATGGAATCTTTGTCCCCGATAACCGCCAGTTTATAGGTAGACATCACGCAATCGCTCCCTAATCGCATCGGCAGACAACTTGTTGATCTTGCCCACCAAGATCAGACGAATGTTTTTAACTTCGATCTCCTTGGCCCATAAATAGCCAATTAACGGTTCCGGCCCGAACGCGGACCGTTTTCCCCGCTGCAGGTAAGTGGTGATATAATCATCGGCCAGCTTCTCCAGCAAGGCACTGCTCCCTTTTTCCATCCAGCCCCGCACGCCTTCCTCGATCAGTGTGGCGTAATCGGTCCTGGAGAGCTGCCCGTGAAGAGCGTCAAGCGGTTCGTCGAAAAGTGAGATAAGCCGGTCCAGCGGCAAGCGGCCGCCTGGAAGGACCGCTTTTTTGAAAAAATCCCGGTCTCGCTCCATCCGCTTGACCCGGATAAAAGTTTTTAAGTTGATCAAATCGATCTGCCTGGCAAAGAGGCCCTTAAGAAAAGGGGATTGCAGGCGCGCCGCTTCAGCCATTAACTGCTCGAACAATACCCGGTCCAGGGCAAGATCAATCATCTGCGGGTCACGGGTTAACGGGAACTCCTCCATGATGCGATCCAGCGCACTGCGCAGCGGTCCCGGCAAATCCCGAAATCTTTCTTCGTCAACCATGGCCTGCAGCGTGGAAAGAGGAACAGTGCCTAGCGGCAGCAGCAGCTCTGCCTTGACCTGCAAATATTTGGCCTTAAGCAAAATTTTCAGATTGAGCACATCATACCGCAACCGCATGAGCGCGATTAAATCTTTCTGCGGGCTCATTTTCTCCAATTCGGCCAGGGTTAAGGCCATCTCCCGTTGGAGAATTTCTTCGAAATCATGCACTGCAGCCAGTTCGGCCACGGCACTGCCATAATCCGTTTCCGCCAGAATCTTTATCGCCTCATCCGCCGAGGCCGCATCGATCATCCGTTCCAGCTTGCTCCGATCGAGAAGGCGCGTCTCCAGCGCTCGAATCCTTCCAACCGCGTAAGCAAAACTGGTATCACGTGCCAGCGTCAATTTATCGGCTCTCCTTTCCGCAGGGGAAAGTATCGTTACTGCCCGAAAACTGCCCGCCGTTTCAAAGAAAGTGGTCCTCTTAGAACCAAAGGCAGGGCAATTTGGCTTATTCTCCTCTTTAAACAATTAAACAAGCAATTGCTTCCCGGCTGTTCAAAACTAGCCGAAAAGTATTTTGGCCACCGCCGGTTCCAGTTCGTCGCGCTGCATTTCCAAAAGGGACGCAAACGAACAATTGATCTCCACTCCGCCGGACTCTAGGATAAAACCGCCCTGGATATCCCTGGTCTCCCCGGATAGGGTTAATCGCCCTTCTTTTCCTGCTGCTTTCAGGGCCCGGTTAATCTCCTCCCAGAAGCGGGCCGGTATCCTCTCCCGATCCCGCGGCGAAAGGTAAATCGTCTCGCTGCCGGTCTCAACTACGGCCAGCAACAGATCGTGCAAAACAACCTGATAGGCATCCAGCTCCAGATTGGAAAGTTCCTGCAGCGACTGCTGGAAGGCTTCTTCAATCAATTGCTGTTTAACCGACAGCAGCTCCTTGCGCGCTTCCAACTGGGCTGCCCCGAGAATACGCCGTTTTTGCTCGGCAGCCTTTTTAGCAGCCTGCGCCAAAATCTGCTCGCGCCTGGCTGCGGCGGTCTTTTGCGCTTCGGCTTCGATTGCCGCCACCTTGGCCGCAGCCTCTTTACGCTCCGCTTCCGCTGCGGCGGTGGCATCAGCCATGATCCGGCCGATGATTCTTTGCGCTCCATCATTCATTTAAGGTACACCCCTTTACATGAACAGCAGCAACAAGAGTGAGACCAAAACGGAAAATACAGCGAAGGTTTCCACCATCACGGCGAAAGTAATTGCCTTGCCCATTTCTTCGGGGCGCTTGGCAATTAAACCGATCCCCGCCGCTGCAGCACGGCCCTGGGCAATGGCGGAGAGAAAGCCGACCAGCGCAACCGGCAAGGATGCCATCAGCATGGAAAGTCCCTCTGTTACAGTCAAACTGGCCACTTCTCCGGTAAAGATGCCCAGGTTGATCATGATTACCAGCCCTGTCAAGAGACCGTAAATGCCCTGGGTCATGGGTAAAGCCTGCAATAAAAGAGTTTGACCGAACTTGTCGGGGTCCTCGGTAACCAAACCGGCAGCGCTCTCTCCAACCAAACCCACACCAATCGCGGAGCCGATACCTGAGAGACCGACCGCCAGGGCCACTCCCAAAAGCGCTAAAACGATTCCCTCCATGTTAAACGAATGCCTCCTTTATTCATCTGCTTCCACTTTTTCTTAAAACTCATTGCCCTCGATTCCACTTCAGCACATCTATATATTTATGGGTGAGCCGGAAGGGCCGGAAGGGCCGGCCTCCACCCTCAAAAAATTTGCCGAAAAATTCAATATACTGCAACCGGCTCGTATGCACATACGCCCCCAGCACACCGATGAGCATGTTAAAGAAGTGCCCGCCGGTTAAAATTATAGCCATAAACAGATACCCTAAGAGAGAGCCGGCCATCAGTTTGCCCATCACGTTAATGACCGTGGCAATCACCGCGGTAGAAAGGCTTAAGGCCAGCAGGCGGGAATAGGATAGAACATCGCTGAGATATCCGGTAATATTATAAAGGCTCCCCAGCCCGCTAAAGAACTTCTTTAACAAGCCCTTTTGCTTGCGGCCCTGGGTAAGAACCAGCAATACCGCGCAGGCGATCACCACCCATTTGGCTGGAGTAGAAAACTGCGGCAGGGCAATCAGGATCAACGACGATAAGAAGACAAGCCAAAGCCCCTGATCCAGCAGCGCGTCAAGCAGTTTGCCGGCCTTGATACTCCGGTACGCCTGGATCCCCATGCCGAAATAAATGTGAAACAGACCGGCGCTAAAACAGAAGATCAACATGGTGATCGGGTCTTCCAGCGGGTTAAACCACAAGGGTGCCAGACCAAAGAAGTCTCCCAGGTAACCGCCAAATACAATCCCAAAGACCACGGAGGCGATGCCACCCCAGAAAAGTAGATCTACAAGCTGTTTGCCCATTCCAGCCAGCTTCAACTTGCGGGAGATAAAAAAGGCCAGTAGAGACAAGATGATGCCATAGCCCACGTCGGCCATGCAGATCCCGAAAAAGACGAAGAAAAACGGAGCCATAAAAGGCGTAGGATCAAGTTCATCTCTCCGGGGAACGCTGTAGAGCCGGGTCACCACTTCGTATGCCGCGACCGGGCCCCGGTTGGCCATCAACACCGGAACAGCTTCATTTTCATCCGGATCGCGGATCACCAGTACGGCCGTCTCTGCCTGCGCGCGCAGCTCTTTTTCCAGTTCATCCAGGTCTGGTAGAGGCACCCATCCCTTCAACAGAAAGCTGCTCTGCGTGCAAGCGAGGTTGGAGAAAGCCTCTAGCTTAGCCCGTTCATTGTCCAGGTAATCAAAACAGGCCATCAACAGAGGCCGCTGTTCCAGCAGAGCTTCTACTTTGGCCAGCACGGCAGAACGCTCCTGCTCCAGGGCGCTCAGCCTCTGTTCAACAGAGAGCGTGGCATCGGCGGCTGTTCCGGTTAAATGGGAGAAATCTACCGGGTTTGCCGCCGCATTTTTGAACAGGGAGGAGACAACTGCGGAATCATCAGTCATATAGATGAGCAAGCAGTAGGCCAAATCTTTATCCGTGGAGAACTCTTCCAGGTAAAAATCGGGGGCATCTGCTTTAAGGGATTCGATTAGGGCAGGATAGCTTTCCAAAGGGATGGTTACCAGGTCCATAGAGACGCAGTTGCTCTTTATAACTTCTTCGAGGGGGAGGGAGAAACCGATCCAGGGTTTTAATTCTGCCAGCAGGCTGCGGTAACGGGTTTCCTCATTGCGAATCCGGGTCAGATCCTCTTCCGCCTTCCGGCACGCGCCGTAAACAGCATCGATCTCCCTTGCCGAGGCAATATAATCGCTGTATTCCTGCGCGGTCAGCTCCAGCCTGGAGCCAGTAAATTGTTGTATAAAATTTTTACGGATCGGAAAATATCGCTGCAGAAAATCGAGGCAATAGCGAACTTCACCAAGATTTGCTTCCAATCGGGACACCGCTCCGCCAGCCTGACCGGGCTCAAGCAGGACCCGGATTTCAGCCCATTCAGGGCTCTCTTGCAGGTCAACCAGCTCCACCGACCCGAGTCGCTGCAGCAGTTCTAAAATGGCTTCCCGTTCCTCATTATGGGCCAGTAAATAGAGTTTTTTAATCTCAACTAGAGGCATGGAAATTCACGACCTTCCCCTTGATGAAGGCAACAGCCTCTGCCAGGCGGGATTGCGCCGCAGCCCTAAGGGCGGCAGCCTCGTCCCGCTGGGCTTTTACCAGCGGCTCAGCCTGCAGCCTGGCTTCTTTTTCCGCCTCTGCGATCAACTCTCTCGCCTGTGCTTCCGCAGCCGAAACCGTATCAGCAATCAGCGCCGCTGCCCTTGTCTCGGCTTCCTTGATCATTTTCCGGGCTTCCAGGCGAGTGTCCCGGATCAATTTTTCCGCTTTTTGCTCGGCCTCCCTGATCTTCTGCACGAGCTCAACAGTCAAATCTCTCACATCCTTTATTCAGGCTCAGCGGAGGTCTCAAAAAACTGCTATTCTTATTTGATTATATAAAAAAACTCACAATTATGCCAGTCAGTACAATAATATTCGAAAACCGGAGCTGCTCGCATCGGCGCATCCTCACATCACTGCGTCCCGGCAAGAACAGAGCGGTTGCGTGGCATTGAGTAGCCGCAGTCTAAGAGGAGACTAGAACAGATATCTCACCGCTACACCGGCTTCGGAAAAAATCTCCTTGGCGAGTTTGTCCGGGTAATCTTCCGCCAGGCAGATATGGCGAATCCCGGCATTGACCAGCATTTTGGCGCAAACCACGCAGGGGAAATGGGTGCAGTATAAACTGGCTCCTTTAACAGCTACCCCGTGAATCGCCGCTTGAATGATGGCGTTCTGTTCCGCATGTAGACCGCGGCAAAGCTCATGCCGTTCACCCGAGGGAACATGGAGCTGCTCCCGCAGGCAGCCCACATCGGCACAGTGGGCCAACCCGGTAGGGGTTCCGTTGTAGCCGGTGGAGAGAATGCGCCTCTGCAACACCAGGACGGCCCCCACCTTGCGGCGCAGGCATGTTGAACGGGAGGCAACAACTCTGGCAATCTCTAGAAAATATTCATCCCATGACGGCCTATCCAGCGGCCTCACCTCTATTATGCAATAGGAGAAGCATCACAAATTTCCAATACCCGCCGCTTAATGCGGGCCAGTTCCGCGGCATTGTCCCGATACACCAGCGTGTCATTTATGAGACGGGCGATTTCCACCATCTCGGCAGTCCCCATCCCGCGCGAGGTTACGGCGGGAGTACCCAGGCGCAAGCCGCTGGTGATCTTAGGACCGCGCGGATCGTAAGGCACGGCATTTTTATTGGCTGTAATCCCGACCTGATCAAGAAGGGCTTCCGCTTCGGCACCGGTAATGCCCTTGTTGCGCAAATCAACCAGGACCATGTGCGTATCAGTGCCGCCGGCTGAGAGGCAAAAATCGTGCTCGAGCAGGGCCTGGGCCAAGGCAGCGGCATTCTTCTTCACGTTTTGCTGGTAGATTTTAAACTCGGGAGTTTGGGCTTCCTTGAAGGCCACCGCTTTTGCGGCGATCACATGCATCAGCGGCCCGCCCTGCAAGCCGGGGAAGACAGCCCGGTCCACGGCCCGGGCAAATTGGCGGCGACATAGAATCAGGCCGCCGCGGGGACCGCGCAGCGTCTTATGGGTTGTGGAGGTGACCACCTCGGCAAAGTCAACTGGATTTGGATGTTCCCCGGCCGCAACCAGGCCGGCTACATGGGCCATGTCGACCATGAGCACTGCGCCGACCTCGCGGGCAATTTCCGCAAAGGCGGCGTAATCGATCACGCGCGGATACGAACTGGCACCGGCGATAATTAGCCGGGGGCGGCAGGAGAGGGCAATTGAGCGCACCTCGTCCATATCAATGAGACCCGTGTCACGGTTCACCCCATAAGTATGGGCGGTGTAGTAGTGGCCGGAGGCATTCACCGCCGTGCCATGGGTCAGGTGACCGCCGTGCGCCCGATCCATGCCGAGAATCGGGTCTCCCGGTTTCAAGAGAGCCAGATATACCGCCAGGTTGGCCGGGGCCCCGGCATGGGGCTGCACGTTGGCGTGTTCGGCGCCAAACAGCTCCCGCGCCCGCGAGCGGGCCAGTTCCTCAACCTGATCGACATAGGTACAGCCGCCATAATAACGGGCACCGGGATAACCCTCCGCATATTTATTGGTTAAAATCGAGCCCTGAGCCTGTAAAACGGCTTTCCCGGCAAGGTTTTCCGAAGCAATCAGCTCCAGGTGATTCTGCTGGCGCTGCTGTTCTCCTTCGATGGCTGCCGCAATTTCCGGATCAACGCGCCTTAGAATAGATAGAGGATCATATTCTTCTTTCTTCAAAGTTCTCATCCCTTCTCCCATCGCATGGCCTCGCTTCAGCTTTCAAACAGGGCAATTTTGTTCAGGCGATGCTGGTGTCTACCTCCCTTGAACTGCGCCTTGATAAACTGATCCACAACCTCCAGGGCCATGCCGGGCCCGATTACGCGCGCGCCAAGGGTTAGGATATTGGCATCGTTATGTTCCCGTGCACAGCGTGCTGAATAGGGATCATTGCACAGGGCCGCACGTATACCGGCGTGCTTGTTGGCGGCAATGGACATTCCGATACCGGTCCCGCAGATAAGAATACCCAGCGGGAATAGGCCTTCGCGGATAGCTTTAACCACAGGCAGGGCTATATCCGGATAGTCAACGCTGTTTTCGCAAAATGTCCCGAAATCGGAGACCACAATCCCCTGGGCCTGGAGATGCTGCTTGATCTGTTCTTTTAATCTGAACCCGGCATGATCACAACCCAGGGCAATTTCCATTATTTTCTCCCCCTTTTAATTTCTCAACAATATTCGTGATGCATTTCTTGATTTCCTCCAAAGTAGCTCGATATTTTTCCCACGAGCCCCCGAAGGGATCGCTTATATCCGGGTCACCATCCCTAATCCCGGCGTACTCCTTTAACAGGTAAGTTTTCGCAGCAGCTTCTGGAAATTCCTCAATTAACCATTCCCGGTGCTGCCGGGTCATGACCAGGATCAGGTCGGCCCGGCGCACCATGTTTTCATCCAGATTCCTGGCCGCATGGGCATAAACATCGCTCCCTTCTGCGGCCAAAAGGCTTTGCACATGGGGGGTCGCCCCGGCGCCCTCCACGGCAGCCAACCCGGCCGAAGCTACTTCCAGGTCGCACGCGAGTTTGTCTTTTTCGCGGCGCATAATTGCTTCCGCCATCACGCTGCGGCAGGTATTGCCGGTACAAACAAAGATTATATAAGGCATTGCAACCTCCTTGAAGCTATCGATCTACCTTGGGCGGATTTAGCCCCCCTCGCCCTGCCCTCTACCCCCAATGGGGGGAGAGGGGGTAGGCCTGCTTGGCGGGGTATAGGGTTTATCCTGCCATTTTGCATGCCCTGTCATTCTGAGCGAAGCGTAGAATCTTTTTATTTATACTCCAAGATTAAACGCCAAAAAATTTCATGGCGCAGCGTAGCTTGGAGATCCTTCGCTAGCTCAGGATGACAGGGCACCCTGAACTATGAATGACTCTATTGTCATCCTTCAATTGTGCCCCGCTTATTGGGGGCATGGTCATTCATTCTAAAATCTTCTTCGATCGACGCTTTTCCCCTGAATATCAGGGTCAATGCGGACCGTCCCCGTCTCCTTATTAGGCTTTGATGATCCGGGTTGCTGCTTTGGCCAGCCGGTTCATAACGGCTGCGCCCAGGCCCACAGCCGGTATCTCTTGCGCCAGGATCAGATCTGCCCCCTGTTGATCAAAGGCGCGCAAAGCCCGGTAAAGCCGGCGAGCCGCCACAGCGGGGTCTACGGATTGATCCGGCATTAACAGGCCCACTTTAAGATTGCGCCTCTGATAATGCCGCTTCAGGGCGGCAATCAATTTCTCCCGGCGGGCGGGCGGGCCGGTGATCAGCAGCAGCGGCGCCCGGGGAGAGTAATGGCGATATTTCATCCCCGGAGACGGCGGTTTGCCGCTGTATTTGCCGGCTATTTCTACTGCGCGGCCAAGGCACTTTGCAATTGCCTCGGCGGTAATCGCCCCAGGGCGTAAAATCAAGGGCACTGCCCCGGTAAGGTCAAGGACCGTTGATTCCACTCCGACCGGGCACGGACCGCCATCGATCACAGCATCGATCCGGCCGGCCAGGTCTGCAAGCACATGGCTGGCCATGGTGGGGCTGGGGCGTCCGGAACGGTTGGCGCTGGGGGCCGCAATCGGCACGCCGGCCCTGGCGATCAGGCGCAGCGCGACCGGGTGGGAGGGCATGCGCACCGCAACCGTCGGCAAACCCGCGCTCACCTCATCCGGAATGGCACTGGAGCGGGGTAAAACCAGGCTTAACGGGCCGGGCCAAAAACGGTCTACCAGCTCTGCTGCGCCCTCCGGTAAAGAAGCGGCAACAACATAAAGCTGTTCTTTAGCAGAGACGTGTACGATTAACGGGTTATCGGCGGGGCGGCCCTTGACCTGAAAGATCCGCCTTACAGCTGCGGCGTCCGTAGCAGCAGCGCCCAGGCCGTAAACCGTTTCCGTGGGGAAGGCGACCAGCCCCCCCCGCCTGATAATATCAGCAGCCCTGGCAATCGCTTTGCCGTGGGGCTGCAGGAGAAAAGTACCGGTTATGGAATGGAAGCCTTTGCTCATGTTTTTTATCATCATCGCCCCGCAGCAAGGCTATTTTAATCTTCAATAACAAGTTGCGCGATATTGGTGGCGTGATCGGCAATCCGTTCGAGATTGCTGATCACATCGAGGTAGATTACACCCGCAGGGGGATAACATCTCTTCGTATTGATCCGTTCGATATGGCTTTTGCGCAAGCTTTTTTCGAGCATGTCGATCTCGTCGTCTCCCTTAATTACCTCCAGGGCCAGCCCTTTATCCGAATCTTTAAAGCAAATTATGGCCTGCTCGAGCATCGCCTCCACTTTGCGATAGAGCATGGAGATTTCATCCAGGGCTTCGTCCGAAAAGGGATGCCGCTCATCCGACTTGGTCTCCGCCAGTTGCAGAATATTTTGGCAATGATCCCCGATTCGTTCCAGGTCGTTGGCGGCGGACATGAAGGCGGCAATTCTTTTCGACTGCCGCTGCGTCAGGGACTGCTGGGAGAGATCGGCCAGGTAAATGTTTATCTCCTTCTCCAGGCCGTCAATCAAATCTTCCATCTGCTCGATTTGCCTGGCATTGCGCAGATCGTTGCTAATAAAAGCCTGAACCGTATCTCTCAACATTTCCTGGGCAATGCCACCCATGCGCAACAGCTCCTTTTTCGCCCCCCCGATCGCTACCGCGGGTGTATGCAGCATGCGGGAGTCCAGGTAAGCCGGACCCGCTACAACAACATCGTCAGGGCCGGGAACAATGTGGCAAACCAGCCTGGCAAAAGGCTTGAGGAAGACAAGAAAAACTACGGCATTAAAAAGGTTAAAGGCGGTGTGGGCATTGGCTATTTGCCGGGGCACAGTGGAGGCCGTCCCCTGGAGCAGTTCAGTAAATGAGCCGATGAAAAAGAGGATCAGAACGACGCCGATCACATTGAAAAGAAGGTGTGCGACTGCGGTTCTACGGGCGGGGATGTTTGTGCCGATGCTCGCCAGGATCGCGGTAACGCATGTGCCGATATTTGAGCCTAAAACCAGGGGTACAGCGGCGGAAAAGGGGATCAGGTTCTGCATGCTCAGGGCGATGATCACCCCCGTCGCGGCGCTGCTGCTCTGGATCAATGCTGTAAAGAGGGCGCCGCAGAGCACCCCCAGGACCGGCTTGTGGCCAAACTGGATGAGCAGGTTCTGAAATACTGCCGATTGTTGCAGGGGCGCCATCCCTGCGGACATGGTAGAAAGGCCCAGGAATAGCAGACCAAAACCGAGCACTGCCTGTCCGAGGTAGCGGTGCAGGCGGCGTTTGCCGATGAATATAAGGAAGGCGCCAATGCCAATGGCGGGCAAGGCTAGAATATCGATTTTAAAGGAGATGATCTGAGCCGTAACGGTAGTGCCGATATTGGCGCCGATGATCACACTGATGCATTGGGCAAGGTTCATCAAGCCGGCGTTGGCAAAACCGACAACCATCACTGCCGTTGCACTGCTGCTTTGAATGAGCAAGGTAACCAGGAGGCCGGTCAGCACGCCAATCACGGGACGATTAGTTAATACTTCTAAAACTCGCCGCAACCGATCTCCGGCTACCATCTGCATCCCCGAGGCCATCATTTGCATCCCGAATAAAAAAAGGCCAAGGCCTCCAAAGATGCCGAAAGCCATACTCCAATACATTACCCAACCTCCCGGACGAATTCTCTGGTGGAAGCTATAACTCTTGCTTCAACATCACTCACTATGACATCACTCATTATAAGGTAACCCTTTTACTTTTTCAATTGCTTCATTGGCCGTTTTAACCACCTGGCCTTATCCTTGGGGCGCCGCAGATCATAAACGGCGGCAGCTTTCGGGACAGCGCTTTCTTTTTCCAGTGCCGCCGCTCCCTGAACAGCCTTTTCGACTTGGTAATCGCCGGAATTGCCGCCGGCCAGCGGCAGGCAGAGGGAGGGGAAGAGGAGGCACCACCAGTTCTCACCCAACCCTTCCCCGATGGTTACATTTAGGGCCAGGTATTCACCGGGAGGAAATATCCTGGTTCCATAGGCGCGCAAGGGGAAATGGGCCGGCCCCAGTGCCAGCCCGATTTTCGGATTGAAAGGGGCAGCTTTGACCGCAAAGCGCTTCAGGTGCCGCTGCAGTTCAGGCATCACGAAGCGCAAATGGGCGATGTAGGCCTCTCGATCTGCAAAATCTTGACCTGTAGAAAGGAAACGCTGTACTTCTTCCACTACCTGCATTTTAAACGCCTGGTCGTCCGGATGATTGCTATTGGCGATCACATGGAGGCGGACTACAGGCGCCGGCAGCGGCTCAATTTGCCAAAAATCCGCTGCTTTTCCCCCTGTGTTTTCTTGCATCCAGGCCGATAGGAGGCAGGCAGTAAAAAAAACAACCGGCATCATCAACCATGCATATTTAGTGGCCCGCCGCTTCATCCTGCTCCCCTCCCCGGCCCGGTTCCTGCTTATAATGATTGCGAATTAACTCCAGGGCGGCTTTTTCAATCCGGGAAACCTGGGCCTGGGAAATCCCCACCTGCCTGGCAATTTCTACCTGGGTTTTTCCCTCAAAGAAACGGGCCTCCAAAATTTGCCGCTCCCTTGGCTGCAGCTTGGCCAGCGCTTCCTGTAAAGCAAGATGATCCAGCCACTTCTCGGTGCTGTGACTCTGATCGCTGATCACATCCATGACGTAGACCGGATCGGTGCTATCGCTGAAAACGGGATCATGTAAAGATAGCGGTTCCTGGGTCGCATTAAAGGCAAAAACCACCTCTTCCACGGTCAAATCCATGCAGGCGGCGATTTCATTGACATTCGGCTCGCGCAAATTCTTTTTCAACAGTTCTTCTCGCGTCTGTTGGACCCTTTGCGAAAGGGTTTTAAGCGAACGACTGATGTGGATACTGTTATTGTCGCGCAGGTATCGCTTGATCTCGCCTATGATCATGGGCACCGCATAGGTGGAAAAATTCACATCCTGTTCCAATTGAAAATTATCGATGGCCTTTAAAAGGCCGATGCAGCCAACCTGGAAAAGGTCGTCCAGCGGTTCTCCACGATTCTTAAAGCGCTGCAAAATACTTAAAACAAGGCGCAAATTTACCTCGACAAGCCTGTCCCTGGCCTGCTGATCTCCCTTCTTAACTTTGCGAAAGAGCTCCTTCATTTCCCGGGGCGGCAGGGTGCTCAGTTTAAAAGTATTCACTCCGGTTAACTGGACTTTTCCCGAAAGCATTGTTTTCCCTCCCTGCCACTATTATTGCCACTATCTGTATGATTTAGACAGCTCTTGATATTCCATCCAGCTATGGTGTATATGCTATAATATCGGTAAAGCAGTTGCTATAATGAAGGATTTAACGAATTGTTTCATCACCAGCGGCGCTGTTGCTCCACGTTTTTTAAAAGGAGGGAATAAAATGGGTGAGCTGGTACGGTTCGGCATCTCCATTGATCGGGAATTGCTGGAACGATTCGACCGGGAAGTGGTCAGCAAGGGATCTGTGAATCGCTCCGAGGCGATCAGGGATTTAATCCGCAATCAACTGGTTGAACGGGATTGGTCCAGCGAGGAGGAAGAGGTGGCGGGGACAATAACACTGGTTTATGATCATCATGTCCGCGGTCTAAACGATTTGCTGCTGGAGATGCAGCACCGCCACCACAACCTGATCATATCGGTAATGCATGTGCACCTTAATCACGATCATTGCCTGGAAGTAATGGTCGTCAAGGGAAAGGCCAAAGAGGCGAGGGAGGTGGCAGACTGCCTTTTAGGAGTAAAAGGAGTAAAACATGGCAAGCTGGTAATCACGGCTACCGGGGAAAGATTAGATTAACCCCTCCACAATCCGTGAGTCAAGGGGACTGAGTCAAGGGGACGGTGACTTTGGCTCATCTGCGATGAAAGGTTAAATTAATGCTTCCACGATTCTGGGTATGCCCTGGTAATCGGAACGCACCTTAATCGAACGGAAAAGCTTTAGTTCGCGGCAAAGGGCTGTCACCGCCTCCGCCTGCCCGGCGCCGATTTCCAAAGCCACAAAACATGACGGGGCCACGAATGCGGGCAAGTCCCGCAGCAAAGAGCGAAAACCGTCCAGGCCATCCTCTCCGCCGTCAAGGGCCCGGTAAGGTTCGAAGTGAATGACGGAGGGCGGCAGCGCGGCCAAGTCGGAGCGCTTGATATAAGGGGGGTTGGCCACGATCAGGTTGAAACGAGGCCTCTCTTGCAGGTGGGAGAAAGCCCCAAAATAGTCGCCGCGATACCAACTAATTCTATCCGCTATCCCATGCCGGCAGGCGTTGCGATAGGCAACCGCCAGGGCCTCGGCAGATTGATCCACCGCTTTAAAGTGGACATTCTTTAAAAGGGAAGCCAGCGTTACCGCCAGGTTGCCGCTGCCGGCGCCCAGATCGACAGCCTCGATCGCTTCCCTGCCACTTTCGTCGTATTGACGGGCCCAGTGCAAAGCCGCTTCCACAATGCCCTCTGTTTCCGGGCGGGGAATAAGCACGTGGCGATTGACAATGAACTCCAGGCCGTAAAATTCCTTAACCCCGGTAATATAGGCGAGCGGTTCCCCGAGGCAGCGCCGCTGCACAATGTGCTCGAAAATAGCAACCTCCAGCGGGGACAGGGGGGCATCGCGATTTACATAGAGGGCGAGCCGCTCTTTTCCGCTGGCCCAGCTTAAAAGGTACTCGGCTTCATCCCTGGGGTTTGTCAGGCCGGCTTGCTTTAAACGAAAAGAAGCTCCCCGCAGAGCTTCCTCAATCGTTTGCCCGCGCATCATTTATTTTGTCCCCGTGGCGCGCAACTGTTCAGCCCTGGCGGAAGCAATCAACTGCTCAATGATTTCATCCAGATCGCCGGCAAGCACCTGATCGAGTTTGTGCAGCGTCAGAGAGATGCGGTGATCGGTAACCCGGTTTTGGGGAAAGTTGTAGGTGCGGATCCGTTCACTCCGATCGCCGCTGCCGACCTGAGCTCTCCTGGTCTCCGCCATTTCAGCCGCCTGTTCGGCCAGATATTTATCCATTAAGCGGCTGCGCAGGACCCGCATGGCCTTTTCCTTGTTTTTTAGCTGTGACTTCTCGTCCTGGCAACTGACAACTATGCCGGTAGGCAGGTGCGTAATGCGCACGGCGGACTGGGTTGTGTTCACGCTCTGCCCGCCCGGGCCGGTGGAGCAAAAGGTATCGATACGCAGATCCTGGGGATTGATTTCCACTTCCACCTCTTCAACCTCGGGCAGTACAGCCACGGTGGCGGCAGAGGTATGGATCCTGCCTCCCGACTCGGTCTCCGGAATGCGCTGCACGCGGTGGACACCGCTCTCGTATTTAAGACGGCTGTAGGCCCCTTTGCCGGCCACGCCGACAATCACTTCCTTAAAACCACCTATATCTGTGGGATGGGCGTCCACAATTTCTATTTTCCAGCCTCGCTGCTCGGCATATTGAGTATACATCTTCAATAAATCTGCGGCAAACAGGGCTGCCTCTTCGCCGCCGGTACCAGCCCTGATTTCAATAAAAACATTTTTCTCATCCATGGGATCCTTGGGAATCAGCAGCTCTTTAAGTTTTTTCTCCAGGGCCTCTTTTTCTTTGTTTAACTTGCCCATCTCTTCTTTTAAGAAATTTACCATCTCGCTGTCTCTGCTTTCTTTAAGCAGCTCCGCGGCATCTTTAAGATCGCTTGTTACCTTCTTGTAGCGGCGGTATGGCTCCATAATTTCAGAAAGAGAAGC
This sequence comes from Bacillota bacterium, assembly GCA_012727685.1. GTDB lineage: Bacteria > Bacillota > Dethiobacteria > DTU022 > DTU022 > JAAYGO01. Next base: position 5,117 of record JAAYGO010000224.1, on the reverse strand, counting down.
CAGTTCCCGGGAATGTTCCCGCCAGACCGACTGCTGTCCGATCACGGCAGGATCGCTTAAAAGTGCTTCCAGTTCAAGGTAGCGATTCTCTAGAGACTCCAATTTCTCCAGCATCTTGCTGACACCTCTTCTTTAATCGATCAAAGGGGACGACTCTATATTAACAATAGGCTTAATCTCTTGCCGCTCTTTTCCTTCAGCGCCGAACCACGAGCCGGCACTTTTTATTTCCCAGAGGATGCCCCCGCACTATGACATGGGGCTACACTCTCAAAAAGTATAAACGGGGATTAGACCAGAGGATAAGGTAAACCCCGGGGATCAAAAAAGAGCAGAGCAAAGCGCCCTGCTCTGCGGATAGCAACTATTCCATGCCGTATTTTTTCTTGAAGCGTTCCACCCGGCCGCCCGTATCGACGAACTTCTGCTTACCCGTAAAAAACGGATGACATTTGGAGCAGATTTCTACACGCAAATTTTCCTTCGTCGAACCGGTTTCAAATGATTCGCCGCAGGCGCAGGTAACTGTCGTACGATAATACTGGGGATGAATTTTATCTTTCAATCCTAAAAACCTCCTTCAGTCACTGTCCATTATGAGATAATAACACATTCAACTGCTTTGCGCAACGTAAACTTCGCCGGCGCGAGCTTGATAGAGGTCCAGCATTGCGGCAGGGTCCTCGATAGCCGCCGTTACCAGCCGCCGGATATTCTGCGCCACTTTATAAGACCAGTTGGGATCCGCAGCATAGCTCTTCCCGATGGCCGCCAGATCGCCGCCGTGGTAATATTTCCCGCCGGGCGTGACGTATTCGCGGGCTAAAAATTCGGCCAAATATGTAATGCAATCTTCTTTCGTGGCAAAGCTCATGGCCGTGCGGCCTGCCCTGCCATTATAGGCCCCCAGCCCCGCCAGGTTATTTTTATGTAGCGCCAGAGCCGATTCGCCGAAATGCGATTCGTGCACGATGATGGCGGCAAGAACCAGCGCATTGATGCCGGTTTCATTTTCAGCGCGGATCAGCGCTTCACCTGTCCCTTTCAGGTGGACGGCATTATAGCGTTTCCAAATGCGCTCAAAATCCTCAGGCAAGAAACCGGACTTGCTTTGCACCGGCATATTGAGCAAATCAATGGAGCGGTAGCTGCCCTCAAGGCCGGAGCGCGAGGGATAAAAGCCCTCTGCTGTCCCGGCGGGCAAACTACCCGTGGCAATCAAGTATGTCCTGACACGGTTCGAAAGCAGCTCCTCCAGCGATTGATTGCGCTGTCGCAGAAGGACGATCTGTTCCCGGACCGCTTGCAGTTGCTCCGCCAGGGTCCGGTTTTTCTCGTAGACTCCGGATAGATCAATAATTTCATCGCGCAGCATTTCCTGCTCGTAGCGCAGCTCGGCGAGCTGGCTGAGCGATAGGATAACTGCCAACCCCAAGCATGATACGATTATAAATTGCATCCTGGTGATTTTATGACCCCTCATCTTTCTCTTCTCCCATTATCAACAATATTCAGGGACTGCGCTGCCTGGCTGACTTCAACGGCCATGGCCTGGCAACAGCTCTCCCTGTATCTGGTTAGGGATAGTATTCCCAAAATCATCCCATTTAAAAAAATTAAAAATAAATTAAAATAACAATTAAACCCCAAGAGATTCACGGATTTGCACAGACCGCCGATCCGCAAAATGAAGCGAGCTTTAAGATAATATTTAATTCAAACTATAATGGGGGTGTCTTGTGAATATCCTGTGAATATCCCGGGGCATCCTGTGGATTTCTCGTGAATAAATACACTCTTCTTGAGAGGATTCCCATAAAACTGGCGGAGAGGGTGGGATTCGAACCCACGGACAGCTTCACGCCGTCACTCGATTTCGAGTCGAGCGCCTTCGACCAGCTCAGCCACCTCTCCGCACTGCAATCTATTATAAACACAACCGGCACGGTTTGTAAAGGACCCGCGATCACTCACCTAAAATATTACTAAATGGGGATCGGCTCACTCACGACGAAATCTTACCGGGGGGATGTGAGATGATGTAGCCGGCTTACTCGCTTAAAATCTTACCTTGGATGGATCGGTTAGCTGCGGCACAATCTTGAACAGACGATGATGGTGATCAACTGCGCCGGGCTTGAAAAAAATGCTGCATTAACAAGGCACATTCGCTCGCCAGGACCCCCGCGGTTACCTCCAGGCGGTGGTTTAACCTTGGATCGCGCACAATGTCATAAAGGGTCCCGGCCGCGCCTCCCTTTGGGTCGGCGGCGCCGTAGACGAGGCGCTCCACGCGGGCCTGCACCAGGGCGCCGGCGCACATGGGGCAGGGCTCCACGGTAACGTACAGTGTGCAGCCCGGGAGGCGCCAGCCTCCGAGGAGCTCCCCCCCGCGACGCAGAACCAGGACCTCGGCATGGGCGGTGGCGTCACAAAGCTCTTCACGCCGGTTGTGATCCGCGGCAATCACCGCACCCTCGCGCACAAGGACCGCACCGATGGGGATCTCACCCCGCTGAAAGGCCATCCTGGCCTGTTCAAGGGCCAAGGACATGTATTTTTCATCTAGACCGGCCATATTAAATTCCAGCCTCTGCCAGGATTTCTTACTTTAACACTATTTTAAGCGTATTCCGAAGGGTAGTCAAAATAGTCCATTAGGGATATCCTTAAATTTCTCACTTAATTGAGATGTAAAAAAACACCACGAAAAGGCGCGCCAGTATTAAAAGTAGCATCCCAACAAAATATTGACATTTTCCATCATCAATGCCTATAATTTTCATAAAGCTGTTGGAAAGGCCTGATAATTTAATTGTTTCCCATGAAAGCGTCTTTTTAGACTACTAAATTACAGGAGGTCTAAGCATGGCGAATTACAAAATCGAAGACGTGGAAGGTATCGGTGAGGTGATCGGCAAAAAGTTCAGGGAAGCCGGAATCAAAGATACCGACGGGCTGCTTGCCGCATGTGCGACAAGCGCGCAGCGGAAGGAACTTGCCGAAAAAACAGGCCTTTCAGAAAAACAGATCCTCAAGTTTGCCAACATGGTTGACCTCTACCGGATTCATGGCATCGGTTCGGAGTATGCCGAACTTTTGGAAGCCGCAGGCGTAGATACAGTGCCGGAACTGGCCCGCCGCAATCCCGTCAATCTGGCCAAGACCCTGGCCGAAGTCAATGAGGCGAAGAAGCTTACGCGCCGCGTACCCAGTGAAACTGAAGTGGCAAAGTGGATCGAGCAGGCTAAAACTCTGCCCCGCGTACTCGAATACTAAGACAGTTTAGGTGCCCTTTTCAGCAATGCATTAAACCTCCGCTGCTCAAATCAGCGGCGGAGGTTTTATTTATATTTAACCCTAGGCTACCGTAGAATAGATGCTCTTGCCGTCGCCGTAGTAGCAGTCGTAAACGTGCTCGAAAACGGCGGCAGCCTTGGCCCTGTATATCTCGGCCGTATAGACTTTGGGCAGCCCCTCGTCGAGAACCTGTTCAATGGTTACCCGCACCTGGGCCCGGGCCTGCTGCCGCTTGCGCCAGTCGAGGACCAGTTTCTCGCGTTTCAGGACCTCCAGCAGCTCGCGGGCCGTCATCTTGACCTGTTCCCGCTCCTTCTTCGTAAGCTTAATCTCGGGCTTATTAGTAAGAAGATCGAAAATAGCCAGCTCCTCTTCGCTGAGTCCTTCGGCAACGGCCCGCTGCTCCTCTCTGGTCAGGCTCTTGGCGAATTCCATCAGCCGGCGGAAGAACTCTTCCACGTTGATGCAGCCGGAATTGTACTCGTCGATCATCCGCTGGAAACGCTCCAGGAAGTCCATCCTGGTGCGGTTTAAACGGACCATCTTCTGCAGGTGCCGGGCAATGGCAGCCTTGACCCTCTCCACTTCCGTATATTTTCGTCCCTGTCTAAAATTGGCTTCGAGCAGCTCAAAATCGATCTTGCTCAGGTCAATGATGGGCTGACCACCCCGGATCAAATAACCTTTTGTGGCGATGGAGCGATCCAGGAGTTCTTCCACCTGCCCCATGATCCCGCTGATATCCACCGGGGGGTTCAAGGCGCGGATCTTGTCGGCCAATACCTTGATGAGCGCGCAGTCGGCCTGCAGTTCCTCTCCCGCCGGATCCGGGAGGATGGCCTTGTAAAGGCGGTAGACGTTGCTGGCATGTTCCAGGAAGCGCCTCTTCTGCTCTTCCCGGGCCACCAGTTGGTTAACGGCATCGTCCAGCAGCTCCACCCTGTCGAACTTCTGTACTGCAGCGATCTCCTCCAGCCGGACGCCCTGCTCCCGGCAAAGAGCCTTCGGCTCCGCCACGGCATGTTTCAGGGCGGCCACGAGCGCCGCCTTATCCTCGACCGGGCTCTCACCCCCGCCCCCTGCCCCGCCAGCCCCGTAAATGGCCAGCGCCTGCTCCAGGTTCCTGAAGACGCCCACGTAATCCACGATCAGGCCGCAAACCTTGTCCCGGAAGACCCGGTTGGCCCGGGCGATGGTCTGCATCAGGGTATGGTTGCGCATGGGCTTGTCCAGGTAGAGGGTAGAGCAGGAGGGCACGTCGAAGCCGGTCATCCACATGGCGCAGACAAAAACCAGGCGCAAGGGATCGTCCGGATCTTTAAATTTTTGCTCCAGATCTTCTTCAACCATGCGCTTGCGGTGCGGGCGGATATCGAGCCCCTTTTTCGCCATGTCGCGAATTTCATTCTGGGACTGGGAAACTACCACCGCCATGTCGGTCTCTTCAAGCAATTTGATTTTATTCTCCAGCTCAGGCCATTCCTCTTCCGGAAGCAGCCCGCGCTGCGCGCGCAGCTCCTTTAGTTTGCGCTGCCAGTATTTCTGGACCTTGTTGTACATGCGGATGGCGGTGGCCTTGTCGATGCAGATAACCATGGCCTTGCCCTGGAAGCCCCTGCTGATGAAGTGGTCAACGATGTCCGCCGCCACCGCCTCCAGCCGGTCGTCCCTGGTAATGAGATGGTATTCGCGGGCAAACTCCCGCTCCAGCTTCTTTTCCTGTTCTTCATCCAGAGCCGCCGCGTCGAGCAGGTCGGCCATATCTTCGTTAAGCCTTTCATTTGTAAGCTGCAGCTCGGGGATGCGGTTCTCGTAAT
>JAAYGO010000270.1 GCA_012727685.1 Bacillota bacterium | reverse complement strand
GCCATGAAGGAAAGCGTTAAGAACCCGGGAGTGAATGCCATGACCCAGGCCGGCATCGGCATGGGGGTGGGCATGGGCATGGCCGGCATGATGGCCCAGGGGATGCAGCAAGGCGCTGCCGCCGGCAGGGGCCAGCAGCCGGCGCAAACCCCGCCGCCGCAGCAGCCTCAGGGCGGGATCGCCTGCCCGCAGTGCGGCCATGTGGCGCCCGGGGACGCGGCATTTTGCAGCAAGTGCGGCACCAAAATTGAAGCGGTTCCCGCTGCAAAGTTCTGCACCAAGTGCGGCGCCCAAAACGGCGCAGATGCTGCTTTCTGTGCCAAGTGCGGCAATAAGCTGGTATAAGAAGGGAAGGTGAGTTAAATGACCGAGGAGACGGCCAATCAGGCCAGGAGTCAGACCAAGTGCCCCTCCTGTGGCGGAGAAATGGTTTTTGATCCGGAGCACCAGACCCTCCACTGCGCTTATTGCGGGAAAAAAGCCGCGGTGACCGTGCAAACCGGTGCCATCCTGGAATATGACTTCAAGACCGCCGAAAACACCGCCAACCTGGACTGGGGAGCGGTAAAAAAAGTGATCCACTGCCATAACTGCGGCGCCGAAACGGTAGTGGACGGCAGCAGTGTTGCGGCCGAGTGCGCCTTTTGCGGTTCTTCCCATATCATTGACCAGGAAAGCAGCGCCGGGATCGCCCCGGAAAGCCTGGTCCCGTTCAAGGTCAGCAAGAATACAGCCGAGGAAAACTTTAGCCAGTGGATTAGAAAACGTTTCTTTGCGCCCCGGGCCTTGAAAAAAAACTACCGCCGGGAAGCGATTGCCGGCGTATACGTCCCTTTCTGGACTTATGATGCCGATAGCGAAACGGAGTACTGGGCTGAGGCCGGCACTTATTACTATACAACGGAGAAATATACGGTTAAAAAAGAAGGCAAAACCGAGACCAGGGAAAGGCGAGTGCGGCATACGCGCTGGCGTCCTGTAAACGGCCATTTTGCCCGTAATTTCGATGATTTTTTGGTCAATGCCTCCCGGCAGGTCGACGACAAGCTGATCCGGAAAATCGAGCCGTTTGATTTAAAAGAGCTGGTGCAGTATCAGGCCGGTTTTTTGGCCGGTTTTACCGCTGAAAGATACAGCGTCGGCCTGAAAGAAGGTTGGGAAAAGGCCCAACAAGAGATGGAGAAACAGTTGCGCGACGAAATAACCAGGCACATCGCTGCCGACGAAGTGCGCAGGCTGAGCCTGAACACCGTGTTCAGGAATATCCGGTTTAAGCATATCCTGCTTCCGGTGTGGGTCTCCACCTACCTGTTTAACAACAAGGTCTATAAGTTCCTGGTAAACGGCCAGACCGGGAAAGTGCACGGCGAGGCACCGGTAAGCTTCTGGAAGGTAGCCGGGTTAATCGCCGCTGTCCTGGCGTTAATCGCTGTCTTGATCATCATATTTAGCTAGGCAAGGAAACGGGCCTTTTATTTATTATTTATCCCTGGCAGTGGGCGGGACGTGAGAACCGGTTGAAAATTTTACATACTGCCGACCTGCATTTAAAAGTCTACAACGATGAACGCTGGCAGGCGCTGCAGCAGCTGCTGGATACGGGTGCCGCCGAGCAGATTTCGCTGCTGCTCATCAGCGGCGACCTCTTTGATCACGGCGCCGACCTGCTCAATTTGCAGGATCGGGTGCGGGCCCTTTTCTCCAGCCTGCCCTTTACCGTGCTGGTGCTGCCCGGCAACCACGACTATGCCGCCTTTACCGGCGGCATTTACCTGGGCGGCAGCGCCAGGGTTTTAGATGACTGGCGGCAGCCCTTTCAGTGCGGTGCGGTCACCGTCTGGGGGCTGCCCTTCGAGCCGGCCGGCGGGGCGGAGATCCTGCTGCGCCTGCGTGAAATGGCCGCCCGGATGGAACCCGGCCAGATTAACCTGCTTCTCTACCACGGCGAACTGCTCGACGCCTTCTTCTCCCGCCGGGATCTGGGCGAGGAAGGGAGCAGCCGCTACATGCCAGCCCGCCTGGCCTATTTTAACGAGCTTCCCTGCGACTATATCCTGGCCGGCCATTTTCATACCAGCTACCGGGTCTGGACCCTGCCGCGGCAGAACGGAAGGGAGCGCTACTTTGTTTACCCGGGTTCTCCGGCATCGGTTACCCGGCGCGAAACGGGCCGGCGCCTGGCCAATCTTTTTGAAGCGGGCGGGCCGCCCCGGGAATATCCCCTCGATACCTTTCATTACGAGGCGCGGCTGGTCAAGCTGGACCCGTTCAGCGGTACCGACCCGGTGGAGCAGGTGCGCAGAGCGCTCAAAAACCTGCACCCGCAGTCCCGCCTGCTCTTGACGGTGGCCGGATACATTGACGGCTCCCGGGGGCTGGATGAAACGGCCCTCGCCGCCGAGGTGCGCCGCTTAAGCGCCGGCTGCCGCGCCGCGGAACCGGAATTTACCTTTCGCGACATCCGGGCAGTCCTGCATGATGATCTGTTCAGGAATTTCCTGGAAAAGTTGGACCGGGCAGAAAGTGACGGGGAGCGGAAGAAGCGGCTGCGCGAACTGGCGGTCAGGGCGATGATGGAGGCGAAGCTATGATCATCCGGGAATTTCTGATCGACCTCTATGGCCCGGTGCGCAACCGCCGCTGCCGCCTCGCCCCCGGCTTCAACCTGCTGTACGGGGACAATGAAACCGGCAAAACGCTGACCGTTGACGCTCTGGTGAAGCTGCTGCTGGGGCGTCAGGCCAGGGAAAAAGAATTTGCCGCCCTGGAGCGGGTGGAGCAGTTCCCGGAAGGGTACGTGATCCTGGAGCCCAAGCCTGGGGAAACGATCAAGCTCCCGGAAAGCGGCGATCTCTCCAAGGTGGCCGGGCTCAGCCCCGCCGAATGCGCCAATATTTTCATTATCCGCAACAGCAACCTGGCTATCGCGCGGGAAAGGGAGTTTTACGCGGACTTAACCGATCGCCTGACCGGCTTGCGCACCGCGGAGATCGCCGCCATTATCGGCAAGCTCTACGAGATGGCCGCGCTCACTCCGACCGGTCAATTCCGGAACAGCGGCGAGGTAAAGCTGAAAAGCCGCCTGGAGGAGGCCGGGGAGCTTGCGAGCCACATTGAGGAGCTGCACCGGGCGCTGCTTGCCGAGGGATTCCCCGCCCTGGAAAAGGAGCAGCTCGACCTGGCGGAAGAGCTTGCCGCCATCGAGGAGCGGCTGGAGGCCTTTGAGCGGGCGCGGCAGCGGGAAAGGTACGAAAAGGGGAAACAGGCGCTGGAGCAGTTGCAGGAGGCGGAAGCCAGGCTGCAGGCGCTTCAGCAGATCAACGACGATGATGAGCGGGCCTGGGCCGAAGCTGAGCGGGACAGGCGGCGCTTGAAAGAGGAATATGCCGGGCTGAAGGCCGGGCTGAAGGAGAAGGAACAGGAGCTAAACGCGTTAAAGCGGCAGTGGCAGGAAAAGCGGCTTGCATTTGAAGAGGTCGAAGAACGGAAAACCCTGATCGATGAGGAGATCCGTCCCGCCTTAAAGAATTACCTGGTGCTGAAGGGAGATGTCATGCGGCGGGAAGGGCATGGACGTTTCCTGGCGGCTACAGCCGCCTTTGCCGCGGTGCTGTTAATCGTCGCGGTCGCCGGCGCGATCCTCAGGCCGGAGCCCTTTTTCTTCACCGCCGCGGCTGTCGCGGCGCTGGTTGCCCTCCTCTCCTGGCTTGCCGCCTACCGGGTCAAGCGCGATCGCGGCGTTGCTGCCGCCGCCCTGGAGAATATCATGACCAAGCTGGCCCGGCACGGCCTGGAGGGAGAAGGCGAAGGGGCGGTACACCGCGCCGTCCAGGCTTGCACGGCCGAATACGACCGCCTGCAGGCCGAGTTGAACCGGATGAAAGGCGAAATAGAAGCCTTGAAACGCGAGCTGGCGGCGCTCCGCGATTTCACCATGCCTCTCCGCGCCCGGGAGTTGAGCGTGGCCGCGCGGGCCATCGGCGAGATCAAGGAGCGCTCGGGGCTGGGGAGCCTGGTAGAATACAGCGCCCGGTTGAAGGAAAAGCGGGAAGCCGGCGCGGAGATAACCGCCTGCAGGAGCGTTTTGGAAAGCCTTTTTAGCTCTCCGCCCGCCGCCGGTGACCCCGCCGGTGAGACGCCGCTTAAGTTTTGGGAGGAGGCCGTAGCCGCCCTGGCGTCCTTTGTCGGCGAGTCCCCCGGCCTGCACTACGATGATCAGACGGTAGCCCAGTTGAAGGAACGAAAACAGGCTGTGGAGGAAAAGATGGCGGCCGGCGGCTACCGGATCGCCGCGGTGGAGCGGGAGCTGCAGGAAATTGAGCGGCAGGCCAACTTGATCTTGCAGAGCGAGGCCGATCCCCTCTACTGCCGCAGTGCCTCGGACCTGCCGCTGATCCGGGGCAGGCTGATCGCCTTTGTCGAGGCGCACCGGCAGATGAAGGAGGAGGCGCAGCAGGTAATCTCCATTTTCGAAGCAATCGCCGCGGAAGAGAAGGCGCGGGTGGCTGAGCTTTTCGGGGCCGGCAGCCCTGTCTCCGGTTACTTTCGCCAGATCACCGGCGGCCTCTACGAAACGGTTTTTTACGACCGGGCGGGAGAGCGGATCAAGGTGAGGCGCCGCGACGGCGCCATCCTTTCGGCAGACAAGCTCTCCGGCGGCGCTTACGATCAGCTTTACCTCTCCATCCGGCTCACTTTAGCGGAGAAGCTGCTTGCAGGCGGCGGCGGTTTCATGATCATGGACGACCCGTTCATCAAGTCAGACCGGAGCCGCTTGAAACAACAGCTCACCGCCCTCCTTTCCATCGCCGCGGCCGGCCGGCAGATCATCTATATCACCGCCAAGGAGGAGGTGAGGCAGCTTCTCCGGCCGGAGATCGAAGCGGGCCGGGTGAAGGCCGTTGAGTTTATGCCGATTTTGCCTTAAGGTGCAGCGCCGGAGGGCTTGCGAGCCTGTTGAGGCGGAAATTGCGGATCCAGAGTTAAAGGCTAAAGCTGCTGAATAAATTAGGGGGCGGCAGGTGCCTGCTTTGATACCGGCCGCCCCCTTTTAATATCTGCAGCACAAGGGATTCGACAAAGCATCGGCCCACTCGCGTGCTGTCAGACCTCCCGTTTCCCTTCGACTGGCAAAGGCACAGGCCTCGGGCTAGTTAAAAGGCGATGCTGTTCATAATCCCTTCGGATTCGCGCCCCACTCACCCCGACCCTCTCCCCCTGGCCCGCTTCCCCCAAGGGAGGAGCGGGGATTACAGGCGGGCCCTAATAAAATTTTTTGTCAAACCCGGCAGTTTTTTTGGTTTCCTAGCACTTTCTAGTACTTTCGGTTGATCCGCTGAGGGAAAAATATGCTAAAATTGTTGAAACGGGCTGTTGCGGGGCTATTCCCTGCCAGGCCTCTTGCGGCAAGGCGGGAAATAAAAACCCCGATCTGTCATGCTCAAAAAAAGGGTGAAGGGGGGACATGCCGGTTACAAGTAAAAAAATTTTGCAAATGTCGGAAGATGCTTTGATTACTGCTGATGACTGATTATGATTGTAAGAGGAGGAGTGTTATGAAAGATAGAGTCAAGCGTATTAGTGCATTCAGTTTCTGTCTACTATTGGTAATTTTGTTGCCGGTCCTGGTTTTAGCCGAGGGCTCTCCGCCCAACGACAATTTCGCCAATGCCACGGAAATAGAAGGGAGGAGCGGCTCAGTAATTGGCAGCAACGTTGGCGCCACCTTTGAAGCGGGCGAACAACCTCACTTTGCATACGGCGATAGATATTCCGCGTGGTGGAAATGGACCGCTCCGGTAAACGGCACGGCTACATTCAACATTAACGGCAGCTCAGTTTATAGTGGTATGGTTCTGGGGGTTTATACGGGCAGTTCCGTGAGCGAGCTTACCGAAGTAGCCGGCAGCCTTATTAACATAAACCCAAATGCTGTGTTCAGCGTGACTAAAGGGTCCACCTATTATATTTGTGTAAGTGGCTGCAGTTACTATGAAGTTAATTATGGCACAAATTTACAAGGCGATATTGTTTTAAACTGGAATGTTGAGATGGCAAAGCCGGAAGTGTACGAGTGGCCGACTTCCGCCACGGCGATTACCTACGGTGAATCGCTTTCGGCTTCGACGCTTATCGGTGGCTCCGCTTCCGTGCCGGGCACATTTGAGTTTGTGGATCCCAGCTATGTTCCCCTTGCCGCAGGCAGCAGCCTTGTCGGGGTACAATTTGTGCCCGCGGATCAGGACACTTATGATATTGTTACCGGCGGCACTGTAACGCTGCCTGTGAACAAAGCTCCGCTGACCATCACCGCCGAAAACAAGAGCAAGGTCTATGGCGATCCCGACCCGGCTTTTTCGGCGAGCTATGACGGCTTCAAGTTGAACGATACGCCTGCCGTGGTGAGCGGCCTGACCTTCAGCCGCGAAGAAGGCGAGAACGTGGGTCAGTATACCATTACCCCTTCCGGGGCCACGGCGAGCAACTATACCATCAGCTACGCAAGCGGCTTGCTGACGATCGAACCGGCTCCGCTGACGATCAAGGCTGATGACAAGAGCAAGGTCTACGGCGATCCCGACCCGGCTTTTTCGGCGAGCTACACCGGCTTCAAGCGGGGCGATACGGAAGATGTGGTGAGCGGCCTGACCATCAGCCGCTTACCGGGCGAGGACGCGGGGCAGTATACCATTACCCCTTCCGGGGCCACGGCGAGCAACTACAATATCAGCTACCAAAGCGGCACGCTGACGATCGAACCGGCGCCGCTGACGATC
>JAAYGO010000050.1 GCA_012727685.1 Bacillota bacterium | reverse complement strand
TCATTCCGCTGCCACGGCGAAAAAAACAAACCCGGGCATTCATTGCACGGTTGTTACTAACTACCAGATTGATCTACAAAGGGTGCGGGGCGAATGGCCATTCGATGATCTCATTATCGTGGAAAAGGACAGCAAATACAACCGCCTGGTAAAAACAAATATCATTCAGTATACTTCCCTGGAGCGCTGCCTCTATTTGGACTGCGATACCGAAGTCCGGGGAAGCCTGGAACCGGTTTTTAACTGCCTGGACAGGTTTGACCTGGCCATGAAGCTAAATTTCTCGACCGTAAAAAAAGAATATGAAATTGCACCGGGAATTCCGGGACGGCTTTTCCCGGTTTGGAACAGCGGCGCCATTTTTTTCCGGAATGATGACCGGGTGCAAGAGTTTTTTAGCCGGTGGAGCCGTTTTTTCATGGAAGAAGGCCGGAAAAGCGATCAGCCCGCGCTGGCCCGGGCTGTGTATGCTTCACCGGAGCTGCGCCTGCTGACCCTCGGACCGCTGTGGAATGCTTTTCCGGATGATGCTGCTTTCCTGCGCAACGGGATCAGAGATGCGCTGATCTGGCACTACCGGCTGCCTTACCGGTGGCCGGCAGTGGCGCCAAGCCTTTATCAAATCCATCAACACATTAGTCCAGCCTTGATTAACCAGGACGCTGCGCTGGCCGGCGAAATTGAAGACGCCTCCAGGAGATATAAATTCTTAGCTTCGCCTTTTTACCGCCGCGGCATCGGCTGCCCGCTGTTTCAAAAGTGCAAGCCGCTGCTGAAGTTCTTTATTGATGTGGCGGGTCTTTTTAAGGTCAAGATTAAGCGTGACAGCCAGGCCTTTGGCCGGAAATATGAGCATATCGACGATTAATATCAATCAGATCACCGGGGAGCGAAACTAATTGTCAACATTCAAGATTTCAAAACGACGCTGGCTCATCTTGCCTGTGGAAACCAAGGCGCGGGAGCTGACCGCCAAAACTTTTCTCGCCTGCGTGGCCGCCGCAAGAGGCTGGGGGGTAGTGCTCGGAGGGACTAAGGGTATAGTCCGCAAAAACCAGGAGCTGCTGCCCCGCGGCACCTATCTCGAGAAAAGCGTCTCGCCAACCCGCAAAAATCATTGCCTGCGGATAAAAGAAGTTGGAAACCGGGTTTCGGCCTGGTGCGAGGAAGGGCTCCTGTATGTTAATGCCGATGCCTACCGGGAACGGCGCATAGATGCGGAATGCTTTGACCTGATCGATTATTTTTTTGCCTGGGGTGAGCAGCAGGCGGACGACATCTGCAGCGGCCTGCCCCGGGCCAGGAACAAAATAGTGCTAACCGGAAATCCCCGCTTTGACCTGCTGCGCCCTGAGCTGCGCGGTATTTTTACCAGGCAGGCGGAGGAGCTGCGCCGGCGTTTTGGCAAAATAATCTTGATCAATACCCGCTTTTCTGCCGTCAATATTAATAAAAGCGACCCTGATTTTGATTATGTCGCTCATTTAAAAGCCATCGGCAAGATTAAAAGCGCGGCGCAGGAAGCCTTCTGGCGCCGGTATGTTCAATTAAACGGGCAGGTATATCCTTTTTTTCTTGAGCTGCTGCCCCTTTTGTCCAGAGAATTCAGCGATCATACCATTATCGTGCGTCCCCACCCGGCCGAGAATCACGCACCATGGATTGAGAAAAGCAAGGATCTGCCCAATGTCCGGGTCATTTTTGAAGGCAGTGTCAATGAATGGCTCCTGGCCGCCGACATCATGATCCATAACAACTGTATGACCGGAGTGGAAGCCTTTTTACTGGAAAGGCCCGCCATCTCTTATCGTCCCGTGAAAGATGAAGCCGTGGAAGACGCTTTGCCGGACCAGGTTAGTCTGCAGGCCTCCTCCGCCGAAGAGCTGCTGGCACTGGTGCGCCGCTTTGCCGGCGGCAGCGGTTCTATCACCGCAGCAGAAAGAGAGAGACAGCTGCAATTTGCCGGGCGCTACCTGGCCAACCTTGATGGAGATCTGGCCAGTGAAAAAATTATGGATACCTTGGATACTCTTGATTTGCCGGAAAAGGAGGCAGCTTTTCCCCTGGGGCGGGGGAAAATGCCCCTGAGAGCGCTGCTGAAGTATTACGCGAAAGAAATAAAGCGGCGGATGAAGCGCAGCCGCTATACCAGCCAAAAATTCCCGGGGCTTGCCCTGCACGAGATGGCTGAAATTATGCAGGATTTTCGCAGCGTCACCGGCCGGTTCGGCGATCTTGAAGCAGTCCCGGGCAGCAGAGATACCTTTTGCATTTTTCGGCCATGAGCGCTTTGCCGGAGGGTGGTAGTTGCTGGATGAGACGCATTGATTTTATGGGCTTGCCCGGTTCAGGGAAAAGCACGGTCTATGAAGCACTGCAAAAAATTAAACCCCGTCCCGGCTCCTGGCTTTCCCGGGAAGAAGCGAGGGAAAAAGCCCTGGTGCGGCTCGTGCTTGCTGGCTGCAGCGGCCCTGGGGCCGCCTTTAAGGCCAGGATCAAAGCGCTTCTGATCAGGAGCCGTCTCGCCAACCGCATTGCGAACGTGGCCAAGAATCATTTCGCCAGCAGGCAGGAGCTGCTTTACCTGCATTTTGCCGCTGTCCATGGAGAGTTTATTAAAGCCTGCGCCGGCGGTTTTAAATTATCTCCGGCAGATGAGGCGGCCGCTATTGCCCGTTTTTTTCTCAGCGCCAAATGGTTCCTCCAGAAAACCGCCGAACTGCAGTTGCTCCAGGAGGGGCTGCCACCTGGTGATGCCGTTGTATTCGATGAATCCTTAAGCCATAAAGTATTTGAAGTTATCAATTTCGATACAGCCCCGCTGAGCGATTTACAGGTTCAGCAAATCGAAAAAATCTTTGCAGCCATTCCGCCGCCCGCCGCCGTCGTCTTATTTATGGAAGACGGAGCCATTGTGGAGCGAAGGCTGCAGCAACAGCCGCGCTTGAGGCAGAGGGAGCTTCTGCAAGCTGGAAGAGACCTAAAGCGCTGGCTGGAAGATGCCCTGGTTTTAATTGAAACCGGAAAGCGAATTTATCAGGAAAGAAACGTACCCATTTTGGAGCTGCCGCCAGGTGGGGATGTACAAAGCAGGGTGGAGGCGGTAGGATCTTTCCTCAAGCAATTAAAAGACTGAACCTGCAAACAGGATTTTTACTTTCAGATGTGGAAAGAGTGTAGCGGTAAAGATGAAACTACCAGAAACGGTGTTAATTTGAGATGCAGAAGATAATCTACCTTGGTCCGGACGAAGGTTTCCAGGCCGTGCAAACAATGGCTAGCCGCGAGCTCAACTTTCACCATGTCGAGGCTGAGGACAGCGCCGTGGCACAGGCGCTGCGTAGTGCCGCCGCCTTGCTCGATGCTTCGATGAGGGTCCGCCTTACCGCGGAGATGATCCAGAATGCTCCCGGATTAAAAATTATTAGCTGCGCCACCACCGGATCCGATCATATCGATGTAGATTTCCTGGCGCGGCGCGGCATTGTGCTGGCTACCCTGCGCGACGACCGGGAGCTGCTGCAGAACCTTACTCCCGCGGCAGAGCTGAGTTGGGCCCTGCTCATGGC
>JAAYGO010000298.1 GCA_012727685.1 Bacillota bacterium | reverse complement strand
CTACAATTTTTCAGGCATTGTGCTATAATAAAAATAAAAAAGACCGTATTCTTCGGGGTCTGGTGCGAGGGCTTTTGGCAAGCCTTCAATTCCGAACCGGCGGTGATACCGCTTCCTGAGCGGTGAGCCCGCGAGCCTTAGGGCTGACCTGGTGCGAATCCAGGGCCGACAGTATAGTCTGGATGGGAGAAGAAGACGGCGGTCCTCAACCCGTGCTTAGCTCCAGACCCTGATCAAGTTGCTGTTCAGGGTTTTTTATGTACAGCGGCCAAGGGTGGAGATGAACTGATGGCTGGCAGTGACGAAAAATACATGTGGATGGCCCTCGACCTGGCCAGGCAAGGCCGGGGGAGCACCAATCCCAACCCCATGGTCGGTGCGGTCCTGGTCAAGGACGGCGCCATTGTGGGAACCGGTTATCACCGGCTAGCCGGCGGGCCGCACGCGGAGATCGTGGCCCTGCGCCAGGCAGGGGAGCGCGCCAGGGGGGCGACACTTTATGTAAACCTTGAACCCTGCTCGCACTACGGCCGCACAGGACCCTGTGTCGATGCCGTGATCAAGGCCGGGGTAAGCCGGGTAGTGGCCGCCATGGAAGATCCGAACTCCAGGGTGGCGGGCCGCGGTTTTCAAAAATTGAGAGCCGCGGGCATCGCCGTTGAGACGGGGCTCCTCGCCGAAAAAGCGCGCCGGCTGAACGAGGTCTTTATCAAGTATATAACCACCGGCCTGCCCTTTGTTTCCATTAAAACAGCCATGACCATGGACGGAAAGATTGCCACCCGTACCGGCGCTTCGCACTGGATTACCGGGGAAAAAGCAAGGCAATTCGTGCACCGCCTGCGCCACAACAGCGATGCGGTGATGGTCGGCATAGAAACGGTGCTCCAGGATGATCCCCGCCTGACAGCCCGGCTCGCAGGCGGCGGGGGAAAGGATCCCCTGCGGGTAATCGTGGACAGCAGCGCCCGGCTGCCCCTGGAAGCGAGGGTGATCAATCCCGGTTCGCGAGCCCGGACCCTGCTGGCTACCACCGGAGCAGCCGCACCCGAAAAGCTGTCCGCGCTGCGGGCGAAGGGCGTGGAGATCGCGGTGCTTCCCGCCAAGGGGGGAAAGGTTGATCTGCACGCCCTGATGCGGACACTGGGTGAAATGGAGATCGCATCCCTTCTGGTAGAGGGCGGCGGCACTCTCAATTACAGCCTGCTGCAGGCCGGCCTGGTCGACAAACTATACCTGTTTATCGCGCCGCTGATTTTCGGCGGCCGGAACAGTCCCACTGCTTTTGGCGGCGAAGGGGTAGCCGCGGTGGAACAGGCCTGGCAGGTGCACGATCTGGAGCTGAAGCAGTTTGACGGCGATCTGCTGCTGATCGGCTATCCCCAGCCGGCAGCGGCACGGTAGGAGGGGTTGAAGGGAATTGTTTACCGGCATCATAGAAGAAATGGGCCGCCTGCAAGGGCGGCAGGGCTTCCCCGGGGGAGGGGCGGAGCTGGTTATCGCCGCCGGGAAGATCCTCGACGATCTAAAGATCGGTGACAGCGTGGCCGTGAACGGGGTCTGCTTGACCGCGGTGCAACTGGGGCGGGGCACTTTTACCGTCCAGGTGATGCCCGAAACGCTGCGTAAAACCAACCTGGCTCGCCTGGAACCCGGCCAGGGGGTGAACCTGGAGCGGGCCCTGGCCCTGGGCGATCGCCTGGGCGGCCACCTGGTAAGCGGCCATGTGGACGGCACCGGCACGCTGGTCCGGCGCGCAAAAGAGGGTAATGCAGAGCTTCTCTATTTCAGGGCCCCCCCGGAGATATTGCGCTATATCATTGCCAAAGGGTCCATTGCCGTAGACGGGGTCAGCCTGACCGTGGCCGCGCTGCAAGAGGACGGTTTCAGCGTTTCGCTGATCCCCCATACCGCTGCCGTAACCACCCTCGGCTACAAAAAACCGGGCGATGCAGTCAACCTGGAGACTGACCTGATCGGCAAGTACGTGGAAAAGCTGCTGCAGCCCTATCATGCGGCCGCCGAACCGGAGAGGCAAGGGATCACCACCGCATTCCTGCAGGAACACGGGTTTATTTAAAAGAGGTGATACTAGGAGTGAAGCAACGGATGCAGTTTAATACCATTGAAGAAGCCCTGGAGGATTTGAAAACCGGGCGGATGATCGTTGTCGTGGACGATGAGGACCGCGAAAATGAAGGCGACCTGGTTCTCGCCGCCTCCAAGGTCACCCCGGAAGCGATTAATTTTATGGTGCGGCATGCCCGCGGCCTGGTTTGCGTTCCGCTGACCAGCGCACGGGTAAAAGAACTTGACCTGCCGCAGATGGTTGCCCATAATACCGATAGCCACTGTACCGCTTTCACGGTATCGGTGGACGCAGCTTCGACAACGACCGGCATCTCCGCCTTTGAACGGGCGGCCACGGTGCGGGCGCTGATCGACCCGGCCACCAAACCGCCTGATCTAAAACGCCCCGGCCATATTTTCCCCCTTCAGGCCATGGATGGCGGCGTATTGCGCCGGGCCGGCCATACCGAGGCGGCGGTCGATCTGGCCAAGCTCGCCGGCCTGGAACCGGCGGGGGTAATCTGCGAGATCATGAATGAAGACGGCAGCATGGCAAGGGTGCCGGAGCTATTTGCCTTTTGCGCCAGGCATGGGCTTAAAATAATCACCATCGCCGATCTAATCAAGTATCGCATGAAGAAAGAGAAGCTGGTCTGGCGCTCGGCCATCGCGGAACTTCCCACGGCTTACGGCAAATTCGACCTGATTGGATACGAAAACAATATTGACAACAAAACACACCTGGCCTTGACCATGGGGGAGATCAACCCGGATCAGCCGGTGCTGGTGCGCATGCATTCCGAGTGCCTCACCGGGGATGTTTTCGGATCGCTACGCTGCGATTGCGGCAAGCAGCTCCACCAGGCCATGAAGCAGATCAGCGAAAATGGCTCCGGGGTCCTGGTGTATATGCGCCAGGAGGGCCGGGGCATCGGCCTGTTGAACAAGCTGCGCGCCTACG
>JAAYGO010000033.1 GCA_012727685.1 Bacillota bacterium | reverse complement strand
GGGTGGCTCTAAAACACCTTATTGAACACAATGCTGTTATTTAGTGCATGTTTGCTGAATGTGAGGATGAAAAAACCTACAGTGTCTTGACACTATCAAAGAACGTTATGGATTTGACAATTTTAGTTTAGCAATTTATAATTTGATTAAGTATCCACTAAATAATATATAAGGTGAAATATGTCTGAATTAGTTAAAACTCTAAAAGCCCTCTCCGATGAAACCCGTTACCGCATAGTGAAGTTGCTTTTGGTACACAATTATTGTGTAGGCGCATTAGCCGGACGGTTGAAGATTTCAAAGTCAGCCGTTTCGCAACATCTAAAAGTTTTGCGTAACGCCGGTATTGTGAAAGGCGATAAAAGAGGATATTATACCCATTACTATGTGGAACGAGATATCCTCAAAGAAACCGCAAAAAGCATCAGGGAATTGTCCGAACTTGCTCCCACAGATTCTGACTGTTGTAAAACCAGTCTGAATCATAGCAATAATGAACAGGGCGGAGGTTCTGATTTTGAAGATAATTGAAATAACAAAGCTCAGCAAGAATTATGGCGATTTTCAGGCTGTTAAAGAGATTAGTTTTTTCGTCGAAAAGGGTGAGATCTTTGGGTTCTTAGGCCCCAACGGCGCCGGGAAAACCACCACCATTAACATGCTTACCGGATTGGCGAGACCGACATCCGGTGAGATCATCATTTCCGGACAGGACGGTGTAAAGGATATTAAAAAAGTTCAACGAATCATCGGCATCGTCCCTGATGAAAGTAATCTTTATGATGAATTGAGCGGGTTTGATAACCTTGTTTTCTGCGCCTCCCTCTATGGAATGGGCAGAAGCGAACGGGAAAAGAGGGCCTGGGAATTATTGACCCGGTTTGGCCTTGACGATGCAGGAAAGCGCCCTTTCAAGGCTTATTCCAAAGGAATGAAAAGAAAACTAACGATTGCCGCGGGGATCATCCATGAGCCGGAGATATTGTTTTTGGATGAACCGACCACCGGTATTGATGTGAAAAGCGCGCGCCAGATCAGGGAGTTGTTAAAAGCCCTTAATGAGCAGGGAACGACCATTTTTTTAACCACCCACTATATTGAAGAAGCGGAATGGCTTTGCCGCCGGATTGGCTTTATCGTGGACGGCAATGTAATCAAGGTCAGCCATGTTGACGATTTGCTGAGGGAAGCGCAAAAGGAAAATATCATTGAGTTTACTATAGAGAAGACCAGCGCTGTTTTAAAAAGCTCCCTGCTGGAGAGGTTCCCCGGGATAACAATTAAAAAGGTATCTGACCACAGCGTGAGAATCGGATCAACCGAAAAAATCGAACTGATGCCCTTCATGAAATTTTTTGCTGCCAACAGCATCAAAATCAGTGAAGCCAGAATTATCCGTCCTTCCCTTGAAGAAGTCTTTGTCAAAATTACCGGGATTGAAATTGAAAAACTGAAAGCAGAAAACGAGGGGAAAAAGAAATGGAAAAAACTTTAGCCTTTTGGAGTATTTTACGGAAAGATATAAAAACCTACTATTTAAAACCGCCCAACATTAGCTGGGGGATTATTTTCCCTGTCTCATGGACGCTCATGTTCTTTATTCGCTCGGGCGGCGCTGTGGACATCAAGGGGATCCTTCCCGGGGTCATGGCTTTGTCCGTCTTGTTTGGCACCACTTCGATGCTGGCGGTGACAATTACTTTTGAAAGGAAAAAGCGCTCTTTTGAACGGTTGTTACTGGCGCCCATTAGTCTAAACCTCTTGATGCTGGCCAAAACCACTGGCACCATCATCTTCGGGGTTATTAACGGCTTCATCCCCGTTCTTTTTGCTTCTTTCCTGATTGATCTTTCCGGCATCAATTGGTTTTTTGCTTTTATCAGTGTCCTTTTGATCGCCGTGACCTCCACCTTTCTCGGGTTGTTTGTCGCGGTTTCCGTAAGTGAAGTCTTTGAGGCGCAGACTTTCTCAAACTTCTTCCGGTTTCCCATGATCTTTCTTTGCGGTTTATTCATACCCCTGGACAACCTGCCGGTCTTTTTACGGCCCCTTTCCTATCTTCTGCCTTTAACCTACGGGGCTGACCTGCTTAAGCTCGCCGTAAGCCACCGTGGTTCCATTCCGGTCTGGCTTAACCTCTTAGTGCTGGTGACTTATGGTACTGGCCTTTTCCTAATCAGCACCTATAATATACAAAAGAAGTGGATTTATTAAAAAGACGCGCGCACGAATAAAGCAATATAAAAAGCCCGCCTCCAGGCGGGCTTTTTGAATCATCCTGCTGTCTTATAAATGGCCTTTGCGCGGGCACGTGCGATGAATCCTGACTTCATCTCCAAAAAGGCGGGATCAATTGCCTGTATTGCAGTTCGACGCAGCCTCACTTTTTAAAGGGATTAAACCTTTTCAGGCTTAAAGAGTTGGTGACGACCGATACCGAGCTGAAGGCCATCGCCGCCCCGGCGATTACCGGGTTCAAGAACCCAAAGGCGGCAAAAGGAATCCCCAATGTGTTGTAGATAAAAGCCCAAAAGAGGTTCTGTTTGATCTTCCTCATCGTCTGCCGGGAGAGGCGGACGGCGGCGGGAACCGCTCTTAGATCATCCCGCAGCAGGGTGATGCCGGCGGCTTCGATCGCCACATCCGTACCGCTCCCCAGGGCGATCCCGATCGCCGCGGCGGCCAGGGCCGGGGCGTCGTTGATCCCGTCGCCGACCATGGCCACAACCTTCCCTTGCTCCTTCAGGTCCTCGACTTTTTCCGCCTTCTCTTCCGGGAGCACCTCGGCCAGAACATTGTCAATCCCGACCTGGCGGGCGACGGCCGCTGCGGTCCTCCGGTTGTCACCGGTAAGCATATAGACGTCAATCCCCATGGCCGCTAGCTCGCCAACGGCTTCCTTTGCCGTCTCCTTCAAGGTGTCAGCCACGGCAATGATTGCGGCCGGCTGCCGGTCCACAGCCATCAACATGGCGGTCTTCCCTTCGTCCTCCAGCCCGGTCAAGGCCTTTTCCGCAGCCCCAAAGTCAATCCCCTGCTCCTCCATGAGCTTCCGGGTGCCCAGGTAGATCTCAACCCCCGCCAGGGGCTTACGGGTTATGCCGGCTGGTACGCTCACCCGCGCCTTCACCCCCTGCCCGGGAAGGGCGGTAAACTCTTCCGGGTCCGGGAGGGCGCCGTGTTCCTGCTTGCCTTTTTCGTAAATCGCGACCCCCAAAGGATGCTCGGACTTCTTCTCCACGATGGCCGCCAGGTAAATATCTTCCTCCGCTGTGAAATCACTGAGGGGGACGAGGTCGGTCACCTCCGGACGGCCTTTGGTGATGGTCCCGGTCTTATCCAGGATGACCGCGTCGATCTTGTAGGCCGTCTCCAGGTGTTCCCCGCCTTTAATCAGAATACCGCTCTCCGCGCCCTTCCCGGTCCCAACCATAATCGCGGTCGGCGTCGCCAGCCCCAAAGCGCAAGGGCAGGCAATAACCAGGACGGAAACGGCGCTGATCACCGCGGTGGATAGATCGCCGGTGAGCAAGAACCGGAGCAGGAAGGCGAGCACCGCAATACCGATGACCACCGGGACAAAGACCCCGGCCACCCGGTCGGCGATCTTCTGGATCGGCGCTTTGGCGCCTTGCGCTTCCTCGACCATCTTGATGATCTGGGCGAGGACCGTATCCTTCCCGACCTTGGTTGCTTTAAACTTAAACGTGCCGAAGGTGTTGATCGTGGCGCCGGTCACCGGGTCGCCAACCTTCTTCTCCACCGGCAGGCTTTCCCCGGTGAGCATCGATTCATCGATGGCCGGGTTGCCCTCAATAATCCACCCGTCGACAGGGACCTTCTCCCCAGGCCGGACGATAATGACCTCGCCAACCTTTACTTCGGCAACAGGGATGTCCATCTCTTGCCCGTCCCTGATGACCCGGGCTGTCTTTGCCTGCAACCCCAGGAGCTTCTTAATCGCCGCCGAGGTTCTCCTTTTGGCCACCGCTTCCAGGTACTTCCCAAGGAGGATCAGGGTGATGATCACAGCCGACGCCTCAAAGTACAGGGCTTTCATCGTCCCCGGTGCGGTTGGCGCAAAAAAGCCGTTATAGATACTGAAAAAGTAGGCGGCGGAGGTCCCCAGGGCGACCAAGACATCCATATTCGGGCTCTTTGCCCGTAACGCGTAAAAGGCGTTCCGGTAGAACCGGAAACCAAGAATAAACTGGACCGGTGTGGCGATGATCAACTGGAAATACTCATTATGGAGAAGACCCGGGTTGATCCCAAGCAGGTGCAAAATCATCGCCAAAAGCAGGGGAGAACTGAGCAGCGCCGCGGCGATGAACTCGCCCCGCAGCCGCCGGCGTTCCCTGGCCCGTGCTTCTTCTTCGCGGTCACGGAGTTCCTCCTCCGCCAGTTCCGCATGGTAACCGAGGGCATCCACCGCCTTGACCAGGGCGGATACCTCAACCTGCGCAGGATCGTATTCCACAGTCGCCTTGGCGGTCGCCAGGTTCACCGTAGCCTTTTTCACCCCGGCCAACTGGTTTAGGATCTTCTCAATCCGGGCCGCACAGGCGGCACAGCTCATTCCCTCCACATTAAGCAGGACTTTTCCCTGCGTTCTGCCGGTTGTTCCGTCGATCACGCCGTAGCCAAGGTTTTTGATGGTCGCGACCAGTTTCTCCCTGGTGACCGCCTGCTCCTCATATTCCACCACCGCCTCTTCCAGGGCGAGATTGACAACGACCTGCTTGACCCCGGCCAACCCCCGCAGCCCCTTTTCGATCCTGGCCGCGCAGGCGGCGCAGGACATCCCGGAAATCTTGATTATCTCCTTCCTGGCCATGCTCTTCCCTCCTTGCCGGACGCCCTCTGTACAACGGCGCAAGAAATACTCTCTCCTCTTATTATACACTTATAGTGGGAAAAATTTGGTTAAAACCATTGAAAGAAGAAGTATCAAACTAACCCGTGGGGTTAATTTCTCCAGACAATACGGAAACGGGAAAGAAATGGTATGGTCAGGCGGATGCCGGAAAGGCCGGTAAAAGAATTAACCGCCGTTTACGGCGGTCAATTCGCTCATGCACACGTGCATATAAGCGTTTGCACATGCCAATGTGAGCAGCATGTTCACTTGTTTCCTTGTGGTTACTACGTGAGAAAAAATTGTCCCGTGCAAGCACGCGCTATTATCTGGTGCCAAATACCTTGATTGTTTTGACTACCTCTTCTTTAGCTTTTTGCAGTGCTCTTGCCACCAGTTCCGGGTAAAAAATCTTCCCGTTTTTTTCAGCCAAGGCCAGTTTGATTTCTTCAACCGCGGCAAAAGAAACGGCGGTGAAGTAATTGATCTTATTAATACCGCATTTTATGACATTTCTAAAGTCTTCATCACTTAAGCCTGATCCACCGTGCATAACCAGGGGCAGGTCTATCTGCCTGCGAATAGCGGTCAACCGTTCCAGGTCGAGTTTGGGAGTACCGCGATATACACCGTGAACTGTCCCAAATGAAACGGCCAAAGCATCCACATTAGTTTTTTCTACGAAACGGGCGGCCTCATCCGGGTCGGTAAAGTGGTCCTCATCAGCGGTACCCCCGTCCGCCAGTGTCTCTTCGCCGCCACCGACGTGGCCTAATTCAGCCTCAACGCTTACTCCGGCGGCATGGGCCGCTTCCACCACCTTTTTTGTCAGAGCAACATTCTCTTCATACGGTAAGACGGAACCATCGATCATGACAGAGGTGAAACCGTAATGGATTGCCTTTAGACAGGATTCATAGGTGGAACCATGATCTAAATGCAGATCGATGCTGGCGGATGAGGCTTTTATTCTCTGGACTAAATAGGCAAAAAAGTGGCGGTCAACATATTTGAGAAAAGGTTCTGGAACCATCAAAATCACTGGCGCCTGCGTCTCTTCTGCGGCTTGAATTATTGCTTCGGCAAATCCGTGTTCTCCGGCGTCAAAACCACCGACTGCATACCGGTTACGCACGGCATCCTCTAAAAGATCTTTCAATGCTACCAGGGCCATTTCTATCCCTTCCTTTATTTGTTTGTAATTTGGACCAATTTTTTCATGGAATTCTTCGTTTCTTCGTATAACATCCGGTAAATCTGATAGCAACCTTCATAACGCTCTCCCGCTTCCGCTGAAGGCTTCACAACCCGTTCAATTTTTACATATTGTTCCCTGATACAAGCAGGATCAGGAATAATACCCATCCCCAGTCCGGCCAAGTATGCCGCGCCCAGGGGTGCTCCGCCTTCCTGATCAATACAGTACTGTTCTTTACCCAGAATGTCACTGACCAACTGCGTCCAAACCCGGCTTTTTGTTCCCCCGCCCACGGCGATAATTTTTTTCGGATCAACTCCCGCCCCGGCCATTACCTCAAAATTATGCCTGATTTCATAGGCGATCCCCTCTAAAAGCGCCTTGTAGAGGTGAACTCTTGTATGCGCCAATGTTAATCCAGAGATCACCCCCCTGGCATTTTCATCATTAACAGGGCTGCGCGCCCCACTGAAGTATGGAAGAACAATAATACCGGTTGGTTCTTGTATCTTGGCCGCCTCATCATTGAGGAGACTGTAAGCATTAATCCCCAGTTCCTTTTCGACGGCTTTTTCCAATGGGGAAAAATTATCCCGGAACCATTTGGTTAAGCCACCGGCAGCGGCCGTTGCCCCCCCGATAAAATAGGTGTGGGGAAAGAGATAGCAACCGCTGAATAGATCCGCGTGGGTAACGGGTTTCTCCAGGCACTGCAGATAAGAGGCGGTGCTGCCGTAGACCAGAATGGTCTCGCCCGGCGCAAAAATTCCTGCGCTCAGCGCCTCTGTTCCGACATCACCGGTTCCGATCACGACCGGGGTTCCTTCCTTTAGTCCCAACTCTCCCGCTGCTTTAGAACTGACTTGACCGGCAATCTCTGAAGCAAAACCCAGCCTAGGCAGAATCTCTGTAGACAATTGGAGGCCTTCAAACAATTCCTTTACCCACTGCCCGGTTTTGATATCGATAAGCCCCCCCGAAGAAGCGGTCAAGTAATCCACAACAAAACTGCCGGTCAATTTATAAACAATATAGCTGGAAGCAGTTAAGATTTTATACGTCTTCTTCAAGTTTTCAGGTTCATTTTGTTTCAACCACAACAGTTTCGGAAGAATTGACTGACTGGACAGGGAGTGACCGATAAGATCAAAAATGTGTTCTTCACCAAACATCTTGTTAATCTGCTCGATTTGCGCGCCGGCCCGGGCATCAATCCCATAAAGAATGGCCGGCCGTAGACAGATGCCGTTTATGTCCAACAAAAGCAGATCCGGGCATAAACCGCTGATCCCGATCCCGGCAAGCTCAGAGGGGTTGATATTTGCTTTTGCCGTTAATCGTGGCAGGAGCCGGCAAAAATCTCCCCACCAGATTTCTTCCGCATCGTGCTCCGCCCATCCCGGTTTGGGGATGCTGATTCCGTGTTCGATCGATTCTACGGCTTTGACCTGACCGTCGGTACAGATAATTACCCCTTTTGAGCCAGAGGTGCCGATATCTACGCCTAAGAGGTATGAAGTACTCATGATTCACCTCCCGAAAATTATCGTCTTCAGCAGGATACGGAAAAAAGGGGGGAGAACCTGCCGGTTACCTTCCCAGATTCCGCAAGCCTCCCCGGTTTGCGCGGTGCGCGAAGCATAACCCGCCTGTACTTTCCCTGTATTTCCCGGTTTTAGTCAAACGGGGTTTTTCCCGGAGCCGGAACATTTGCTTCGGTAATCAACGGCGCATCCAGATAGATTACAGGCATTCCACCTGTCACTTTGAGAGGATCCAACCCTTTAACAATAATATCGTCTACTATTTCCATAGCCTTTTTCGCATATTCCTCAAAAGGCTGAGCCACGGTGGCCACAAACGGACTGCCCCTTCTAATCATGTCATAAGCCTGGTCGGTTCCGTCAATTCCAACAACAAAGATATCATCCTTCGTGTATCCTGCCGCTTCAACAGCCAGTGCCGCAGCGGCGGATAAATCGTCAAACACACAGAAGATTGCATCGATCTCATCACCGTAACGTGTCAGCCAAGTCTCAACAGTAGCCTGGGTGTCTTCTACAAAGCCGGACGGCGGTATCTCATGTTCATCCAAGAGTTTTATTTCCGGATATTCTGTCAAAACGGTATCCAGTACCAGTCCTCTTCTTCTGCATCCAAAATGCTGCCGGAATTTTACCGCCACGATATTGCCTTTCCCTCCCAAGCGGTCTGTTATATAGGAGGCGACTTTTGCACCCATCACAAAGTTGTTGGCCGTTATGTTCACCAACACCCCCGGCGCCCAGCCGGAATCCACAGCAATAATAGGGATCTTTGCTTTGTTGGCGGTATCAATCGCCGGTTTAATACTGGGCAAATCGGCATTACTGACGACAATGGCATCTACCTTGTTTTGCACAAGAGTCTCAATGGCGTTGGTATACTCCGCCCACGACCCTTTGGCATCCTTAATTGTAAGATCCCATTTTTTCTCCTTGCACCAGTCTTCGACTACTTTTGCCTCTCTGGCCTGGGATGTCGCTGTAATTGTCGCCGTAACATAACCGAGTTTCACCTTTTTCGGAGCGGCCCCGGCGGTGAATGCCATTCCCAATACCAGAATCAAGAGGAACATAAGCACTGCTGGGCTAAACCGGAATCTTCTCATCATTCTTCCTTCCTCCTTTTTATAATCTTTGGGTCGCGTGCATGGAAATAACCGGCTGTTTCCCTCCTCAATCACCCCCTAGATCATCTATTGCCCTCTCAGAAACGTACCCTAATACCTGATTTCAATCAGCTCTTTGCCTGAATTCTCGTTAAGGCTACCGCGCCGATTAGTACCGCCCCTTGAATGATATATTCATAATAATACGGCACGGCAATCATGGTTAAGCCGTTGTTCAGCACCCCCATAATCACAACACCGACAAAGGTACCGAGGAGATTAGGGATTCTCTCGCCAAAAATCGCTGTCCCCAAAAAAACCGTGGCAAAGCAATTCATCAAATAACCGCTGCCCGCTGTTGGTTGTCCGGAGCCCAGCCGGGAAGCGAGAACAATTCCGCCCATGGCGGCGCAAAACTGTGACAAAACCAGTCCAAGGATGCGGTAACGATCGGTGGCAATCCCGGAATAACGGGCGGCGATGATAT
Organism: Bacillota bacterium; assembly: GCA_012727685.1. Classification (GTDB taxonomy): domain Bacteria; phylum Bacillota; class Dethiobacteria; order DTU022; family DTU022; genus JAAYGO01. The sequence continues at coordinate 4,162 of JAAYGO010000033.1, read as the reverse complement.
TACCGCCAATTGCATACATATACCGCCCGTACTTGGTTTTTTTTGTAAAAATTATCCCCAGTGTTAGAAAGACCAAGGCGATAATTACCGGAACGGGTATAGATAAAAGATCCCCCCGTCCCAGGGCAATAAAGCCGGCGGGGAATTGCCCGTAAATCGGTTTTCCCCTGGTGATAAAATAGTTAAAACCCAAAATAATGGTGGACATGGCCAGAGTAACAATAAAAGAACTAATCCTAACTTTGGTCACGATTAAGCCGTTGAGCAAACCAAAGATAACCCCGATGAATAATACCAGGAGAACAGCGGCAATTTGGCTATAACCGGCCAAAAGAAGACTGGTAACCAAAACTCCACTAAGGCCGCACATCTCTCCGATGGAAAGGTCAAACTCGTTAAGGATCATACAAAAAGTCAAGCCAGTGGATAGAAGACTGAGGATTGAGATCTGCCGCAATAAACTGATCGCATTGGTAACGCTCAAAAATCTTGGCGCTTTGAGGGAAAAAAATATGATCAGCAGCAACAGGCCGACCAGGATCCCATATTTGCTGAAAAACCCTTCCATCCTGAATCGTTTATTCTTGTTCATATGGTTGCTGCACCTCTCTCTTGCATATCGCCCTTATCCTTAATGGCATACTGTAGAATCGCTTGTTGGGAAAACTGCTCTCTGGCAAACTCCGCCGTTATGGTCCCTTCATTCATTACATATATCCGGTCGCACATTCCTGTTAACTCCAACAGGTCCGAAGAGATAAAAATGATGCCAACCCCTGCTTTCACCAGTTCAGCCATGATTTGATAAATTTCCCGCTTAGCCCCGACATCAACACCGTTCGTGGCCTCATCCATAATTAGGGCTGCGGACCTTTCCGCCAGCCACTTGCCAATTACCACCTTTTGCTGGTTACCGCCGCTCAAATTACTGACAATCTGCCCGATACTGGTAACGCGGATATCAAACTTGTCCACTGCTTCCTGCGCATTTTTCCTTTCTTTCTCTTTGCTCAAGAAAAACCCGGAACAGACCCTGTCGAGGTGCGCCAGTGACAAGTTCTCTCCCACGTTCATCTCCAGGTTGAGCCCTTGGGTTCTCCGGTCTTCCGGGATTAGGTACAGACCTTCTTCAATCATGACCCGGGGTGATTTGGGCTGAATACTCTTCCCTTTAAAAATGACCTCCCCGGCTTTCATCTTTCTTAAACCAAAAATAGTCTCCGCCAGTTCGGTGCGGCCGGAACCAACCATGCCATAAAGCCCGACGATTTCACCTTTATGAACCCGAAAATTGATGTTGTGGAGCTTCCCGCAATGAATATTCTTCCCTTCCAGCACTGCTTCCCCGATCGGTACGGATGCTTTGGGATATAAATCCTTTATTTCCCTGGCCACCATCATATTAATCACTGTTTTTTGATCAACATGGTCTGTATGATGGGTCCCGATTTTCTTCCCGTCCCTCAGCACTGTAATCCGGTCGGAGATCTGGAAGATCTCATCGAGACGGTGGGAGATAAAAATGATTCCAACCTTTTCTTTTAACCTGTTCAGTAACTTAAAAAGCATCAGCGCTTCGTTCTTGGTTAGACTTGAGGTCGGTTCATCAAAAATGATAATCTCCGGTTGTAATAGCATCACTCGTAAAATCTCCACCATCTGTTGCTTGGACGGGCCCAAATCTCCGACCGGCTTATCCAGCTCAAAATCCATCCCGATCTCTTGCATTAGTTCAATCACTTTCTTCTTCATCAAATCCTGCCGCAAAAAAATTGCGTGGGATGTAACCTCCTGGTTTAAAAAGATATTTTCGACAGCATTAAAAAAGGGGACTAAATTCCGTTCCTGATATACCATGCCAATCCCCAGGCCAATGGCTTGCAAGGGGTGGTTAATCTGGACTTTTTTCCCGTTCAGAAAAATCTCACCTTCGGTAGGTGGAAAAATCCCCGCCAATATCTTGGAAAAAGTGGACTTTCCAGCACCGTTCTCCCCTACCAGAGCATGGATCTCACCTTTCTTCAACTGAAAGTCGACATGATCCAATGCCTTTACCCCGGGAAAAGTCTTTGTTATGCCTCTGGCTTCCAAGATATATTTTGTGTTTGCCATCTTCTCACCCATTCTCTTTTCATTCTCATCCAGACTGAACACCGGAAATCATTCCGTGCAGAGCCTGCCCGTGGAATACGTACTTCTCAGTCACAGGTAATGCATATTTTCAAACCTTCACATTCCATTGCGAGCGCAAAAGCTTTTTTAATCTCGGAAAGCGGAAAACGATGGGTAATCATTTGACCGATATTAATCTTTTTCTGCATGATAATCTCTGCCGCCTGTTTGAATTGTCTGGTCGTAAACCCGGAGCTTCCCAGCAAGGCAACTTGTTTATAATGGATCAGGTTGGGATCCAATGTTAAGGTGGATGAACCCGGGAAGCCGCCAAATAACATAACCCTGCCGCCGGGTCGGGCCAGACTCAGAACAGACTCGGCAACTACCGTATTGGCAACGGCAATTATTAAAGCGTCAACGCCTCTCCCCTCGGTTACTTCCCGGACAACCTCGTTCAAATCTTGTTTGGTGGGGTCAACAGCCAAGGCGCCCAGCTTTTCTGCAATTTCCCTGCGGTGGGCTACCGGTTCACTGACAATAACCCGGCCGGCGCCTTTTAATTGGCTGACCAAAACATTCAGCAGGCCCATAGGACCGGCGCCAACCACCAGAACATTATCTCCCAGGCAAATATCACAGTCCTCTACGGCATTAATCACACAAGCCAGGGGTTCGGACAAAGCCGCTTCTTCCAGGTTGGCGTCAGGGGGGAGTTTTACCATGCCGGCAGCGGCATAAGGCTGAGAAACTTTAATGTACTCGGCGAAAGACCCATTACTCAACAAAGTCCGGTTTGGGCAGAGTTCAAAGATGCCTCTTTGACAAATATAACAGTCCCCGCAATTCAGGAAAGGTGGCAATGTCACCAGATCCCCGGCGGTACAGACTTTAACCTTCTCTCCGGTTGCGACTACCTCGCCGGCAAATTCATGCCCTAAAATAACCGGCGGAATGAAGGCATGGTGACCACGGCGAAAGGTCTTAATATCAGTTCCGCAAATTAAGGAGCACTTGATCCTGATCAAAATATCTTCAGGGTCTTCAATTTCCGGCGTTTTTACCTCCTCAATTTCCATTAGGCCCGGGCCTCTGTAAACTGCAGCAATCAATGATATTACCTCCTCTTTAGTTTATCTCTGGCACGCGTACATGCGCGTCAATTCCGGTATTACCTGAGAATGTTCCGGGCGGTCTGCTCGTCTGTTACCAACGCATTAATCAGGCCTTTGGCCAGCGCTCCTTTTGCCGCAGGCACCCTGCCGCTTCCTCCACCGATGCCGATACGGACAGGAACCTTCATTAACTGCTCAAAGGTAATCGCAATTATTCTCTGACTAAGGCTGGTCTGACACTCATTCCCTTCTTTGTCAATGAAACGCCCGCAAATATCCCCAACCGCCTCTTTTTTCAGCCATTGCTGTTCCTCTTCCGCAAGCTCGGAGTAATTAAGGAGCAGTAACGAGTTGGCAGCCGGTGGACCAATGGTGACAAAAACCTTGGTTAGTTTCTCCCAATCACCCCTGACTTTTTTAAGCATGTTTTCTTCCAAAAGCAGGTCGTAGGTCTTTTGTGTTTTAACAACCAGCGGTGCGTCCAATACGCCGGATACACCGCCAAAATGCTGGGCAAATTCACGGCACAACTCATTAATCTGATACTCCGCTTCCATTCGTCCCCTGCCACCGACCAGGGGAACAACCTTGATTTCCAAATTTTTTTCCATGTTTCCCAGAGAGTTAACCATCTCATAAATTGTACGCCCGCTGCTAAGACCGACAAGTTCATTCCTTTCAATGACTTCCCCGGCCAACTCAACGGCGGCTATCCCCAATGCCTTTCTGAGCAGGCTTTCATCTGCAAAAGTACCACTGATCACAACTGCATGTTTTAAAGAAAATTTTTCTTTGAGGCTCTTTTCGAGCTCCTTTACTTTTTCAAGAGGGTTTTTAATATGTACTTCCACAACTCCATCTTTGATTGCCTTAGCCAACAATCTGGATACAGTTGATCTGGAACAGTTCAAAATTTTCCCGATCTGGCCCTGGTC
>JAAYGO010000059.1 GCA_012727685.1 Bacillota bacterium | reverse complement strand
GGTCCAGATCACATCACGAAAAAAAGTAGCCTGGCCGTAGTCCTTCTGATTCCAGGTGGCGCCGGCATCGGGCGAGGCCAGGATTCTCCCCCATGAACCGACCGCCACCGCATAGGGAAGGACAACCTGCAGGCGCGCCCGCACCCGCACCGCGATTTCGTCGTCCATTTTCCAGGAGGCTTCCACGATGTACGGGCTTTTGGCGCTAGTCAAGCCCGGCAGCAAGGTAAAGCTGGCATACTCGTCATAACCTTCCGGCACTCCCTCGTACCCGGCGGGTATGCCGTGGGGATAGCTGATGGGAGAGAAATCAAGATAAAAGGAATTGATCGCCGCTCCGTCGCAGTCGAAAAGTTTTAGCTGATTCACTTTCGAAAACTCCGTGCTGCGGCCCATGATGATGATGGGAGTGGAGACATAGCCCTCGGCCAGGGGCAGCGGGGCCAGGTAGAGATTGATGGAGGGCACGAAGGGGACAAAGCTGCTCAGCCAGGCGCCGGCCCTGCCCTCATTTTTTTCGACCTCGACCAGGCCGCCGGGCACGCTGACAATGGTCTCGCCTCCCTCCCCGAAGTCCATAACCAGTTCATAGCCGTCCACCGTTTCCTGTTCCACCAGCTTGAACTCCATCTCCGACTGGCTCCGATGCAGCGCTTCGCTCTTATCGCCCGCGAAATAGATGCGCTCGATGCTGCCCAGCAGAAGCGGCGTGAAGGCGAATACAATTATAACCAGAACCGACAGGGCCACGAGCAGTTCAACCAGGGAAAAGCCGGCTGAACCGGAAAAGATCCCGGCAAGGTGCGATTTCAAGCTGCGCATTCGGTTGCCGGTCATGTCCTCTCACCTCCTTCCCTTGATGCCTCACTCCCGAAACTTACACCATGCTCCCCTTCCCCCTACTCCGTCCAGTAAACCAGCCAGTAGCCGCCATAATCGAGGTCCAGCAGATCCCAGCTATACTTGCGCCGGATCTCTGTGCCGGCCGCCCCGATCTTGGCGTTGCCCCCTATTCCCTTGAGCTGTTCCACGATCATGGCCCCGGTAAAATCGGCATTTCCACCGATGGAGACGGTGGCTTCGGGGCCGTAGACCAGCCCTTCGAATGAACTGTTGGCATGGATATCCATCATGCAGCCCTTGTCCAGATAGAATACCAGCCGGGCCTGGTCTGAAATCACGGCGTGGGGGGTTTGCACATTCGCCGCCGAGCGCACGTAAAGGTAGACGATGCCATCGCCGCTGATTGTCACTTGCTTGAGCACGATTTCATCGACCACCAGGATAATATCGTGGCCGGCCTGGGTGACGCACTCCAGACTTCCGTTGTTATGCATTTCGAGATAGCGGGCCTGGATGGTCACCGGCCCGGACTGGGCGCTGATGATCAATCTTTGCTTGTTGCCGATGTGTATCTTCCGGTAAGCCTGCAGGGGGCTCGCCGTGATCTCCAGGGGAGCGCCGGCCGAAAGGTCGCCGCTATACGCTTCCGGTTCATCCGGGAATACCGGCGGGGGAAAGTCGATGGACAGGTTTTCCTGGTAGCTGCCATTGAAGTTGTTGGGCAGCTTGATCGTCCCGCCTGAAGCGATATCACCCTCAAGCAATACATTGCTGTGAAAGTTCAGGCTCCCCTTGGAGTAAACAACCCCGTCAAAGAAGCCCTCGGTAGCCAGGACGATCCTGACCGATTCAGTGACCCCGGCCTCGGTGCCGGTCCCCATTACCGCAATGTGATTGCTGTCCAGGCGCTGGAGGGAGACCTGCAACTCTCCGGCCTTGCCAAGGAAATCCGTTTCCAGGGATATGATCTCGGAAACCTTTTGCTCGCCGCCCTCCAGGATGGCCTCCACGTCTTCCGGATAGCGCATGATATGGCGCGCCAGCGCTTCCGCCCCGGCCCGCGCCAGGTAGTAGGCCCTGGACCGGTACTCTTCCCGCACCGCCTGCCGCAAATCGCCGACGCTGTAGGACCAGAGGGCTGAACCCAAGAGCCCCGCGACCACCAGGATGATCAAGACCAGCGGCAGCGCCACGCCCTTTTCGTCCTTTAGAAAGCCCACCTGCGCTCACCCCCTTTTTAATGGACGGGAGGGACTGTCCCCCTGTCCCTTCCCTGTCCTTCTCGCTTCTCCCTGACAAGGCAAAATAAAAGCCTGCTTCGCCGAAAGGGAAAGCAGGCAGAAATAGCCGGTACAAAGC
>JAAYGO010000122.1 GCA_012727685.1 Bacillota bacterium | reverse complement strand
GGGCTGGGCGGTTTGATCGCTTACAGTTTAAATAAACAATTAAAGAAATATAAGCTTCAGTCTGCAGACAGGTAGGGGGCAAAAAAATGAAAAGCAAGAGCAAGGCGCTTTATCTACTGGCAGCGCTAATCCTGGCGTTCGCGCTGGCGGCGGGTTGCGCCCCCGCCGCCAAAGCCGGAACGGTCACGATCAAGGGCGATGTGGCCAATGTTCTGGAATTTTCAGATCTTAAAGCGCTGCAGAAGGTCTCCCTTAACGGGCAGCGCTACCGGGCCATACCGCTGGCGGCAGTGCTGGAGCAGGCTGAGCCATACGGCCTGCGCCGGGTAACCTTCGTGGGAGGAGACAATCATTCGGCCAGCATCGAGGTGGCGGATCTTGCCGGAAGCTACCTGGCCTGGAGCGGGGAGCACTACTGGCATTTTGTTTCGGAACGCTATCCGATCAATACGGCGATTAAGGATATAAAAGAGATCATTGTCGAAGGGGACGGCAGCTATGGCCTCCATATTACCACCTATGGCCGGGATTATCCGGTGCTCTCTCCCGGGCAGATGCTTGGCAGCAGTCACTGGCTCTATTTTCATGAGCAGGGGAGCTCGTCCCGGGATGTGGATGGCGAGCAGTACGGAGGGACCGTGATCTCCCGCCATGCCGTGCGGCAGCTCCGGGACCTGGTTCCCGGCTCCGCCCAAAAGGTGCTGGCGATCGGGCTGGACGGCAGCATGCACCCGCTCAGCATGGAAAGCTATTTGGAGGCCTTTGGGAACCAGATCTATCTCAACAAATTTGACCATAAACCGCGCCTAGCCCTGGCCGGGCTGGTGCTCGATCCGCCGGAAAGATGCATCACCGATCTGTTTGGCGACGTGCTGGCCAGGGTGGAGCGGGGTGAAAGGGTCCTGGTGGTCCTGGTGGACGGTTTCGGCTACACCCTCTACGAAGCGGCAGCCAACGAAAACCTGGCGCCCCATATCCTTGAGGGTGCCAAAGTGGAACAAGCCTTAAGCGTCTACGTGCCGATCACCAACTGTGGATATGCCGCCATGCTCAGCGGCGAAACCCCGGACGTGAACGGGGTGCACAGCCGGCAGGACCGCGAGTTAAAGGTGCCGGGACTGCTGGAGGAGCTGGAAAAAAGAGGCAAGAGGGGCGTCATCTTTGAAGGCCAGACCATCATTCTGAAGATGGAAGGGGAAGTCGTCCTCAACAGCGATCGGGACAAAGACGGTGAAACCGATGATGATATTTTGGAAAGCGCCCTTAAACAGCTGGAAGGTTATGACATGGTCTTTGTGCATTTCCATTCGGTGGATGACTACGCCCATAGCTATGGTCCCCTGGCGGCGGAAACGAAGCAGCAGCTAAGCCTGGTCGACGCTTATGCAGGCGAGCTCTTTGCCGCCTGGGAAGGCAGCAGGATCGTGCTTGCCGATCACGGCCAGCACCAAACCGATGACGGCGGGAACCACGGTGAATTCAGGTACGAGAATCTGTATGTCCCCTACATTTCCTATGATGAGTAGCGCTCTTCTCTGGAAGCGGCAGCGTGAACTAGTGCCAGTAAGAATAAACTGCATGTGGGGTGAAGAGGCGTGAAATCAAAATGGCTGGTCATCATCATTGTGGTCCTAGTGATCGTGGTGGGGGTGCTCGCCTTCATTAACCGGGAACAGCTGGCCGGGAAAAGGGCGCTGATCGAAAACCCGGGCATTATGATTACCCATCAGGGAGCAGAGCTTGCCACTGTTTACCTGGAAGAGATTCGCGGGCTGGGTGAAGAGGAATTCGATATCGTACTGCGCTCCAGCGGGAAGCCGCCGCGCGACCTTACTTTAACGGGCGTACCGCTGAAAGCTTTGCTGCAGAAAGTAGATGCTTCGCTAATGGAAAGGGCTAGCCAGGTGGTAGTGCGGGCCATCGACGGCTACTCCGTGGCCTATACCATGGAAGAAGTGCTGCTGGATGATCATATCT
>JAAYGO010000104.1 GCA_012727685.1 Bacillota bacterium | reverse complement strand
TGTCCCCGACAATATGGCCGTAGGCGTCGTTAACCATTTTAAAATGATCCAGATCTAAAAAGATAATCGCGAAACGCCCGCCTTCACGGCGGCAGCGGAAGATCTCCTCCTGGAGCCGCTCCTTTAAGTAACCGCTGTGATAAAGCCCGGTCAGGTGATCGGTAACCGAGGCGGTATACAGTTCTTCCCGCAATTTCAACTCCTCGTTAATCAGTGCGCCGATCATCCAGATCATAAATGCCAGGGTGCCGACTCCGGTAAAATAATAAAAGAAGGGCGGTATTGGCTGGGCCGGCAAGGGAGCGATAATGGCCAGGCATGACAGCAGTACCGCCAGGCGCAGGCTGCTGAAGCCGCTCTTGATCCCGAATCGGATCGTGCATGCCAAAACGGGCAGACAGTAAGCGATATGAAAGATGCTCAAAATACCGCCGGTTGAACAGACCAGCATGCAGATCAAGAGGAAGTCAAGCGAAGTCAATAATACCGCCAGGGCCTGATTGACAGTATAGGCTGCCGGGCGAAAATAACGGTAGATACAATGGGCGGCATTTAAGAGAACCACGAGAATGATCAGCACGAGGTAATTCTTCAAGTAGGCGTGAACCGCCGCCAGAAGAGCCATGCAAAACAGGCTATACCAGATCCGAATTTTTTTGAGAAACAGGCTCAGTTTGATAAATTTTTTGATCTCGTAACTGTGATAATTGTAGCGTACCTGTTCGGTAGAGCTGTAGCCACGGAGTAGGCCCGGCGCTACCGCCTGGACTTCATAACCCAAAACACATCAACCCTTATCAGAACGCTTCTCAAAATATCATCAAGCCGAATTGCTCCGGCCAGGGTTTGTCCAGATTGGATGCGAAATTTTCTGCGGGTATTGTGAGCAGCCGGGTGGATTTAATATTACAGGATTTCTGAGCTATTATAGCAGATTTGCCGAATTGAGTAAATGTAAAGTTATCGCCAAGAAACCTTAAAAATTTCCATGATTTCTTATTTTTCGCCCAAATAACCCCGCAATAATGATCAATTTTGGGATTGCTTCATTCTGCAGGTAGGAAAAAAGAATGGAAATGGAGAAAGATGCAATCCACTGGAACCAGTGCTTGCCCTCTATGGTCTATGATATGGCAAGAAAAATTGTTGCCGGACAAGGCAGCAGAATTCACTTTTCATCTGTATAAAGGAGCTACATAAATGCGACCAGCCTTGCGATCCCGGGTGCACAAACCATTTTCGAAGCAGCGAAACCGTTACCTGCTTCGTTTCTTGCTCATATTAGCGGCTCTTTTTGTGATTGCAGCCGTTTCTCTCTACGCTTACTTTTCTCCGGGATTGAGAGCGGTTGGCTGGGGTGAAGGAACCATCCTGGTAGTCGGCAATGCAAAAAAAGGCGCCGGCCACGTGCGGGTCGAGGACCGGGAAATCTATATGGCCGTGGGACCTTTACGTCAATTTATTGATCCCCACTTTTTTTGGGACGAGGCTGAAAAAACGGCGGTTATCACGACTGAGAACCGGGTAATCCACATGCACAGCGAACAGCTTACTGCGGAGGTCAACCTGGAACCGGTGGAACTGCAGTTCCCGCTGCAGGAGGAGGACGGGAATCTCTACCTCCCCCTCCTCTTTCTCTCCGATTTTTACAACATTTCAGTCACCCATCACCCTGAAACCGGTACCGTGGTCATCGATCACGCCGATGAGCCCGCCTACCTGGCAGAAGTAATGAGCCGCGTGCGCCTGCGCGAGGGACCGGGCCTGCGCTATCCCTACCTGGCCGAGCTTGAACCGGGAGAGCGGCTGCGCCTCGAAGAAAAAACAGGCCGCGGCTGGTGCCTGGTCCGCACGGAAAAAGGGTTGACCGGCTACCTGCCATTGAAGAAAATTGCAATTCGCGGGGACTATCCCCCTTCTGCCGTCGGTCAAAAACCGGAGGCTGCGCCTGCAGTAGAACTTCCTCCCCCGCCCCTGGTCATGGTCTGGGAGTTTACATATCCAAATCCCAATGTGGATCAGATCGGGTCCATGCCTTCACTGCAGGTGGTCTCCCCTACCTGGTTCCACCTGGCGGACAGCGGCGGCGCCATCCAAAACCTGGCCGATCCGGCTTACGTGCAGTGGGCACGTGAGCGGGGCTATCAAATCTGGGCCATGGTCAGCAATTCAAGCAATCCAGACATTACCGCGGCCTTTCTCTCCAGTTCAGAGAGCCGCAAGAATTTCATCAAGCAGCTGCTTATCTTCACCCGCCTTTACGATCTGGACGGGTTGAACCTCGATTTTGAAAATTTTCATTATAGTTACGGGGCTCTCTACACCCAGCTGGTGCGGGAACTGGCTCCCCTCTGCCGCGCGGAGGGTCTCGTCCTTTCGGTCGATGTTACCATGGTCTCGAACGAACCTTACTGGAGCCGTGGCTTTGAGCGCGGCGCCCTAGCCGAGGCGGCAGATCTGATCATCTTAATGGCTTACGATGAACACTGGGCGGGATCGCAGCAGCCCGGCCCGGTCGCCTCTCTTCCCTGGGTCGAGCGGGGGCTGAACAGGGTCCTCGAAGAAGTGCCGGCGGAAAAGCTGGTACTCGGTGTCCCCTTTTATACGAGGGTATGGCAGGTCGAATCGCAGGGAGGCAGCGAGGTGAGCGTCGGCTCCCGTGCTTTATCCATGGCGCGCATCGAAGAGCTGCTTGCCACGCGGGAAAGTGTGCTGGAATGGGACAACAGCGCCCGCCAGAACAAAGCCCGCTACTTCGAAGGGGAAGATGAATATCTGCTCTGGCTGGAAGATGCCGTTTCGATGCGACAGCGCCTGCGGCTGATGAGGCAGTACGACCTCGCCGGTGTGGCCGGCTGGCGGCGCGGCCTGGAAAAACCGGAGATCTGGGAGCTGTTTGCCGAGGAACTAAAGTAAAATAATCAGAGCTTAAGTTTACACTGCCCGGGCTCTAGCGATCAGCGCTTCCGGATCCTCCGTCGCCGCCCGCGCGATCAAACCCATAATCAAGGCGACCTTTGAAGCCCAGGCCGGATCAGTGGCGTAACAGGCATTAACAGCGGCCAGGTTGTCTCCCCGGTAGAAGCTGCCACCGGTTGTCAGGTAGTCCTGCTTAAGCATCTTCGCCAGGTAGAAGATACACTCTGCTTTACTTTTAAAAGTGCGCGCATTGCCGAAGGGATTGCTGTTGGTAGCATTGATTCCGGCTAAATTATTTTTCTGGCGGGCAAGAGACGACCGGCCCCATCCCGATTCATGCACAATAATTGCCGCCAGGGCCAGGGCGTTGACACCGTATTTTTTTTCGGCTTTAACCAGGGCTTCCCCTGTCCCCAAAAGCCCCGCAGCGCCATAATGCCGCCAAGCCTTTTCAAAGGCACCGGCACTGAACCCTGACCGGGAGAGCAGCGGCATGTTAATGCCGGTAAGCAGTCCCTGTTCCGGCCGCCCAGACCGGGAGAGAAACCACTCGGGGACTAGCTCCTGGACAGGCAGTCCGCCGGTAACGATCCGGTGATTCTGCACGCGAAGGTCAAGCATTTCCGCCAGGGCCCCGTTTTCCTGCTCCAGGGCTTGTATCTTATCCCGGTAGATCCTAATCTGCTTAACCAGTGCGCAAGTCTCCTGTTGATGATGCTCTTGCATTTCCACCATCAATTGCTGCGTTTGCCTCTGTTCCCACCGCAATTCATTGATCTGCAGCATGGCCAAAGTCGAGACCAGGCCCAGCCCTGTGAGCGCCAGATAGTGAATGATCGAAAGCTTAAAGCGCCTTCGCATACCGTTCCCCCCCTGTCTAAAGCCGGTTAATTATCTCTTGCGGCTATCTACATTTAGATATGCGAAAAGGCGCCATTCTGTGCATACTTTAATCTATACGGATCGTGCAGCTCGCCGTAGAGCATGCAAAAACATGTCTTTTAAAACTCTTTCCCAAGCGCTTTGAACAACTGAACATACAACAACAGTTCTTCCCGGGAGGCAACGTTAAGCTTGGCATAGATGCGCTTGCTGTGGGTTTTAATCGTGTTTATGCTTAAAAAAAGCTTCCGGGAAATCTCATTGGCCGAGTAGCCTTCGGCATAGAGATCAAAGACCGCGCGCTCGGCTGCAGAAAGCTGCTTGACGTTCGTTAAGAACTGATCCAAAATCTCAAGCGAAAAATTCTCCTGCCTTGCTTTTTGCGAAAGTTCTTGACTGCGCGACGAAAGATATTCAATTAAATCATCCAACTCCGGAATTTTCGTTTTCGGTGCGGTGGCCAGGTTGTCGGATTTAAGCAAGTCGAGGCCGTCAGTAATCGGCTTGACAAATAATTTTTGACCCAAAACAAAAGAGCAAATAATCCCGGCGATAATCAGCAGCGCCAGCAAAGAAAAGAGCAACACGTTCAAGCTGGTGATCGAGCTGACGATGTCCTCCTGTGGAAGCAAGATGGCTGCCGCCCAGTGTTCGCCGGCAAATACGGAATCATCCGGGTAAAGCTTCACCGGCTCATGTAAGCCCAAGTAAAGAGTATCTTTGTTTTCCTGGTAAGAATAAAAGTAGCGGCGATTTTCGATGATCCGCAGTAAAGAATGATTCCTGGCGGCAACCCGGGCTGAATAACCGCCGGCCAGAAGCGAGCGCTTTAAATCCAGGGATTCATCGCCAAGGGGCGCCAGGACGCAAAATAAATGGTTAAAATGGCGGTGTGCGGGCATATAGGACAACTTAAACAGCATCGCACTTATTTCAAAACCGCAGACCCCGAAGGCATTACCTTGGGAATCAAGCAGGGGGGCCGAGCAAATCATGATCTCTTCACTGGTTCCCGGCAGGGTCAGGGCTCCGCTCCAGTAATAGAGCCGGGAGAGCGGCAAATGGGGGTTGGCCGCCGCTGCAGCCAGGGGTTTATAATAGTACGGTGCCGCGCTAATATCGAATTCCATCGTCCACTGGGCATGGAGTGAGAGAGCATTGTTGCGGCCGATTGCCGGGAAACCGCACAGCAAAGTTATATTCGGTGTAGAAGAACTGATGATGTTGGGCTCCATGTTTTTCAGATACAAGCCGGCCTTCGAATGCGAGGCATTTTCAAGGGTCGGGTTGACGGTGGCGTCAAGAATAAAAAATACGCCGCTGCATTGAGACACCAGCAGCGCAAATAAGGCGCGCTCATATTGAGAGGAGATTATTTCTTCGAGCATTTCCGGGTGTTCTTTAAGACCGGTAGCCGGAACACCCATTCTGCCGGCGCTCGCCTCGATACTGGCGGACAGGCTAGTGGCCAAGTCGATCGTCCGCAAAGAAATGAGACCATAATCCCGTGTAATTTCATTGGCGGTATGCAGCAGTTCACTGGCGAACATCTTCTCGCTTTCCGAGAGGCCGGCTGATAATACGCCCGTTAAGATCAAAATGGCAATTACACCAACAAAAATTGTCATTGCCAGCGCCGTCATAAAAAAAAAGAGCCTGCGTCCCAGGGATACCCCTGCAGTTCCGCCCGGGCTGGAATCCTGTTTCCCCGGGTTGAACAATTGTTTAAACCTCAGATTTAATCTCTGCATCGCTTATCTCTATCTTTCTTACCCATTGAACAGGGATTCTTAAAGCGGAAAAAGGAGGCGACTCTCAACGGTTAAACCCCTGGATAAAAGCGTCGAAGGCTCTGCTTGATACAGATTCAAAGACCCTTACCCTTGTGCTATCGCCGTTCATCAATTGCTCGCGGTAGGCCTCACGGGAGGCGGCGGCAATTTCCTTAAACCGCTTTTCATATTGTGCTTGCCACTCATCAATCCCCTCAAATAAAGGTGCGGTGCAAAAGTCATACTCTTCTTGCATCAACCGGCAGGTTTGGAGCAGCTTCTTTATATTTTCTTCGGAGATATGCGCAATCTCATGCTCCATTAGCTCGCCGAATGCTTCCACTGTCACAGGCAGATAACCGGTACGCGAGACAAAGTGCAGGTTATTTTCGGGGCTGGTAAACCATTTTAAGAAAATTGCGGCTGCAGATTCCCTTTCTGCGGTCGACTTAATCACGCTCATCCCGGCACCGCGCTGGAGTGCTATTTTTTCGCCGCCTTCGAAAACAGGGTATGGCATGATGGCCAGTTGCGCCGGTTCAGAGCTATTATCCGCATAAGTAACAATCGGTGAAAAAAAGGATACGCCGGCTGTGGAACCGATCGAGCAGACAATATCACCCGTTTTGGCCAGATCGGTGGCATACCCATCGAAAATGGCAGCATGTCCCAAAACCGCGGGTTTAAAAAAATACTCCCATACCCGGAAAAAATGCGGTGCCTTAAAATCGATGGTTCCGTCATGGAAAAGCTCTCCCCCGAGCTGCTTGCAGCCGATCAAGGTATAGTTAAATAGTGAATCGAGCATAAAGAACATTTTGCCGTCATTGGCAGCAGGGGTCTGCCTGTCGGTCCATTCATAATAACTGGCGGCGGTACGCGCAATACCTTCGAAGGTCTGCAAATCGGCCAGCTTCGCGCCGGTATCGGCAGCAAAACGATTAAAAATGGTCGTATTCACAAACAGCACTTCGGTTGACTTGGCAACCGGAAAAACAAAGAGCTCGCCGCCCCCCAAACGTCCCTCCTCTAAAAACTGCGGCACGAACGCGGAGAGCTCCTCTGCGGTAAAATGTTGATCAAGATCGACCAGCAATCCTTTCTCCGCCAGCAGGAGGGCCGACTTCGGATAGGCGGTGGTGATATCCGGTAGAGCTGGTGCTCCCGGTTCGCCGCCGGCAGCCATGGCCAGTTTTTCAGAGATGGTCGCGGAGCCGGATATGGCAGTGACGTTGATGATAATTCCGTTTTCAGCACCGGCGGTTTCATTGAATTTGTCGATCATTTCATCCATCGTTTCTTTTAACTGGCCGCCGTAGTTGTGCCATAGCGTAAGGATAAGCGGGTTGGCAGCAAACTGATTTGCGCAACCGCAGATCAGCAGCAGGGCAACCGGGATAAAAGCAAAAAGAAAACCAAATAATAGGCCACGAAACCGATGATGCATTGGCTCTCACTTCCGTTGCTTTGGTACCAGATATTATCAGTCTTGGTAAAGTAAGATCCCAATGACATTATACCACAACAGTAGCGTTGCAAAAACATAACTCAAATATGTCAAGCGGCGAAAAAGCGAGTATCCGCTAGTAAAAAAGAGAAACCATCCAATAAGGGCTAGACATAAAGAAAAATCTCCTTTATAATAGAGATATAGGGTAGTCCCTGCCCGAATCTCACTATAAAGGAGAAACCAAAATGCAAGGCAAGGATACCACAATATCCACATTTACGCAACTTTTTAAAGCGGTTACCAGTTTTAGCCAATCATTTAACCAAACGGGGGTCGATAAATACGTCAAAAAATTTACCGCATTAAAGTTCGTTTTGCTAATGAGCTTTGCCCAGTTAAAACAGCTAAAAAGCTTGC
>JAAYGO010000022.1 GCA_012727685.1 Bacillota bacterium | reverse complement strand
TTAATTTTTTCACCCCTCTGCAGCGCCAACCTGGCCGTTTACCTGACCCTGGTGGAAAAGCTGCCCCTCCCCCGGGGGCAGGAGCCGGACCGGCGGAAGGTGGCGATCATGGTCAAGGGCTGCGACAGCCGGGCCGTGGCCCAGCTAATCGCCGAAAAAGGGATCAGGCGGGAAGATGTGGTGGTGATTGGCTGCCCCTGTCCGGGCGTGGTCGACCTTGAGCTGCTGGCGGCCAGGTACCCGGAAACGGGCGGCCCGGTGGAGATGAAATGGAGCGAGAGCGGCTTTGTGCTGGTGCAAAACGGCGTGGAGACGGAGATACCGCGCGACGCAGTGCTTGCCGAAAAATGCCGCCTCTGCCGCCATCCCAATCCCGTTTTCAGCGATATCATGCCCGGTGATCCGGTGGAGCCGTGGGAACCGGCGGCGGACCGGGGTGTGGCGGAGATTGAAGAAAAGCCGCTGGCGGAGCGGGCGGCCTACTGGGAAGAGCAGTTTTCGCGCTGCCTGCGCTGCTATGCCTGCCGGAACGCCTGCCCCTTGTGCTACTGCGAGGACTGCATCCTCGACCGGCTTGACCCGACCTGGATCAACCGCGCGGTTAATTTTTCGGAAAATACCGCTTATCATTTAGCCCGGGCTTTCCACCTCGCGGGGCGCTGCGTCGAATGCGGCGAGTGCGAGCGGGTTTGCCCGGCCAATATTCCCCTGGGCAAGCTCAACCGCAAACTGGCCCGGGAGGTGCGCGAGCAGTACGGCTTTGAAGCGGGGCTCGATCCCGAGGCGAAGCCGTTCCCGTCCAGTTACAAACCCGACGATCCCGGGGAATTTATCTTGTAAGGGAGGTGGGGGCTATCTCAGCGCTGCTGTTGACTAAAGAAAAATGGCCCGAATTTCTAGGTAAAATTTCCGGCAAGCAGCTCTTTGCGCCCAAGCGCCAGGGAGATCGGGTCTACCTCGCGCCGCTAAAAGAGGGCGAGCTGCCCGATTTTGACTTTCAGAACACCCTGGTACCGCCCAAAGCCCTTGTTTTTCCGCAGACCGAGACCCTTTACCGCTACCGGCTCGGAGAGACGGAGATGAAAGAACCCGCCATCGAAGGAGAGGCGGTCCTTTTGGGGGTGCGCCCCTGCGACGGCCGGGCGATGCAGCTGGTGGAGCGGCTCTTCTGCTGGGACGTGGATGATCCCTATTACCTGAAGCGGCGCGCCCTGGTAACCGTGGTGGGCCTGGCCTGCAGCGAGCCGGGGCTGAACTGTTTCTGCAGTTCCGTGGGCGGCGGCCCCGCCTCCACCGAGGGGCTGGACCTGCTGATGACCGACCTCGGGGAAAGTTTCCTCCTCGAGCCTTTGACCGATAAAGGCCGGGCCCTCCTGGCCGAAGCCGGAGAGCTGCTCGCGGAAGCGCCTCCGGAAGCGGTGGCGCAGAAAGAGCAGATCGCGGCGGAGGCGGCGGCCAGGATCAAGCGCAGCGTGGACACGGCCGGGATCCCGGAGGGTCTGCCCCGGCTCTGGAACGACCCGCTGTGGCAGCGCCACGCCGCGGCCTGCCTCGGCTGCGGCACCTGCACCTACCTCTGCCCCACCTGCCATTGCTTTGACATCCAGGACGAGGCGGAAGGAACCGAGGCGCGGCGCCTGCGGGTCTGGGATTCCTGCATGTTCGAGGAGTATACCCGGCATGCCTCCGGCCACAACCCCCGCCCCACCAGGCGGGAGCGCACGCGCAACCGCATCAGCCACAAGTATAGCTATTACGTGCAGAAATTTGGCATCATCGCCTGTGTCGGCTGCGGGCGGTGCGTGAACCTCTGTCCTGTCAACATCGACCTCGTTGAAATCTTGAGACAGGTAAAGGAGGCGCTCTAATGTGCAACGGTAATCCCTATCTGCCCTATACGGCGACCATTGTCGAGACCTGGTATGAAACCGGCGGCGAGCGCCCGGTGAAGACCTTCAAGGTGACCCTGGATGACGCCGCGGCGCGGGAAAGCTGGAGCCACCGCCCGGGCCAGTGCGCCATGGTGGGGCTGCTCGGCGTCGGCGAGAGCATGTTCTGCATCTCCTGCTCGCCGACGGAGGGCGATTTCCTGCGTTTTTCGGTGATGCGCGCGGGCAAGGTTACCTCGGCGCTGCACCAGCTCGAAGCGGGCGACAAGATCACGGTGCGCGGCCCCTACGGCAACAGCTTTCCCCTGGAAGAGTGGGAGGGGAAGAGGATCTTGACCGTCGGCGGCGGCATCGGGCAGGCGCCGCTGCGCCCCATCGTCGAATTCGTGCGGGCCAACCGCGATAAATACGCCGGCCTGACCGTAATCTACGGCGCGCGCAGTTGCGGGGACCTCTGCTTTAAGGGAGAACTGGAAGCGCTGGCGAAGGAAGGGGACATCGAGTGCCATCTCTCCGTGGACGTGGGGGAAGAGGGCTGGCCCCATTACGTCGGCTTCGTGCCTTCGCTTTTAATGGAGGTCAACCCCTCGCCCGAGAATACCATTGCCGTTACCTGCGGCCCGCCGATCATGATCCGCTTTGTTCTGGAGAACTTGAAGAAGCTCGGCTTTGCCGACGAGCAGATCTATACCACCCTGGAGAACCGCATGAAATGCGGTCTCGGCAAGTGCGGCCGCTGCAACGCCGGTCACCTGTATGTCTGCAAAGACGGCCCCGTCTTCAGCTACGCCGTCTTAAAAGACGTCCCCGAAGCGTTCGCCTAAAGCCTGTATCATCGATCGCTGCAACAAATACCATGGGGCTGTCCTGAGAACCGGTGTGGACAGCCCCATTTATTCGCCTGCCTCCTGGTTGTTTTCATCGGGACGGTAATCTTCTTTTCCTGGCAGCTCCGGTGAAGGCCAGTCCCAAATATGAAGCGGCCCGCCGGGCCGTATTGGCTCCGCGGACCGCTGCTGTTCAAATGTTCAAGCTCCTGCCGGCGGCGTTAACGGATTATTTCCGCCGCAGCTTCAGCAGCGCGGCGCCGACAGTGAGCAGGCCCAGGGAAAGCAGCCCCTCGAGGGGCAGGGCACCCCCGGTTTGAGGCAGCTTCTTCTTGGGCTGTTCTTTAGGCTCTTCTGGCTCGGGCTCGGTCGGTCCGGGCTCCTCAGGTTTGGCGCCCGAAGCAGTAATGCTGATATCGTCCGTGAAGAAGTAAATGGGAAAGGAATAACTTTCGTTTTCGTTCTCCCAATCCCACATTGCTTCAACATCCAGGACTGATCTAACGGTCAGGGTAAAAGTCTTTCCGATGTATTCGGAAAGATCGTATTCATGCTCCTGCCAGCCATTGCTCTCTGAGCAGGCGTAGAGAACTTGCTGGTCGTCAACCAAGACTTCCAGCCAGCCCCACTCATTTCCGTGGAATTCAACGTCTTCAATTCCCTCTGCGAATTCAACCAGGAAGGCCAGCTGCAACAGGGGATCTTCTGCCCATGCGGGGAGGCTGATCTCCTGGGCAATGGCGGCAGTATAGCGGGAGAAATACATTCCCTCGCCGCCATCGCCCATATGGGCGGCGTAATCACCCCCGGAGACCTCATCTCCCTGCACCTTGGGGAAGATTCCGCTTATGGTGACATCCCAGCCGCTGAAGTCGCCGGTTTCAAAGCCGCCGTTAAACATATTCGGTCGGCTCCGCTGCTGCCACGCGAAGGGGGCTGCACAAACCCGTAGCCAGCAGTACGGAAAGCAATACAACAAGGCCGTTTAAAAAGGGAGATTTCTTGGGACGGGACTTGCATAAAAATCGTGCTGCAGTAGTTACGACTTTCACTTGATCGTACCTCCTTAAGATAATTAAACAAAGATGTAATTCGACCCCAAAAAGGTCAACTAAAGCTAAAAGGTAACACGAATCATAGCTAATAAATAGTCACAACGAACCGGCC
>JAAYGO010000030.1 GCA_012727685.1 Bacillota bacterium | reverse complement strand
GGGTGGGGGTGGTCAATTCCGAGCCGCCGCTGCTCTCGGCCGCCGTCCGCCCCAGCCGCCATTCACACGGCCTGATCCGCGAGACGGGCGAGTTCACGGTCAACCTGGCCACCGCCGCCCAGGTGGAAGCCGTTGACGGCTGCGGCACCTTGAGCGGCAGGGAAATCGATAAATTCGCACGTTACGGCTTTACCCCGGTAATGGGGACCTTAAGCTATGCCCCTTTAATTGAAGAATGCCCGATCAGCATGGAATGCCGGGTGGAGCAGACCCTGGAGCTGGGCAGCCATGCTCTCTTCATCGGCCGGGTCGTTGCCGCCTACGTGGCCCCGGAGATCCTGGACGGCCGGGGCAGGATCGATTTCAACCGCTGCTGCCTGCTCGGCTTTTGCAACGGGCGCTACCTGGAAACGCTCCCTTTGAATCTTTCGCTCGGCTATACCCTGAAAAGAAAGTAAAGGCCCCGCTGGCGGGATTAGACTGAACGGTAAAGGGGCGCTTTTTAGGGGTGTTCACACAGGGATTTAGGGAACCGGTATATTCAGACGCACAAAAGCTTCGACCTGTTCATAATTATTATCAGTGCAGAACAGCGCGATCTGTTCCGTCCAGCGCCTCGCAAAAGGATGGTGCGGCTTTTCGGTTTATACTTCACCCTTGTGACGCGGTTCCATCGGAGAGAAACTTCCTGCCGCGACTGCGCCAGCATCCCTGCACCGGCAGCAGCCGGCTTGCCGGATAAAAGACCCAGCACAACCGTCAGGGCATTGATGGTTCGGTTCTTTTTCGCCTGTTTTGCCTGCGTCCGGCAGAGGATGCATTTCCCGTCCAGTACGAACTCGGCCTCATACTTTCCACGATAGACCGCCATGATAAAGAGCCAGGTGAGAAACAGCAGTGCGGCGATAAGCCCCAGCCCGTAGAGCGCATAGACGCTTTTGCCCGACGCAACCCCGATGACCAGCGAGACAAGGCCGAAGGGGATGCCGATGGTAATCCCCAACTGCTTCAAAATAACCGTGTTCTTAAAAATCGGAATGCTGATCCGCCACTGGATTTTCCCCGGTGCCTTTTCCATCGTCATCCCCCTTTCCGTTGACACATCCTGGCGGACTTCCTTCACGATTGTCCTCGGTATTTTTATCACACTCTCTGACGTGAAGGTTGGCGACTAGGGTATTATTAATTCGCCGTTGACAAAAACTACCGCATGTTCTTCACCGCCGCTTTTTACTACATAGAGATAAACCTCCTTATACGAGTCAAGATCGGGGTCCATTCCCGCATTCTTAAGAATCATTGCCGCCATCATTCGGTGGCTTTCGCTCATCTTTTTGTTATATTCTATACGCCTTTCAACCTCGGCTGACCCGCCATACTTATCTTCGTATTGTCTTGCTACCCAAGCATCCCGTTTAGCCGTGTCTATACCACAGCCGGCCAGAAGGACAATAACCATAAAAAGTAAGATCATTACCGACAATTTATTCTTTTTGCATAAACTGCCCAGACTCATTGCGTTCACTCCTTTTTAATCATTAATCTATAAACGGGCCATAACCATGCTTCTCCGTATCGCTGAGTCACTATGAATTTTCTAAGCACATCCGTTTCAGGATTTCATTTTTAATCTGCTGGTCTGTTTCCGCGCCATGTAAAATGGCGATTCTTTCGGCGGGTCGTAAAACTTTTTGCCGGGCGGCACGCCAAGCTCCCATTCAGCGCTAAACCCGCTTATATTCACATATTGCGTTTCGTTGAACAAATAAGGAGAATTGCTTTCTAATGTCACGTTAACATGTTCCTTGTGCGGCATGCCGTCCTTCTGCACCGTCAGCGACACTTTTAATATCAGTTTCTCCTTATCGGGCACCCATTCAAATACACGGCCTTCTCGGTCAAAGGTAAAGCCCTTGCATTCTATGTCCACCCGGCTCAGGTTGCCATAGTACCAGCTGAAACCCATCTTTCCTCCTGCAAACAGGCCGTCCACGATATCATAGTAACCCAGGCTTGCCGGGCAAAAGGTGCGGCGCACGGCCTTTTTGACAGCTTCGGCGTTTGGACCGGTATAGTCGGTAGCATAGTGATAAAACAGCTCTTTGGGTAGCGTGGTATATTTAGCGCCGAACTTGGGAAGGGTGGTGGACATGGTCTCAAAAAGCCATGGTCACACTTCCTGGTGATTAACTCCCACCGACAGGCATTCTATCGCTTTCCTGATATGTCCAATCGTATCAGCGCCGTCTTTTTCGGCGTCGCAGAGATTATGGAGAGCGCGGGCCAGCTCTTTAAGGAGTTCGGCGTTGCGTTCACAGCCGGTAGCCGGGGTGCCGTCGCGCTCGTCCAGCAGGATATCTTCCAGCGTATGGGTGAGCTCATGGTACAACAATATAATGCCCTCAAGATCTCCAATCCCGGTGGGAAGCACATGCAGCGCGATAAACGTATCGCGCGTAATATCGCCCTTGCCGTGCTCATAATAGTTTTCATTGCTGCGATGTCGGAAGCCTTTTGCCAAATTCGGCGTTTTGTCATATTGGTACACCCCGTCAAGATGGTCCAGGGCTTTGTAATAAGTGTTCACATCGCCCAGCGCTATGAACTGCGACGCGTAACTCCCCGCAGGATATTCAATAAGCCAGCGAATCATGGCTTTGTAGTCCATGCTGTTGGACGTTTTTGCTTTTAAGGTGAGATCCGCGATTTGCGGGAGTTCACATTTAAAGGTGAGCATCAATTCGATATCCGCTTTGGCCGTTTTACCGGTGGCACGCAGCCCGAAAATTTCCGGAGAAAGCTTTGGATCGATTTCCACAGTGTTTGCGGTTTCACAAAGCGCAATTTTGGCTTCCTCCACCATGGTTTGTAACTTTTTGAAGGCATCCGATCCCGGCTTCATTGTGGATGTCTGCATAAGTGTCACTTCCATCGAAAGTGCTTTGATTGCAGCGGTGTCAGGCTCCAGCGTCCGTGTGTCCGGGTTCCAAACCATCACCGTCAGCGGCAGTGCGAAGGCCTTGTCTTCGCGTATGCGTTCGTTGGCGTCGCAGGGGATGAGAATCTCCTGCGGGCTGCTGTAGTGGGGCGTGTTTAAAAACGCCGTCCCGATGCCCTCGAAGCACACGTTCACCTCGAACACGGCTTTGACGGGAAGCTTGCCGTCCATGGCGGTTATTTCGCATTTGCATGGTTTTATAAACTCATTACCATCCCACTGCTCAGCGTCGTGGCCGGGAGCGATCAAAATCACCGTCTGCTGCTTGTCGTTTTTGCCTAGCAGCCTGTGTGATTATTAAAGCTAAAATCAGCTGTGCCGTTATTAATTAACCCATAACATAGGGCGCATAAAAGCTAAATTTTAATTAAACAGCAGCCTACAGTACCATGATTAATCTTTAGT
>JAAYGO010000087.1 GCA_012727685.1 Bacillota bacterium | reverse complement strand
TATCGAGGTCACCGCTCACGATCGGAAAGGCCTGCTTGCCGATGTAATGAACGCGGTGGCGGAAAGCAAGGTGAATATCACCGCTGTAAACGGGCGAACGGCGAAAGACAAGACGGCGATCATTCACTTGACCGTGGATGTGCGTGACCGGGTGCACCTGGAGCAGGTGATGAACAAGGTGAAAAAGGTCAGGGATGTGTATACGGTGCGCCGCTACAGCGGTAGCACATAATTGGAAGTCGGAGGTCAGAAGTCGGAAGCCGGAAAAACAAACTTATTACTGCTCTTGTCACTGAGGCTGTCGCTTAAGGTTCACTCGTTAGAAGTGCGACGGTTCACCAACCTCTAGGAGCCCCAGGTCTTGGTTCGCCTGCCTCCGATGGGAACAGATCTACCTCGCAGGTCTGGTTCCTGACCTTAGATTTACTGGTTCACAGTCGCTCCAGCTCTCAGTGGCCAAAAATATGAGTGTTTATATCCCCTGATGGTGCCCCGTTTGGCGGGGCAGGGGGGACATGTGACCATGGAAATAGAAATAGCTTTTTCGCAGGGGTGATTTGATGCGAGCGGTTGTGCAGAGAGTCAGCCGGGCGAGCGTCCTGGTGAGCGGAGAAACAGTAGGGGAGATCGGTGCCGGCCTGCTAGTTTTTTTAGGTGTGGGCCGGGAAGATGGCGAAGCCGACTGCCGCTACCTGGCGGAGAAGATCGCCGGGCTGCGCATATTCGAAGATGAAGCCGGCTTAATGAACCTATCGGTGAAGGAAGCGGGGGGGGCGATACTGGTGGTCTCGCAGTTTACTCTTTACGGCGATTGCCGGAAAGGACGCCGCCCCGGTTTTAGCGCCGCCGCCCCTCCGGAGCAGGCGGAGCAGCTATACGAGCGCTTCTGCACACTGTTGCGCGAGCAGGAGGTGCCGGTGGCCACCGGACGCTTCCAGGCGGTGATGCAGATCCCGCTGGTTAACGAAGGACCGGTGACGATACTCCTGGACAGCAAAAAGAATTTTTAAAGTGTTTAATGTATCCTGAGCGAAGCGAAGGATCTCCAGTCCGCATGAAAATCCTTTGGGGTTTACCCCCTGTAAACCCGTCAATGGGGGCCGGAACGGCTGCCGTTGGCAGCGCAGAACTGTTTCACCGCACAGGGCGGTTCCTGCGCCTTTTAGCCAAGATGTCGCTTAATCGAGGAACCAGAAGCCCAGGGCAATAAGGAGCCCGCTCCAGACCAGGGTCAAGAGACAGCAACCCATGATGTCCCTGATGCAAGGAGTTGGCGACAGTTGACCAAATTTAAGTAAAGCTGGCTTTATGGCGAGGGAGGGAATCGATTTATGTACTCTTTTTGGCCACGAAAAAGCCTTCTCCGGTATAGTTGAAGGGAATCAAACGGTAAGAAAGAATCAGGTCTCAAGGAGAAAAGGTTGCTGGATTACCTTTTTAATAATTTTCAAGTGGTTCCGCTTTAAGGCTTCCTATTTGTTTTTTTGTAAACCGAGATATATGCCGACAAATCATCGAGAAATAACTCTAAGGCAGGATTGCTATTATCTGTCATCCAAGCGGCGACCAATTCGACATAGTAGTCGTTTTCTAAGGGAACAAACTTAAGATTCTTCCCGCCGTACTTTTCAAAGCCTCCTGGCAAAAGGGCTACTCCAAACCCGGCTTCAATCAATAACAGGACAACTTCTAGATACTTGGATTCATAGCAAATATTGGGCGAAAAACCGCTTTTTAAGCAATGTGCAATCATTTCATCGTAACCTGTCGTGGATTCTTCTCTATCAATGGCAATAATACATTCATTTGCCAATTCGGAGCGGAAAATGCTTTTTCTGTTTGCCAATGGATGCCCCTTATATAAAATGGCATATATAGGGATTTTTTTAATTATTCTCCAAGCAACGCCCTCAATCTCTTCAATTCCAACGCGAGAAGTGAAGGCAATATCAATCAGTCCATTTTCCAGATCTTGATTGAGTTTATGTAAATTGTCCCGATTTAAATTTATATGAATGCGGGGATGCTTTTTTTTAAAAGTGCGCAATAGCTCAGGCAAAAATGGGATGTCATAAAAAGATTTACCTATATTTATAAAGCCTTGATAGCCGAGTGCAACCTGTTTCATTTTCTCTTCAGCTTTGTAATTCAGTTCCACTATTTTCTTTGCTTCTTGATATAGTATTTTGCCTGCGCTGGTCAATTCTACGCCACGCTTGGTTCTATTAAACAGTTTTACCTTTAAACTGCACTCCAGTGCAAATATCTGCTGGCTGATCGCTGTTTGAGAAACAAACAGTCTTTCTGCAGCCTTTGTGAAGCTGCGCAGTTCAGCAGAATGAATAAAGTAGACAAGTTGCTGGAAATCCATGAAATACACACTCACCTCCTAGTAAATTTAGTTGAATTATCCATCTTCGAATCTATTTACAATAATCTAACGATTTGATCTTTTAATAATTATAGCATGTATTTTGTCAAGTGGTAATCATAAGTATGCCTTATCAGGTCATTGGCAATTGTTGTTTCAGTTTGATTTATATACTTATTATAATATTATTTGAATAATAAAATTAGGGGGGATAATTATGGGAAATAAGCGTGTTTGTAGTTTTTTAATTTTAGCTCTTCTCTTTTTGCTTATTGTTGGAACTATAGGGTGTTCTAAGGACGAAGCAGCCAAGGATGATACAACCAACGGTAGCGATGAGCCGGGGGCTGTTGCTGATGAGAAGATTTATGAGGTTAAGTTTAATAACACCACTCCGGAAGTTGCCCCGACCAACCAATTCATTAAAGAGTGGGCAAAAACTATTGAAGAAAGAAGTAATGGCCGGGTAAAATTTACTTTTTATTGGTCAAATTCCTTGATTTCTGATCCCACCGATATCCCCAAAGGAGTTGCTTCTGGAGTAGCGGACATTTCGTGGTTGGCGATTACAAATATTCCAGGCAATATGACCTTAGAATTAACTTACCTCCCAGGGCTTGCATGGCCTTCTTTAGAAGCCGGAACAGAGATCTATGGTCAGTTGCTGGAAGAGTTTGAAGTATTGCAAGAAGAGTATAGCTCGCTCGGCATGAAGCTATACACCTTCTGGAGAGGTGGTCCGTCACATATTTATACCACCAAAAAGCTGGTGAAAACACCGGATGATATGCGAGGGCTGCGGTTTATCGCATCTGGTTTTTATAGTGATATCATTAATCAACTTGGCGGCACTCCCGTCACCATTGGACCTGGTGACTGGTATACTTCCACTGAAAGAGGAATGGTTGATGGTATAATTATTGGATTAAACGTTTTAAGTGCTTTTAATCTGATCCCGCTCATGGAAAACTATACTCTATTGGGTGATAGTGGACTTGCGATGGAGCTTTATGCTCTTGTTATGAATCCGGATTTCTACAACAGCCTGCCCCCTGATTTGCAAGCTATCTTTGACGAAGAAGCACCGAAATTGCAAAAAGCGCTTATTCAAGATCAAATAGACCAAGGTGCATATGTTTTACATGTGGCGGAGAAGGAACATGGACACAACATTACAAAGCTGACTGATGATGAGGTCCAAGTCTGGGTTGAAGCATGCAAGGACTTGCACGAAGAGGTTATTCAACGGCATGAGGCTTCAGGAAAGCCAGCGCGCGAAGTTTATAATCGCATGGTGGAATTGATAGCCAGTTATTAAAAAATGAAGTAGAGCAAGCATCGGTCAGT
>JAAYGO010000153.1 GCA_012727685.1 Bacillota bacterium | reverse complement strand
GGAAAAGATGCCCGGGGCGCCGGTTGGCACGGTTGCTGCATGGGAGAGCCGGTCGGGAAATAGTGAAGAAGGCAACGGTAAAACAGGAAATCGGAGCTCCACGGCGAAAAATATGGAAAGGAAGGCAAAGGGAACATTATCCGCAGAAGAACCGGCACGGTCCAGGAGATAATCTCGCAGCGGGGGCTTTGCAGCGAGCTTGCGGTGATCAGCGAAGGCGAGCGTGTAAAAGCCGTCAACTACATCGATTTAACCGGTCCCGCTTACCCCGGCGATCGGGTTTTATTGAATAATACGGCCCTCCATCTCGGGTTGGGCACCGGGGGTTTTGATTTTGTCTGCCACAATTTTAGCCGCCCGCTGCCGCCATTTGGGAGGAGCGGCCATATCATGAAGCTGCGCTATACCCCCTGGCAGATCAGGGTGCTCGCCTGCGAAGAAGAGGCGGCCGGAAACCAGGAGCAGTTGGCCGCTTTTCGCTCGCTGGAAGGGAGGCCGATGCTGATCGGGGGGCTGCACAGCACCCTGGCGCCGGCTGCGGCGGTGATTAAGCACTACCGGCCGTCATGCCGCCTGGTATACCTGATGACCGACGGAGGGGCCCTGCCGCTCCACTTCAGCCGGGCGGTGGCCGAGCTGCGGGAGAAAGGGCTCCTTTCGGGCACGGTCACCTGCGGCCATGCCTTCGGGGGCGATTTGGAGGCGGTGAATGTCTACTCCGCCCTGGTGGCAAGCCGGGTAATCCTCAAAGCCGACCTGATCATTATCGCCATGGGGCCGGGCCATGTAGGCACCGGGACCCGCTACGGCTTTAGCGCCATCGAGGTCGGCGAGCATGTCAACCGGGTCAATGTGCTCGGCGGGGTGCCGGTGGTCATTCCCCGGCTCAGCGGAGCCGATTCCCGGAGCAGACACTGCGGTGTCAGTCACCATACACTGACGGCGTTAGCGGAGGCGGCGCTATCGCCGGCAGATTTGGTTTTACCGCTGGTGCGGCGTTCCCAACTAAAACCGCTGCTGGAGCAGCTCCGGCAGGCAGGAATCACCCGCCGGCACCGCCTGCTGGTCAAAAAGGCGCCCCCTGTCGGCGAGATCATGGGCCGCTTCGGTTTGGCGCCGCCGGAAACGATGGGCCGCGGTTACAAGCAGGATCCGCTCTTTTTCCAGGCGGTCGGGGCGGCGGCGCTGGCGGCTGCGGAAAAGGTTAAAAAAAGTAATGACTAGAGCCGGCGATCAGTCTGGCTGGCCTTTAGATAAACAGTTTTTTGAAGGAGATGCTGGCATGGAGAAGCTAACGGAGGAAACCCTTTCGTCGAGCTACCTGTATCGAGGTTATATCGTCAATGTCCGCCAGGACCGGGTGCGCCTGCCGGACGGGAAAACCGCTTTTCGCGAAGTGGTCGAGCATCCCGGCGCAGTGGCGGTGCTTGCCCTTGATGAAAACGATTGCGCCGTCCTGGTGCGCCAGTATCGCCAGCCGGTCGGCTCGCTCCTGCTGGAGGCCCCCGCCGGAAAGCTGGAGCCGGGCGAGGAGCCGCTGTCTTGCGCCAAGCGCGAGCTTGCCGAGGAGACCGGCCTCTGCGGCGAAAGATGGCAGGAGGCAGGCTGGGTTTATCCCTCCCCGGGTTTTTGCAACGAAAAGATTCACCTTTTTATCACCCGGGGGTTAAGCAGCACCGTCGCTGCAGCTGATGGAGAGGAGCATATCGAGGTGCTGCGGCTCCCTCTGGCTGAAGCGATGCGCCTGGTCGAAAGCGGCGAGATCATCGACGCCAAAACGGTGCTGCTGCTGCAGAAGGCCTATCTGATCACAGCATAAACCCTTTCCCCGGTGCATAGAGATTAATGGTAAGCCAAGCCCCGGGGGAGGCAACATTTTGGACGAGATCCGGCAGGAGATCAAGGAATATCTCCGTACCAATTGGGGAATATATAGTATCATCGCCGCCCTTTTTGCCCTGGGTGTGCTGGCAGGGGCGCTGGCGGTGCGCGGGCTGGATGAAACCCAGCGCCAGGCTTTAAACCAGTTTTTCAGTGCCTACTTGGAGCATTATCGTGTTACGGGAACGATCGATCCGGGAGCCGCATTCCGCCAGTCGCTGCGGCTGAATTTTCAATACCTGTTTTTAATTTGGATTTTCGGTTTGCTAATCTATGGTTATCCTTTTGTTGCTGCTTTAACCGTTGTGCGCGGCTTTTCGGTCGGTTTTACGGTCGGTTTTTTAGTCGAACGGGCTGCTTTGCGCGGTGTTTTATTTGCCGCCGGTTCGGTTTTACCGCATAACCTGCTGATCATACCGGCTTTCATCGTGATGGCAGTGACCGGTTTTTCACTATCCTGGCGCCGTTTCCGCAGCCGCCTGACCAAACGGCCGATATCGCTACGCGAGCGGATCGGTTCTTATACTATTACCATTTTTTTAGTGGGCCTGGCCCTGTTTTTAGGCATTCTGGTAGAAGCCTACATTTCACCGGTATTTGTGAAGCTGCTCATTCCGGTGATCGCTGCTTCCGCCGAAAGTTTTTACTAGTCAAACGAAATTGCTTTCCGTAAAAAAGGATTTTCCTTGTTTGCCGTGGAATATATAGCAACATTTTCTATGGGGAAAAGAGGTCAACTTTCTTGGATTCGTGGTTGGATGATTTTTCGCATTATCTTTCCGTAGAAAAGGGACTGGCCCAAAACACCCTTGAATCATACCGGAGAGATATACGCAAGTATCTGGCCTACTTGCGCAAAGAAAAAATTGAGGGACCGGGTAAGGCAGACAGGGCGATCATCACAGGTTATTTGCATTACCTCAAGGAGGCCGGTCACGCTCCTTCCACGATCTCACGCAATATCGCCTCGCTCCGCTCATTTTATAATTTTTTGCTCCAGGAAAATTTGCTGGAAGAAAACCCGGCCCAACAGCTCGAGACTCCGCGCCTTGAAAAAAAGTTGCCCCGCGTCCTGACCACCAAAGAGGTCGACAGGCTCTTAGGCCAGCCCCGCACCGACGATCAAAGCGGTTTGCGGGATAAAGCCATGCTGGAGCTGCTTTACGCCTCCGGGATCAGGGTCTCGGAGCTTGTCGCCCTCAACACCAGCGATTTCAACCCCGAAGTGGGTTATCTTCGCTGCCGCGGCAAGGGGATGAAGGAGCGGATTGTGCCGATCGGGACCGTGGCCATTAACGTGGTCCAGGATTACATACAGAATAGCCGCAGCCGACTGGTTAAAAAAAAGGATGAAAAAGCCCTCTTTGTCAATCATCACGGCCGCCGCCTAACCCGGCAGGGCTTCTGGAAGATCTTAAAAAAATACGCCCAGAAATCGAAGATTTCCGGTGAAATAACACCCCATACCTTGCGGCACTCCTTTGCCACTCACCTGCTCGAGAACGGGGCCGATTTGCGTTCCGTGCAGGAGATGCTGGGCCATTCCGATATCTCCACCACCCAGATC
>JAAYGO010000127.1 GCA_012727685.1 Bacillota bacterium | reverse complement strand
TTAGCTCAGTTTGAGGGAAATGAAGACATCCTTTATATTTTACCAAACAAATGTTCTGCGGTAAATAGCAAATTATAGCAATAATTAATTGAACAGCAAAACCCTCATTAGCAATTTTAACCAATGCAGGCTCTGCTTATTCCGGATTTACGATGGAAAAAATGATGATTGCCAGCCCGATTGCCATGAACAAATAGGCGGTGCCCTTCTTAAGGAGCTGCGGATTAATCCTGGAGAAAAAGCGGCTTCCCAAGAAAACGGCGAGGGCATGGTTCAGGAACATTGCCGCCATGGCGCCGGCGAATACCGCTAGCGGGTGGCCGAAGCTTGCCGTCAGGAGCACGGCAGTCATCTGGGTCTTATCACCCAGCTCGGCCAGAAAGACCAGGCCCAGGGTCTGGTAAAAGCCGGCACGCGAGCAATCCACATCTGCTTCCTTTTCACGGCGCACGAGGGTGAACAGCCCCATGATGATAAACAAGAGGCCGGAGGCAAAGGCGATCACCGCGGCGGGGATATACGCGGCGATCAGTCCGCCCGCCCCCACAGCCAGACCCAGCACCGCAGCCAGGGCGAGCAAGGCGCCGGCCAGCACCTGCAGGGGAGGGTAGCGGCAGGCGAGGGAGAGGGAAACCAACTGGGTTTTATCCCCGAACTCGGCGATAAAAACACTGACAAAGGCGGTTAACGCTGCTGCAAGCATCACATCGTTCCTCCTCGGGCTGTGGAATCCGCCGGCCGGTGACTCTGATAATATGCTTTCCCGGTTAAAACTAAACGAGTCAGCCTTTACTGGCGGAACCAGCGCAGCAGCCGGCTAAATATCGTGGAGCGCTTAAACTCCACGAAAACGGGCGTATGCTGAGAGGGCGCGACGATGATCCCCTGCTCCGCACAGCGGTAAATGGAGGCAACCGGCAGCGGCGGAGCTGCAAACCCGGCAGACGACTCCGGTGGAGCCTCCTTTCTCAAGACTATCGAAAATGGACCCGTGTCACGCTCCCCTTCCAGCAGGACCAGGAAATAGCTCTGGGACAGCCCTTCATCCAGTTCGCGGCAACTGTTTACCGGCGCCCCGTTGAGGCGCAAGATCCTGTCTCCCGCCTGCAAGCCGCTTTTTTCGGCCGCGGAACCGGGGAGCACCATCATGATCGTTACCCCCCTGGCTCCCTGGCGATAGAGCGGTTTGCGGGTTCTCTCACGCTGATTGCCGTAGGCAATCAGCAGTTCATGGCCCAGCGGCGCCAGCAGAACCCCCGGCAGAATAAGCTGGGGGTAATAGGCTGCAGCCACCGCCAGGCCGAGTAAAAGAGCGCTATAAAGGCCCAGGTATTTGGCTGAAGTGACAGCCTTTTCCCGCGGTGTTGAAGAGATGGCCAGATCGCCGTAGCCGAGGCCGGCGGCCACCGGCACGGCCATGTATTGGAGGGTTTTGCCTGCCTCGGGCTGAATGCCCGACTTAATCAAAGGCCACCACTCCGGCATGCTCACCCCGGCAATTTCAGTCTCCAATACGACCATCATCATCAGGGCAACCAGCGGGATCGGCCAGAACCGCTGCAGGCTGAAGGCACCGACTACTTCACCCTGCCCATTCTTACAATAAATAGGGCTTGCACCCCAATGCCCGCCGATATAGATCAGGAGCGCCTCCATCAAGTGCAGCAGTCCGATCAGGGCGAGCAGGGCCGGGATATGGATTTTAATCAGCCCGGCAATGACCGGTTGGGAGGCGGCAGCGGGAAAGAGCGGCACAACCAGAAAGCGAATGAAGAGAGAGAGCAGCGCCACGATCCCGCCGGCATAGGCAAAGCAAAAATAGCGTGGATTGAACAGCAGCAGCAAGAGCAGGGCAACCGGCCAGATATAATAGAGGCCAATCTGTTCCAGGGATAAACCGAGCAAGAACAAAATCAAGCTCGCCAGCAGGCCTGCCAGCAAGCCAAGGCCGAAGGAGGCGGCAAGCTGTTTCCTGAGGGGGTTGATGACCCGGCCAAAGAGGCGCAGCTCCATACTGGCAATCCGCTTATACTGCAGGTAGACCAAAAAGAAGACAACCCAAAACATGGGGTATACGATGGCGATCAGAAAGGTCTGGAAAAATATTTGACCAAGCTGGAGTAGAATGTGCATCCGCCGCCCTTTACCTCCCTAAATGCGCCCATTGACCCGGTTGGGCGATCAGTTCCAGGGCTTTTTCCATTTGGACATCACCGGTTTCGGCAAGCCGGTCCAGCGCCTCCCGGATTTGGACCCAGGTCAAATCATCAAAACGGCCGTGGGCTGCCAGGCCGGAGTCCTCCTGGAAGGAAGCCAAAGCGGCCGCAGTGGACTCGTCAAAAAAGCCGGATGGTTCAACCGGGTAGCCCAGTTCACTCAGAATCTCCTGCAGGAGCTGAATGTCCGTGCCAATGCTGCCCTGTTCCAGCTTCCCGGGCATGAACTGGCGGTATTTTCTTAAGGCCGGTGAGATGGGCACGGGGTAATCCGGTTCCAGCCCCTGTTCATGCAGGTCGCGGCCGGAGGGGGTCAGGTATTTAAAGACCGTTAATTGCAGCGCATTCCCCCCCGACAGGCGCACCAGGTGCTGCACGGTCGCCTTGCCGTAAGTTTTGGCTCCGACCAGCAAAGCGGCATCGCGATCTTGCAGGGCGCCGGCCACGATTTCAGCGGCGCTCGCCGTATCCTCGTTCACCAGCACAACCAGGGGGTATGGTTTGCGAGGGGCAATGGAGTAAAAAATGTCCCTCACCTGGCCGTGCTGGTCCACAAGGCGGGCAATCTCTCCTTCGGGAACCAGTTCTTTAGCCACCTTAACCGCTTCGTCCACCAGCCCGCCGGGATTATCCCGCAGATCCAGAATCAAGCCCGCCTCCATGCCCGCCGCCTCCAGGGCGAAAAGCTGTTCTGAAAAACTGCTCCCAGTCCGGCTGTCGAAATTGCTGATCTTGATGTAGCCGAGCCCATCGTCAAGCATTTTGGAGGTAACGGTAACCGTCTGGATCATATCTCTTTGCAAGGACAGGGTAAACGGTTCCGCCGCCCCCGGCCGCTCGATCGCGATCTCCACGCTGCTGCCTGCCTCGCCGCGCAGCAGTTTCGCCGCCTTGTTCACGCTTAGCCCGGTCAGGTCAGTACCGTCAACCGCACGAATCCGGTCGCCCGGAAGCAAATTGCCTCTTTCCGCGGGGGTGCCGGGAATGACCTCATAGATGACCACGCTATCGTCAACATTCACGATCTTTACGCCAATCCCGCCAAAGGTGCCGGTTGTATTCACCAGAAAGTTTTCCACGTCACTGCTGTCCAGAAAACTGGTTTGCGGATCCTCCAGCGCTTCCAAAGCACCCCGGATCGCACCGTGAATCAGCTCCGTCCGGTCCACCGGCTCGAAATAGTTTTCGGTCACCTTGTCGAAAACTTCTTTGAGCAGACTCAACTCTTCCAGCAGCGCCACATCTCCGGGGCTCTCTTCCTCGCCGGGCTCCATCGCTGCAGGGACTGCTTTCGGTTTGTAGCCAAAGAGAAGGTAGTTGATCAGATTAGTGCCAATTAAAAGGATGATAAATCCAATCAGAATCTTCTTGAATTGGCCTGTTTTCGCTTCGTGCATGAAAAATGTGTCCCCCTTGGCAAGCCCTCTTCGTGAGGGAAAATAAAAGACCAGCTCACCATCTGCTTCAGTTGCAGATGCTATCCGTTTACGGAAAGTGTAACTGATTAGTATTATACCGCTTGGCCGCTTAAAATACCAGGAGAGTAAGCTTTAGGGAGAAAAAAACCGCTCTTTTCGCCTCAAGAAGAGCGGTTTATTGCGCCTGGCTCCGATTGGTGTTCCAGAGCTCAATTGTCGATGTGCTTTACACTAACATTTAGAAATACTCCATCGGATTTTGGCGATAATCAGGATTCCCATTGCTATAATAGCGGGTCGGCTTCCGTCCGTAATCATATACCTCGAAGTGCAAGTGTACCCCGGTGCTATAGCCGCCCGGTCCATACGTGGTTCCAGCCTTGCCAATCCGCTGTCCCCTGCTGACCCAATCACCTTCACTCACAGAACGGACGTGCAAATGACCATAAAGGGTAACCACGCCGCCCCCGTGATCAATCATGATGCAGTTGCCATAGGCATTCCAGCCCGAAAGGATCACCCTGCCATCTTCGGCCGCAAGAATGTAATTATGGGCGCCGTTATAGGGAGCGATATCCAGGCCCGGGTGCCAGCCGTCAAAGGAGCGCGGCCCAAACCCGGAAGAAATGTAGTACGGTGGTTCTATGGGCCAATGCAAAGGCCCGTCAATGCCGCCGACCCAATCGGTGCCAATTAAGGAGCGGATGATGCTGTCAAGCCGCTCCGACTCCTTCTCCATCTCGGCGACTACTTGACGGCGCCGTTCAATCTCTACCTGCAGCTCCGCCTCTTTTTGTTCCCGGGCGGCCACGGTCCGCTCTACTTCCCCTTTGTGGGCCACCGTCTGGCGCCGCATCTGGTCAAGGCTCTCTTTTTGCCGCTCCAGGTCCTCTTTCATCTCCTGGATCCGGTCGCGCTCGGCTTCGATCTCTTCTAGCAGCTTTAAATCGTTGACGGCAATGGTTTTGAGATTATTCAAGCGGGTTAAAAAATCGGCAAAGGTCCTGGATTTGAGCAGCACTTCGAGATATGTAACCGCACCCTGATGAGTATACATGGCGCGGAGGCGGCGCTTAAAAAGGCCTTCCTGCCTGGCGAGCGCTTCCTCGGCGGCAGCCAGTTCCTGTTCGGCAACGGCGATTTCTTGCTCTTTTTTTTCTATTTCGCCTTCAAGATAGGTGATCTCTTCGCGCAACTGCTGTAATTTACGATCAAGCTGCCTGATTTCTTCCTGCAGTCTTTCTGCCTGGTTAAGCTGCTGCTCGAGCTTGTCCCGTTCCGCTTCCAGGTTTTCGGTCAGCTCGCGCTTTTGATTAAGATATTCGTCGAGATTGGCAAAAGCGGGCAGGCCGGCTGTCGCCAGCAGGACAAAGACCAGACAAACTGTGACAATCCATAAGACCCTTTTCTTAGACATAAATTTTCCTCCCTGATGATTTTTCATCTCTCTAAGTTACATCTCTCTAAGGAAACGCGCTAGACGCGTAAAAAGCGACCCATGGAAAAAGCGCTGCCTAAAATACCGAGACCGATCCCCAGGGGAAGGAGATACTTGGCCAGTTCGAGCATGGCCCCTTCGACCGGCAGCAAGTTCAGGAAAAGCAGGTTGTTGGAGACCACCCAGTCTACCGCGGCGCCGTAAATAAAGTAGAGAGCAGCCAGCGGCAGGATGGCGCCCCAAAAACCGAGGATCAGTCCTTCCAGGACAAACGGCCAGCGGATAAACCAGTTGGTAGCCCCCACGTATTTCATGATCGTGATCTCCCTGCCGCGGAGATAGACCGTCAATCGGATCGTATGGGCGATCAGGAAAACCGCCGTTATGGCCAGCCCGATCATCAGGAAGAGGCCGACCCATTGCAAGGCATTGGTTACCGTGAAAAGGTTTTCCACTACTCCCCGCCCATAATAAACAGATTCCACGGCAGGGTAACCTTCCAGTTCCTGTGCCACCTCTGGTACCGCCTCGGGTAGCGAAGTCTGGATTTCATATGAATCGGGGAGCGGGTTTTCCGCGTCAAGGTCATAGCCCTCCAGCAGGTTGCCCAGTTGAGCCTTTAAGCGCTGCAGTGCCTCTGCGCGCGAAACGAAGCGGACCTCGTCGAGGGCTTCATTTTTCGACAGCAAGGCGTGCAGCTCTTCGCGTTCCGCGGCGGTGGCATCATCGGCAACATAGACCACAATCTCCACCTGGTCTTTCACTGAAGTGGTGATAAAATTAATATTTAAGCTGACCAGCATAAACAGCCCCAGCATCAGGAGGGTCACCACAACCACCCCGATCGAAGCGAGGCTCAACCAGCGGTTGCGGTATAATCCTTTCAGAGCTTCTTTCCAGGCGTAACAAAAATCGTTAAAAAGCACGGGCATACACTCCTTTCTTTTGATCTCCGGCAATTTGCCCGTGCTCCAGGTGGATAACCCGCTTTTGCATGCGATCCACGATTTCCCGGTCATGGGTGGCTACCAGCACCGTGGTGCCGCGGATATTGATGTTCCGCAATAAATTAATAATTTCCATTGAGGTGTCGGGGTCGAGGTTGCCTGTCGGTTCATCGGCAAGAATGAGGGACGGCCGGTTGACAATGGCCCTGGCCAGCCCAATCCGCTGCTGTTCACCGCCGGAAAGGTCGCAAACGCGGGCCTCGAGCTTGTCACCCAGCCCCACCATCTCCAGGACAGCGGGAACCCGGCGTGCGATCTCTTGCGCCACCGCCCCGGTAACCTGCATGGCAAAGGCCACATTTTCATAAGCGGTCCGCTCTTCAAGCAGCCTGAAATCCTGAAAAACCATGCCGATATTGCGGCGCAAATAGGGAACCCGCCGCTCGGGCATGAGGCGTAAATCCTGGCCGAAGATTTTCAGGGTGCCGCTGGTCGGCAAAATCTCCCGGATCAGCAGTTTAAGCAGCGTCGATTTCCCGGCGCCGCTCTGGCCCACGATGAAGACAAATTCGCCGCGCTCAACTTTAAAGTTTACATCTTTCAAAACATAGGGCTGGTTCTTATCGTAGCGCTTCGCAAGCTGGACGGCTTCAATCATTTTCTAACTTCCCTTTACTTAACATAAATATAATAATTCTATTACAGGATTCGACAAGACGAGCATTACTCCTGCTATAAATGTTATAAAAAATTAATTTTTTGTTGTTTTATGGGTGTTGGATTTTGGAGGCAATGCCAGTGGCTTCAAGGGAACCTTATATGCTTTTTATTGCTTGAGAGCCGGAAAAGAGGAGAAAAGAAAAAGGGACAGAATGCAAGCGCAGCTCTGTCCCCCTTGCCAGCCGCCCAACCTTGTGAGCGGCCTATGCTCGCACGGTTATTATTATGCGGTAGAACCTAGCTCTTTTTCAGCCAGGGCATCATCTGCCGCAGCTCTGCACCGATTTTTTCAATGGGATGCTCTCGCTCCCGCCGCCGCAGGGCATTGAATAGCGGCGCGTCAGCCTTGTATTCCAGGATCCATTCCTTGGCGAAAGCCCCGGTCTGGATCTCCTTTAAAATCTTCCGCATTTCTTCCCGCACCTGCTCATTAATGATCCGCGGGCCGCGGGTGAGGTCGCCGTACTCGGCCGTATCGCTGACCGAGTAGCGCATCAGTGACAGCCCGCCCTCGTAAATGAGATCGACAATCAGCTTCAGTTCGTTGAGACATTCGAAGTAGGCGACATGGGGCTCGTAGCCGGCCTCGACCAGGGTTTCATACGAGGCTTTGATCAGCGCGGTAATGCCGCCGCACAAAATCACCTGTTCGCCGAAAAGGTCGCTCTCGGTTTCTTCCTGGAAGGTTGTTTCCAGCACGCCGGCGCGGGTCGAACCGATCCCGCAGGCATAGGCCAGGGCCATGGCGCGGGCCTTGCCGCTGTAATCCTGCTCAACGGCAATCAGCGCGGGAACGCCTTTGTTTTCCTGGTACATGCGGCGCAGCAGGTGCCCGGGGCTCTTGGGAGCGACCATGAACACATCCACGTCAGCGGGCGGTTTAATCTGGCCGTAAAGAATATTAAAGCCATGGGCAAATACCAGCGCTTTTCCGGGCCTGAGATGCGGCTTGATCTGGGTGTAGACTTGAGGCTGAACCATATCCGGGACCAGGAATACGATCAGGTCGGCGCGGGCCGCAGCTTCCGGTACCGTAGCCACGGCCAGACCATCGTCCAAAACGCGCTGCCAGCACTTGCTGCCCTCATAGAGGCCCACCACCACATTGACACCGCTGTCATGGAGGTTTTGGGCATGGGCATGCCCCTGGCTGCCGTAGCCTAGCACAGCCACTGTTTTATCCTTGAGCAATCCCAAATCGGCATCCCGATCATAATAAATATTTACCATCCTACTACTTCCTCCTTATTTATTTGTAAGATTTCTTCATCCTTCGATCTCTTTGAAACCTTCGCCGTGCACCTCGGTGGCGTTGCCGATAATGACAAAAGCCTTCGGATCAAGATCGAAGATAATGCTTTTCAACTGGGCAATCTGGGGCCGGGTGACCACGCATAGGAGCACCTCGCGCCCCTCGCCGGTATAGCCGCCCTGCCCTTCAAGGCGGGTAACCCCGCGGCCCAGTTCCTGCAGCAGGCGCCCGTTGATCTCTTCACCGCGCGCGGTAATGATCAGCGCTGCCTTGGCCATGCCCAGACCTTCCTGGACCGTGTCAATCACCCAACTGCTGACCGCCAGGGCGAGCACCGCATACATGGCCGCTTCGCCGCCAAATACCAGGACTGCGAGCAGGATGATGACGAGGTCGCCTCCCAGGAGGGCCTGGCCGGTGCTGAGTCCGGTGACCTTGTTCAAAATTAGCGAGAGCAGGGCAGTTCCGCCCGTGGAACCGCGGTAGCGGAACACCAGCCCAAGGCCGATGCCCATAATCACTCCGCCGTAAACGGCGGACAGAAGAATATCATCGGTGACGGCACGCAGGTATGGAGCGGTCAATTCGATGGCCGCCGAAAAAAGGAGCGTCCCGAGGAGACTATGCAACACCACTCGCCTGCCGAGTAAAAAGTAGGCGGCGATAAACAGGGGAATATTGAAGGCGAGGATCGTCAATCCTACCGGAACCTTGAAGAGGTGATAGAGGATCACTCCCAGACCGCTCACCCCGCCGGCGGCCAGTTTATGGGGCACCAAAAACATGTTCACGGCCACAGCGGAAATGACAGTACCCAGCACAATGGCAAGGGTCTCCCCAAGATATCTTTTCCAGGCGATTTTTCCCCCTGCTTTTAAAGCCATCTACTCAACCTCACCATCACCGCCCGCACTCCCTCCGGAGAGCCTGTTGCGAGCCTGCCACTTCAAGAAGGCTTCCATGAACGGATCCAGCTCGCCGTCCATGACCGCTTCGATATCGCCCACCTCCAAACCGGTGCGGTGGTCTTTGACCAGGGTAAACGGTTGAAAGGTATAGGTGCGGATCTGGCTGCCCCAGGCAATCTCTTTTTGATAGCCGCGCAGTTGCGACAACTCCTCGGCCTGGGCCTGCCGCTTCAGTTCGGCCAGGCGTGCCTGTAAAATATGCATGGCCTGCTGGCGGTTGCTATGCTGCGAACGCTCATTCTGGCAGCAGACAATGATTCCTGTGGGCAGGTGAGTAATGCGCACGGCGGAATCAGTTTTGTTCACATGCTGCCCTCCGGCCCCGCTGGAACGGTAAGTGTCGATCCGCAAATCTTCCGGGTTGATCTCTACTTCCTCATCCGCCTCAATTTCGGGAATGACATCCACCGAGGCAAATGAAGTATGACGCCGCCGCGCCGTATCAAAAGGAGAGATCCGGATCATGCGGTGGACGCCTTTTTCCGCTTGCAGGTAGCCGTAGGCGGCGTGCCCGCGGATGATCAGGGTGGCGCTTTTTATCCCCGCTTCCTCACCCGGCAGCAGATCAACCAGTTCCACTGTAAATCCTTTCCGCTCCGCCCAGCGGCTATACATGCGCAGCAGCATTTCCGCCCAGTCCTGGGAATCGACACCGCCTGCGCCCGGGTGCAACGACATGATCGCGTTGTGAAAATCATACTCGCCGCTGAAAAGGGTTTCGATCTCCATCTGTTCCAGCCGGCTGCCGATGGCGGAGAGCTCTTCTTCAACCTCCCTCCGCAGCTCGTTCCCGCCGGCATCTTCACGCATCAATTCGAGCAGGACAGCTAGATCTTCGATCTTCTGCTCCAGCTCCTGGAGCGGCCGTAGCTGTTCGCGCAGTGCGCCCATTTTTTTCAGGTATTCCCGGGCGCGGGAACTCTGCTCCCACGTGCTGGGATTTGCCGATTCCTGTTCTATTTTCTGCAACTGGCTCCGCTTGCGATCATACTCAAAGAGAAACCCTCATTTCGTCAAAGCGGTTCCGAAATTGCTCGAATTTCTCCAGGTATTCCTTGATCATATCCTCACCAGCCTTCTAAATAGATTTAACAGCCAAAATGAATTTAAGCCCTGGGGGCTCCGCAGCATTTTTTATATTTCTTGCCGCTGCCGCAGGGACACGGCTCATTGCGGCCCACCTTCGCGACGGTCACCGGCTGCGGCCGGGGCGCTCCTTGCGCGGCCGCTGGCGGCGCCGGAGGCGCGCTCCTGCCTTCGCCGATGGCAGCCACCCGCGGGCGGTAACCGGTCCCCGGGCCGATCACGGCACGCCGCCGCGGGGGTACGGCGACCCTCAGCTGGTAAACAGCGCGCACCACATCCTCCTGGATCTGCCTGATCATATCATCAAACATATTGGCACTCTCCAGGCGATATTCCACGAGCGGATCCTTTTGGCCGTATGCGCGCAGGTAGATCTCATGGCGGAGCTGGTGCATGGCGTCAATAAAAAACATCCAGTGCCGGTCCACCGTGCGTAAAAGCACGACCCGCTCCAGTTCGCGCATGATCTCTTCGCCCAGCTCCGCTTCGCGGGCCTCGTAATGGGCCAGTGCCTCCTCCATAAAGAGGCGGCGCACTTCAGCCCTTTCCAGGTCTGCCAGCTCTGAGGCGCTGATATTTCCCCGCCGCAGGAACGAAGCTTCTCCCTGTTCCAGCAGCACGCGCAGCATCTCTTCCTCCAGGTAGTCCTGGTCGCCGAAATGCACGCGCAGCAAGCGGTCAATGACCTCCTCGACCATATCGAGAACGGGCTGTCTGAGGTTGTCGCCTTCCAGGACGCGCCGCCGCTGGGTATAAATGACAGCCCGCTGCTGGTTGAGCACATCATCGTACTCCAGCAGGTGGCGCCGGATCTCAAAGTTGCGGGATTCCACCCGCTTTTGCGCCCGCTCGATAGCCCTGGTGATCAGGCCGTGCTCAATGGGCATATCCTCTTCCATGCCGAAGCGATCCATTAAAGTGGCGATGCTGTCTCCGCCAAAAAGCCGGATCAGGTCGTCTTCCAGGGAAACGAAAAACTGCGAGGAGCCCGGATCACCCTGGCGGCCAGCCCGGCCGCGCAACTGGTTGTCAATGCGGCGGCTTTCATGTCTTTCCGTGCCCAAAACGTGCAGCCCGCCAAGGGCCACGACCTCTTCCCGCTCCCGGGCAGCCGTTTGAATTGCCTTTTCCAGCAGTTCCTGCTTGCGCCTGGCCATCTGCTTTAGCTGCTCAGGGCTTAGTTTGCCCGGATCGTCGCCAAATTCACGCCTGATCTGCTCCTCAACCAGGTATTCGGGGTTGCCGCCTAAAACAATATCGGTACCGCGCCCGGCCATGTTGGTCGAGATGGTCACCGCGCCCTTCCGGCCGGCCTGGGCGATGATATAGGCCTCGCGGTGGTGGTTCACGGCATTGAGCACCTCGTGCCGGATCCCCTGGCGTTTCAGCATTTTACTCAGCATCTCCGATTTTTCCACGGAGATGGTGCCCACCAGAACCGGCTGCCCGGTCTCGGTGCGCCTGCGGATCTCTTCCACCACGGCCTTAAACTTGGCACTGCTGGTTTTATAGACCATATCCGGCAGTTCGCTGCGGATCAGCGGCCTGTTGGTCGGGATGGCGACCACATCCATCCCGTAAATCTTGCGGAACTCCTCTTCTTCGGTAGCCGCGGTGCCGGTCATGCCGGCTATTTTTTTATACATGCGGAAGTAATTCTGAAAAGTGATCGAAGCAACGGTGCGGGTGTCGGCCTGCACCGCCACCCTTTCTTTCGCCTCGATGGCCTGGTGCAGCCCGTCGGAATAGCGCCGCCCATGCATCAGCCGGCCGGTAAATTCGTCCACGATCACAACCTTGCCGTCCTGGACAACATAGTCCACGTCCCGCTCATAAAGGGAATAGGCCTTGAGCAGTTGATCGAAAATGTGGCGGTGTTCGCCCGCTTCCTGCTCTTCCTGATCCTCATCCGGATAATCGGCCTGTTCCCGCCCCAGGCGCAGCAGCCTGGACAGCTCGGGGTTGACCTTCTCCAGCTCCCGGTAGCCCTTGTCTTTGATATCGGCAATGCGCGTCGTTTCATCGATCACGAAATAGAGCTCTTCGTCAAGGAGATGCAGCCTTTTCTCCGTGTTCAGCAACTGCTTGGTGCGCTCTACCAGCCTTTCCATCCCCGGCGTTTTGATCAATTTCAATAGCTTTTTATTCTTCGGTGCGCCGCGGCGGGCCAGCAGCAGCAGCTCGGCAGCCTCTTCGCGATTGTCCTGCTCAAGGTTTTTCTCGGCCCTGGCCAGAAGCTCATTGATCAGCCGGCTTTGCTTCCGCATCAGGTTTTCCACTTCACCGCGCCAGCGGCTGTATTCCTCTTTCGATTCAACCTGGCTGCTGATGATCAGGGGCGTCCGCGCCTCATCGATCAGGATGCTGTCCACCTCGTCGATAATGGCGTAGTGAAGCTCCCGCTGGACCAGTTCCTCCTTGTAAAGGACCATGTTATCGCGCAAATAGTCGAAGCCAAGCTCATTATTGGTGGCGTAAACGATATCGGCGCCATAGGACTCGCGGCGCTGTTGCGGAGTCAGGTCGTGCACGATCAGGCCTACGGTCAGGCCGAGGAAGCGGTAGACAGGCCCCATCCATTCGCTGTCGCGCCGGGCCAGGTAATCGTTTACCGTCACGATATGGACGCCCTTGCCCTCCAGGGCGTTTAGATAGGCCGGCATGGTGGCCACCAGGGTTTTCCCTTCCCCGGTTTTCATCTCGGCGATCCGGCCCTGGTGCAGCACCACCGCCCCCAGCACCTGCACGTCAAAGGGCCGCATTTTAATCGTGCGCACTGCCGCCTCCCGCACCAGGGCAAAAGCTTCAGGCAGCAAATCGTCCAGGGTTGCGCCCTTTTGCAACCTCTCTTTCAGTTCATGGGTGCGCCGCGGGAAATCGGCATCATCCAGCCTCTGCATTTCCGCTTCCAGGGCGTTAACCTTTTCGACAATTTTCATTAAACGGCGGAGTTCCCTTTCATTGGCACTCCCCAGAATATTCCGCAAAAAACCGGCCACCCTTGCACCTCCTCCACGCCACACCGTTCAGATGCGAAAAAGGAACCCTGCGGTTCCCCTAAGTGAGCATCGTTAATCCCGTAGCGTGATCATATTTTATCACAGGAAATTTTTAAAAAACAAGTTTTAGCACTTTTTTTTCACCGCCCAGCCGCCAGTTCAGCGGCAAGCAGCCAGAGGCTGCCGGATACCAGGGAATGGCCGCCTAATAGAACCGGCACGGCGCAGTCACACGCCGCCCGCGTAAATTCGCGCAGCCAGGGGTGTTCGATCTGCTCCCAGAGGCCCAGATCCGACAGGAAACGCTCCCGTTCGGAGAGAGCAAAGCCGTAATGCGCCATCAAAACCCGGCTGTCGATAAAGGCGCTGCGGCATAAACGGGGCAAATAGGCAAAAAAGCGGCTCACACCGCTGTGCTCCAGCAGCAAGCCGAGCAGGGAGACGACCTCTCCCGCTTCAATGCGGCCCAGGGCCTTCATGCCCCGTTCCTCGGAAAAAACGCGCAGCCGCACCTTCAAGGTTGAATTCAGGTGCTCCATGACCGATCCACTGACACGGCCGATCAAGAGAATATCTTCATAATAGCCCCGCAAGGCGGCCTTGATCCGTTCGAGGCGCGTATAATCCAGCGCATAGGAATTAAGGGCTGCCCGGGTGCGCGGCCCGGCAAAGGGACTCGCGCCGAGGACGAGCAGGTCGGCAGGGGTATCGAGATCGAACAAAAGACCCGGCGTTTGGGGCATCAACTCCTGTTCCAGGCCAAAGTGATCCCGCAGCGCCCAGGCCAGGCCGTTATCGGCAGCCGGCAGGGCAGCGCCGTCAAGATTCCCGCTGACGGTAAAAGCGACAATATCGGCGGACTGGGTGTTATTGGT
This sequence comes from Bacillota bacterium, assembly GCA_012727685.1. Lineage (GTDB taxonomy): Bacteria > Bacillota > Dethiobacteria > DTU022 > DTU022 > JAAYGO01. The sequence goes on along the minus strand of JAAYGO010000127.1, from coordinate 16,921 downwards.
ATAGAGCAGCCGATCCCGCTCCAGCAGCAGGCGGCAGATCGATTCGATTTCCGCGATCGTGATCAGGGGACAGCCGGCCCCGCCAAAGTAAAACACCTTTTTTAACCCGTAGCCCGCGAGCATCTCTTGCAGCGCCCGGCCAAAATGAAAGGAGGTGGGAGGAATATCGTTCAGCAGCACCAGGGCGCCGGCGGCCCGTGCCTCTGCGGCCAGGACCGGGTCGTTTGTGATCAGGTAAGTCTCCTTGACCAGGGGTACACTTTTTAGCTTGTCTAGGTTGTCCAGCAAGGCCGCCCGCCGGACCCGGGCCATCATTTCCTCTACCGGGGAGCCGGGGGCGGAACCTTCAAAAACAACCACGCTCACACCTTCAGCCATGTGCGCGCTTTCCTTTTTTGGAGAACTTAAAATTCGGGTTCAATTAATCCGTAGTTGCCGTCACGGCGCCTGTATACGACGTTTACCGTTTCAGTGTCGGCATTGGTGAAGACAAAAAAGTCATGGCCCAGGAGGTTCATTTGCAGGATCGCTTCCTCAACGCTCATCGGTTTCCAGGCAAAACGCTTCGTTTTGACCACCCGGGCTTCATCCTCTTCATCCTTCTCCTGCACCAGCAGCTTTTCGTTGATCATCCGCACTCCGCGCTTGCGCAGCGATTTATTCAAACGGGTTTTATACTTGGCCACCTGTTTTTCCAGTTTTTCGACAACCAGGTCGATGGAAGCGTACATATCTTCGGTGGTTTCCTCGCCCCGTAAAATCAAACCGCCAACATTAATGGTAACCTCGACAATATGATCCTCGCGGGTTACGCTTAAAAATACCTGGGCCTCCGTGTTCTTATCAAAAAATTTTGCTAGCTTGCCTAGTTTTTTCTGCGCATATTCCTCTAAAGCAGGGGTCACCTCGATATTTTTTCCGCGAACTGTTACTTTCATCTGTACCTCCCCTTTTCAACAGGTGCTAGTATCAATACTATTCCCCAATATGGTAAAAAATCCTTCAGTGCAGGCGCGGGTTGTAAGCGGCTACCGCGCCGTAAACAACGAGGCCGCTGCGTTGCAGAGCCAGCGCCGCTTCCCCCATGGTCGCCCCGGTAGAATAGATGTCATCGACCAGCAGGACCGCCCGGCCTGGTGGCAGAGGCCTGCAGACGGCAAAAGCTCCGGTCACATTTCTTTTTCGTTCCTGCAGGGAAAGACCGGTCTGGGAGGCGGTATGCCTTGTTTTCTTTAACAGGCGGACCAGGGGGAGCCCCAGCTCATGGGCAGCGGCACGGGCGATCAGCTCAGCCTGGTTGTAGCCCCGCAGAGCCTCCTTCTGGCGATACATGGGCAGAGGTACAACGGCGGCGACCGGCCAGGCGGTTTCCGCCGCCAGCTCCCGGCCGAGCCAGTGTCCCAGCGGGCGGGCCAACTGCCTCCGGCCTGCGAATTTCAGGCGCAGCAGCATTTGGCGCCACTCCCCCTCGTACCAGGAAAGGGCAAAGAGGCCTTGCAGCGGAGTAGCGCCCTCCGCGCAGGAACAGCTTTTCACCCGGCGCGCAACCAGGCCGCACTGCGGGCACACTATTCCCCCCGGTATAAAGCGCGGCCGGCAGCGGCTGCACAAGGGGCGCTCCGTTCCGGGGGCGAGCACCGCCCGGCATAGGAGGCAGCGGGGCGGGAAAATGAGCTTGAGCAGCGTTTCCGGCAGGCCGGTCAAAAGCCCGGCCTTTAACGCTCCGGTGCGGCTAGCCACCGGCCACCCACACCTCCTCACCGCGCAGGCGATCAGCGAGGCGGCTGTAGCGTTTTTCGGCACGGTTGCTGCGCACGGCGATGGCGAGCGCCTTCCTGGTTCCCACAAGCACCGCCAGTTTTTTCGCCCGGGTGATCCCGGTATAAATCAGGTTGCGCTGCAGGAGCAAATAGTGCTGGGTGATCACCGGCATAACGATCACCGGGTATTCGCTGCCCTGGCTTTTGTGAACGGAGACGGCATAGGCCAGCACCAGCTCATCTAGTTCATGGAAATCGTAAACCACCTGGCGCGGCATGGAAGCGTCGTCAAAGGTAACCGTGATCTCGCTCTCTTCAAAATCCAGGGCTGTGATCAGGCCGATATCGCCGTTGTAAACATCCTTCTGATAATTGTTGCGGATCTGCATGACCTTGTCCCCCAGGCGATAGGTTATCCCCTTCACGGTCAACTCCGGTTTATGCCTGCCGGGTGGATTGAGTTTTGCTTGCAACAGCAAATTCAAGTTATCCACACCGGCCGGAGTGCGCCGCATGGGAGCGATCACCTGCAGGTCCCGGAGCGGATCGAAAGAACCGTATCTGGGGAGCCTTTCGCTGCACAACTGCACCACCAGGTGAGCCACCCGCTCCGGATCCGCTTCATCGATGAAGAAAAAATCCTTCTTCCTGTCGTTCAAATAGGGTATCTCGCCCCGGTTGATGCGGTGGGCGTTAACGATGATGGCGCTTTCGCGGGCCTGGCGAAAAATATGCCCCAGCCGGACACAGGGAATCCGGCCGGAGTCGATCATATCCTTCAGCACATTCCCCGCGCCTACCGCCGGGAGCTGATCCACGTCCCCAACCATGATCAGGCGGCAGCCCTCGGGCAAAGCCTTCAGGAGATGATACATCAAAAGCAGATCGACCATGGAGGCTTCATCGATGATGAGCACGCGGGCGCTGATGGGGTTATCCTCATTACGCAGGAAGCGAAAGCCTTCCCCTTCTACGTAGCTGTATTCGAGCAGCCGGTGGATCGTAACGGCCTCCGCACCGGTGGCCTCGGTGACCCGCTTGGCAGCCCGCCCCGTGGGGGCGGCCAGGGCTACGGGGAGCTTTAAGGATTGAAAGAGGGAGAGCAGCGCTTTGATGGTAGTGGTTTTGCCGGTGCCGGGCCCGCCGGTGACCACCAGCACGCCGCTTTCCAGGGCCTGTTCCAATACGCGGCGCTGCTCGCCGGTGAGATGGCCCTGCTTCTCCCAGAAAGAGGCCGGGATTAGCTGGGGGATCGTTTTCTGACCGGAAAGCAGGCTGGAGAGGGTGCGGGCTACCCCCTCTTCGGCATAAAAGAAGGGGGCGTAGTAAACCGGGTTGCCGGCGGCAGCGTCGTCTTCGCAAAAAACGCGCCTGGCCTTGACCAGCTCTTCAAGGCGGTTTTCCGTGGCGAACTCCGGCTCGGGCCGGTCGGCGATGGCCAGCAACTCCTGCAGACGGGCAAATAGATCCTGCCGGGGCAGGTAGACGTGCCCCTCCTCCGCCGCCCGGTTCAGGGCATAGATGATCGCCGCCCGGACGCGCTCCGGGGCATCTTCAGCCAGACCCATCTGCCGGGCGATCTTATCGGCAGACTTGAAGCCGATCCCGAAGACCTCTTCGGCCAGCCGGTAGGGATTTTCCTTGATCTTTTCTACAACCTGAGAGCCGTAATGGCGATAAAGGCGCAGCGCCTGGCTCAAACCGATGCCGTGGCCTTGCAAAAAAACAAGGATATTTTGCAATTCGCGATATCGCCGGAAGCCGGCCAGGATTTGGGCGGCTTTCTTGGGCCCGATCCCTTCCACTTCCTGCAGCCGTTCCGGCTCCTGCTCCATGATCTCCAGGGCTTTCAATCCCAGGCACTTGACAATCCGCGCCGCGGTAACCGGGCCGATACCCTTAATCAGGCCCGAAGCCAGGTAGCGCTTTAGCCCCTCGGCGGTAGCCGGGATCACCCTCTCCCACTCTTCCACGGCAACCTGAAGCCCGTAGCGTTCGTGGGTCTGCCACTGCCCGCGCACAATCAGGTTCTCGCCCACCTGGAGCGGAGGGAAGCGGCCCACAATGGTGATCCTCTCCCCGTTTTGGCAGCGCAGAAGCCCTACCATGTAAGCGCTCTCTTCGTTGTGATAGATTATTTTTTCCAGGGTTCCTTCAAACCGCTCCAAGCCCGTTCCCTCCAACCAAGGTCACACTGCTTGCCGGCAGCGTTGCGGGGCAACGGCCCGGCGGAGCAAGTCCGCCCGGCCGCCCCTTGATGCTATTCTACCCCGGAACGGCAAAAACCTTTTTTTGCCACTCCCGGCTAGAGCCGGGAATTACAAAGCTTCCCTTAACAGATCCACCTTGTCCAGGCGCTCCCAGGGGAGATCCAGGTCCGGACGGCCGAAATGACCATAAGCCGCTACCTGCTGGTAGATGGGGCGCCTCAGGTCGAGGGTTTCAATGATCGCCGCCGGCCGGAAATCGAAATGGCGGCGGATCAACTCTTCAATATGGCGAACCGGCACCTTTTCCGTGCCGAAGGTTTCGACCATCATAGAAACCGGATGGGCTACACCGATGGCATAAGCAACCTGGAGCTGGCATTTGCGGGCCAGGCCGGCAGCCACGACATTCTTGGCGGCGTAGCGGGCGGCATAGGCGGCTGAACGATCGACCTTGGTGGGGTCTTTGCCGGAAAAGGCGCCGCCGCCGTGGGGGACATAACCGCCGTAAGTATCAACCATGAGCTTGCGGCCGGTTAAACCGGAATCACCGTGCGGGCCGCCGATCACAAAGCGGCCGGTGGGGTTGATCAGGATCCGCGTCGATTCAACCAGCAGCTCCGGCGGGATGCTCTCTCTGACCACATGGGCGGTAATATCCGCCTCAATCTGATCCAGGGAAACTTCATCGCTATGCTGTGCCGAGACAACCACGGTGTCCACATGGAGCGGCTTCCCATCCCGGTAGGCCACGGTCACCTGGGTTTTGCCGTCCGGGCGCAGGTAGGGCAGCAGGCCGCTCTGCCGCACCGCGGCGAGCCGCCGCGCCAGCTTATGGGCCAGCGAAATCGGCATCGGCATCAGCTCAGTCGTTTCATCGCAGGCAAAGCCGAACATCATACCCTGGTCGCCGGCACCGATGAGGTCGTAACGGTCTGCAGAAGTGCTTCGCTTTTTTTCCAGGGCTTCGTTTACTCCGAGGGCGATATCCGGCGACTGTTCGTCTATGGAACTGATCACGGCGCAGGTGTCGCCGTCAAAACCGAACTTGGCTCGCGTATAACCGATCTCTTTCACCTTTTGCCGGACCACAGAGGGGATGTCCACATAGCACTCCGTGGAGATCTCCCCGCACACAAAGACCAGACCGGTGGTGACCATGGTCTCGGCCGCGACCCTGGCTTGCGGATCATGGATGAGGATACTGTCCAGGATGGCATCGGAAATCTGGTCGGCCAGCTTGTCGGGATGACCTTCGGTAACCGATTCGGATGTAAATAAGTAGGTGTTGCTCAACGATATTCCTCCCTATACTTGAAAAAATAAAAACCTCTTTGCAAGAGGTTAAAAGCACCTCTCATCTCCCAGGGCCAGATAAGCACCCTGCGGCAATTGGCACCGTAACCATATTCCAGTCCGGTTGCCGGGATTCATAGGGGCCGTCCCTCCTCCACTCTTGATAAGAGCACTATGAGGTTGTCTGTGCTTTAGAATACACTGGCCGCACTAAAAAGTCAACAAATATAAATTCAGACATGCCTGCAGCGGCCGTTCATGTTTCCTGGCGATGCACCAGGCAATCCCGGCTGCGGCAACCTTGCCGTTTAACCCTCTTCTCTTGCCCAGGCACGGCTGAGAATGGAGATGACGGTGCTGTCATCGACCTGGTCGAAATTGGCATAAAACTGGCCGACTGCAGCGAAATCGGGGGGCGCTTCGAGGTAGAAGAGGGCATCCACTTCGGGATGCAGCCTGTCGAAAGTATCCGGCGGCCCTACCGGCACAGCCAGGACCAGTTCCCGCGGCCGCTGCTGCCGCAGCGCCTTTAAGGCCGCCAGGAGGGTAAAGCCGGTAGCGACACCATCGTCGACCAGAATCACCAGGGAGCCGTCCACTTCAGGCAGAGGCCGCTTCCCGCGGTAACGCTCCAGGCGGCGCCGGATCTCGCGCTGCTCCTCTGCAGCCGCCTGATCGATATAGCGCTTGGGGACGCCCATCTGCTCAACCAGCCGCTCATTAAGCATGATCAAACCGTCCCCGGCTACCGCGCCGATTGCCAGTTCCGGCTGCCATGGAGCGCCGATTTTGCGGGTGATCAGCAGATCCAACTTCCCGCCAAGCTGATCAAGGATCGGTTCAGCCACAACCACTCCGCCCCGTGGCACAGCCAGGATTAAGGGCGACCTGCCCCGATAAATTTGCAGTTTTTGCGCCAGCAGTTCTCCGGCCTGACGGCGGTCTTTGAACAACATGGGAGGCACTCTCCTTTAAAATGGTTAAAGGGGCAGCTTTTCAAATAGTCTGATCGATGCCCGGACCGATTCACTGTCCGGAGGCAGGCTCAGCAGCGGCTTGCCCTGGAGGTCATATTCAGCCACCATGGGGTCATACGGTATTTCACCGAGCAGGCTCAGCCCGCTGCGCTCGATTTCGGCGGATAACTGCCCCACCTCGCCATCACGGCCTTGCGTGACAATCAATCCCATCTGCTGTGCTTCGATCTTAACACCGGCCACAATTTGCTTGACCCGGGCTGCGGAACGGATCCCCCGCGCGGTGGCGTCACTGGTAACGAGAAGCAAATCTATCTGCGGCAGCAGGCGCCGGCTGAGATGCTCCAGGCCGGCCTCGTTATCGATCACCAGATAATCATAATTGCTGCTCAGCCTCTCCAGGTAGCGCTTCAACAAGTCATTGGGGTAACAATAACAGCCCGGTCCCTGCGGGTTGCCCATCGTGACAAGGTCAAAATCCCTGGTTTCCACCAGGGCCATGCTGAGGCGGTATTCGATAAAAAGATCCTTGGTCATCCCTGCGGGGATGGCACCGGGCTTCTTTGTATCTTCCAGGATCGTCCCGATCGTACTGGTTACCTCCAGACCTAAAGCTTCATTCAGGTTGGCATTGGGGTCGGCATCGACGGCGAGAATGGGCCGGCCCGGTTGCTGATCAATCAAATAGCGGATCAACAGGGCGGCAAGAGTGGTTTTCCCCGTTCCCCCTTTGCCGGCTATGGCTATCCGTCTGCTCATATCGCTCTCCCTCCCAATTGTATTTTCTGCCTTAAAAAGAGCTAATTCTTTTTAGCTCTTGTCACTGAGAGCTGAAGTAAATGTGAATTGTCGCAAATGTTTCTCTAGAGATAATACTACAACATTACCTGGCAGGCAAATGCAGATGGGCGGACCGATCAGCCCGCCCATGGCGACAAAAATTTCTGAAAACAATAGCCCTTTTGGTGATTGCTACTGCCGTGAAAGGAGGCGCCTATTTTTCTCCTCTTCGATCTCCGCTTCGATTTCCAGGATCTTCGACAGAACAATCGCCCGCTCTGCCCCCTTGGAAATGGCATATTCCCGCAGCAGATTTTCCCTGGTCTCAGCAAGGTTGACCAAAACATCAGGCATGATTTGATATCCTCCCTTAAAGATGGATTTATGCTTTATTTTGAGCAATTTTGACAAGAATATACTCAATGAGGATTCCCGATCATTTAGGCTTGTTGTTTACACGGCTGCATTTTTTATGTTCTGCTCAAGCTTAACTTGCGCTACCTCCAGCAGACCGATTGAAATATTAAAACAACTAAAGGAAATATTTAACGTGCGATATGCATTTATACAAAAAGTCATATAAACACTATTAATTATTGCCAAGACATGCTATAATCCGGATAGCTTAGGTATTGTTATATTTAGGGAACATGATAAGGTGGTGGGGGTCATGGAGTTTTATACTGTGGAAGAGGTTGCCGGGATATTGAAGACAACAGAGCATACGATACGCAAATATATCAGGAACGGCCAGTTGAGCGCTTACAAAGTGGGCAAAGCGTGGCGCATTGAAAAAAAAGATTTGGGGCTTTTTCTCGATACCTGCAGAACAGCTCCCCCGGTTAAAGAGAAGCTGCAGAAAACCAGGCATTCCCGGCCGGAGCAGCGGCCGCCTCTTGCGCAAGTTGATCGAAAAGAGGAGCCGGCTCCTCAAGCCGCCGTTCCAGAGCGTCTCAATCCCAAACCGCCGGAGGCGGATTTAGAAGAAGGGATTATTGCCATCCGCAAAATTCCAATTGAACCTCTGCCCTGCCCCAAATGCGGTCATACGGTTTGTTTTCAGGGACCTTGTCCCGAGTGCGGGGAAACATATCAAAATATACTGGCTTTTAAAAAGAAAAAAAGGTGAGCACTTTAGCTCTCTGTGTTCACCTTTTTCTCCTGGAGCCGGCAAGAGGACTCGAACCCCCAACATGCTGATTACGATTCAGCTGCTCTACCAATTGAGCTATGCCGGCATCAAAAAAAATTATAACTCATGATCAATTTATCTGCAAGTGGTTTTCGCCGGTTCTTATCGGCCTGTGGGGTGTCATCTGCCGGTTGTTACCGGCCGGTTCAGTCGGCAACGGCTGCTTTTTGGCTAGATGGGACAGAGTTGGATCGCGCCCCATGCCGCCAGCCGTTCCCCGCAGATTATGAGTGCTCCGGTAACTCCCTCAAGGTCGCGGGCATAGGCGAGCGCCCTTTCCAGGTCTTCCGGGCTGCGAACCAGGTTGCCCAGGGCCGTTGCCGCCGCATCCGCCAGGGGAGAGGAGGGTGATATGGCCAGGGCGGCGTCGGCGCAGCCGCGGCTATACGAATGGCCGACCGTTCCGGAGGAGGTACAGATGCCGAGGGGGGTTTGTTCGGGTGCGACAGAAATCGCTATTTTTCCGCTCAAGGGAGATTTTCCGGCATAAATCCCGATCTTTACCGGTTCGACAGTATTAACAAACAAATCGCCGCCGTTTTCTACAATAACTTCGGCGGCATAGTTTTTCAGAAATAATCCGACAATCTCTGCGAATGCTCCCGCTACGGCAGCCATCGGACCGACCCCGGCCCGGTTGCCAGCCCGCACCATCTCCATGGCGATGGCAGGGACAGGCCCCTCATGCAGCAGCACCGGTTCAAGCGATGCCGCAAAATCCGGATTTTGAGCCCAAAAAACCTCCAGCAGGCGGCGCTGCCTCCAGACGAGCTGCTCCACTGCGGCGGGCAGATCCGGCTTATAATGCCGCCTGGAAACGGCAATCCAGAGATCGGTTTCCTTGATCTGGACCGTAAAAGTCTGAAATCGCTTTCCGCCGGACAAGAAGCGATAAAAACGCCCGGTGCTCACTTTACTTCATCCAGGAGAGTTTCCATCGCCCGGGCGGGACAGGCGCGCAAGCAGAGTTCACAGATCACGCATTTCGAAGCGTCAAAAGAGACCTTCATCTCCGGGCGAGTCAGGGCCAGCGCTCCCGATGGACAGATTACCGAACAGGCTCCGCAATGGGTACACCGCTCTTCCACCCAGGTGATTTGCTGTTTCAGGTTCATGACCCGCAGCCCCTGCTCCTGCAGCCAGTCCAGTGCCTGCCGGAAGTTTGCTTCACTGCCGCTCAATTCGAGCATCAAGCGCCCTTCCTTTTTCGGGTTGATATCGGCACGCAAAATGTTAACCATCAGGTCATAATCTTTGACCAGGTGATAGATCACCGGCTGTTCAACCAGGGCCGGCGGAAAACGAAGGACCAGTTTCTGCTTAATCATTGGTAATCTCCCTCCTTACTCGGAACCGCGCTGGGGTAAAGATTTCAGGCTAATACCTGCCTCAATTGAAGGCAGCGGCGCCGCCGGCCTTGCCAGCAGGAATTTTCCGCTTATAATCCATTCTTTCAGGGTCAAGGCAATCTCCCGGGCGCCGCTATAGCTGGACAAGGGAGCAGTCGGGACCCTGGTGCCATTGATTGAAATTTCTCCACTTCTGAGTTGCTTGTAGTTTACCAGCCCCAGGTTGCCTCCTTCCCGGTTCGGGTAAGCATGGCTGTAATCAACCACGGGAGCAAAAATATCTTCGTCCTTGACCGCACAGTATTCCATGATCTCTTCATTAAGAATGGGAATCGGTATGCCGAGCCCTACCTGCAGGGTGGCACCGTAGCCGAGAAAGCTGAGACCGCGCAGCCAGCAGGGCTTCATCTGCTTGAGATCACCGATTACGGCCAGGGTGCCGGCGGGATAAAGGGGTGTACCGTTGGCCGCCCGTTCCACGCACGGGTTATGCTGGGTGCCGTGCCAGGCCACATAGCCGATTCCCCCGCCCAGGAAGATGCGGGTGCCGATGCCGATTGTTTTCAGCAGGGGGTCGTTGAACAGCGGGCTTAACTGGCCGGCACTGCTATAATTGGCGTTTCCGAGATGAGGCTTTAGCACCCCCATATAGGTGTAAATGGTTTTATCACTCAGGTTAACGGCCACATTATAGTTTTGATAAGCATTGCGGGGATTGAACAGGGTGGCCTCGTTAATTTCCGATAAGCGGAAAACGGTTTTAATCTTCTTGAGCGGGTAACAGTCTGTTCCGTAAGCGAAAGCTTCGAGTTCAATCTCTTTCCCCGCCACCAGATCTTCGATGACATGGCCTCCACCATAGGTGAACTCACCGGGATAATTACGATTGGCCGGATCCGCGGCAGGCAAGGCGGTCGCGCCGAGATAGGCATCAACTGCGGCTACGCCGGCATAGGCCGGCACACCGTTTAAATAGACTTCGTTCATCTTGATCCTGGGTTTGGAATGTCCAAAATTTAAAAAAACTCCGGAGGAGCACATAGGGCCGAAAGTTCCAGTGGTCACCACGTCCACTGCCGCCGCTGCGCCGGTGATCCCTTTTTGCTCGACCAGGTCAAGCACCTCTTCCGCAGTCATAACAACAACCCGGCCGCTTTTGATTTTCTCGTTAATCTCTTCAAAAGTACGCTGGACACTCATATCAAAAGCCTCCTCCGTGATCTTTATCGCCACCATAATTATAACATAGACAAATTGCATAAAAAAAGAAACCGCGGTTGGCGCGGTTTCCCGGTAATTCCATTGGCCGCTTATGCTCCGGTGAGTTCTTTCAGGTAGTTTTCAAATAACTCTTTGTATTCTTCAGGGGAAGTTAAAAAGTCAAAGGCGCTATTGTTATCAATAAAAACGCGGTACAAGGGCAGTCCGGTGATAAGGTTAAGTTGAGGCACCTGGATGACCGGACAGCGCTGCAAAGGAGGCACGGACCGGTAGTGCTTGTTGACTACAAATTCAGGTCCCTCTTCGGTTTGCAGTTCAAAGTAGCCCCCGCCGGCCATCTGCCGGATCGGCTCGTAAACGGATGAAAAATCGCGGGCTACCCAGTTGCTCATGATCAGATACTCGGTACCGGGGTTGATCGTGATGTGGCCGAAACCGGGTGGAATCAAGACCTTGTCACCGGGCTTGGCCGCGATCAGGAGCACCGTTTCCAAACGATCGGCTTCTTCCGGATGTAACCGCTGCAGCAAGTAATGGGCCCGGCCGTGCAGGACCTCGTATACTTCAGGGTAAGTTAAGCCGGTGCCCGGTTTTTCCGGATGATAGTGTCCCGCTGTTTTAATATACTCCCGGTCCAAGGTGCCCGGGCAGATGACAGTAATGTCATAGCGCAATCCCTTTCTCTCAATGAGGGCTTCGTCTTTGCCGTACGAGACCCCGCGGTACATATAGTACAATTCATCCTGGCCCGAAGCATCGGGGTTATAAAGGACGTCGATCATATCCTGCCAGCGGCGAATGGCGGGCTGGTCATTTACATTTTCCATCCCCTCGCCAAATAAAAGCCTCTTTTCATCCGAATCCCACTTGACCGGCAGGCCGCTCTGCTTGCTTAAATCGATCATCTTTCTAGCTCCTTCTCCGGGTTTCCAATCATCAATTCCATCCTCCCATGCACTAATAATTATAATGGCTTACTTTACCCACAAAAGCTAACCCATCTCTGCAACCAGATTCGTCAGATCAACCACCCGGCAAGAGTAAGCCCATTCATTGTCATACCAGCCCAGGACGCGAACCAGGTTGCCGCCGACCACCATGGTGGAAAGTCCATCCACGGTTGCAGAGAAGGGATTGCCGCTATAATCGGCCGAAACAAGGGGTTTATCGCTAAAAGCGAGGTAGCGGGATCCCTGAGCCGCTTCTTTGAAAGCTTCATTCACCGCCGCCGGGCTAGTGCTTTTCTCCAGCTCGGCCACAAAGTCAACCAGTGAAACGGTGGCGGTCGGGACACGCACGGCGAAACCGTCAATTTTACCCTTTAACTCGGGAATAACCTCGCCCACGGTTTTTGCAGCCCCGGTGGAGGTGGGAATCATTGACAGAGCTGCTGCACGGGCGCGTCGCAGATCCGGATGGGGCAGATCCAGCAACTGCTGATCATTGGTATAAGAATGCGTTGTATTCATTAAGCCTTTACGAACACCGAAGTTCTCGTGGAGCACCTTCACCAACTGAGCGAGAGCATTGGTGGTACAGGAGGCGTTTGAGAGCAGGAAATGCTCAGCCGGGTTGTAAATCTTTTCGTTGACCCCGAGCACGATTACCGCATCGACCTCCCCCGGCGCGGTAATGATTACCCGGCTCGCGCCTGCTTCCAGATGGGCGGAAGCGGTATCCCGTTTCCGAAAACGGCCCGTTGCTTCAATGACCAGGTCAACCCCATTCTCCCTCCACGGGATCTGCGCCGGATCCCGCTCCGCATAAACACGGATCAGATTGCCGTTTACCAGCAAACCGTTCTCTTCAGCTTTAACGTCGTCCTGTAACTCGCCGTAGATGGAATCATATTTTAGCAGATGGGCCAAGGTCGTGCTGTCTACCAGGTCGTTAATCGCCACCACCTGAAATTTCCCATCTTTCAGGGAGGCGCGCAAGGTCAGACGGCCAATCCGGCCGAAGCCATTGATCCCTACTCTGAGCATAAAAATTGAATCCTCCTCACTATTATAGTAGCCTTAATCGATTAGCCTGATGTTATTTTAAGGTACTTGTAATTTTTTATGCTTAGCAGCCCATCCCAACTTTTAAGCGCGCCCTTGTGCCAGGCTAAAAGGCTATGCTACAATAGTAACCAATCTCTCCGCCTATTAGATTAATCGTATAACATTTCCGTTTCCACTGCAATATATTTCTGGGAAACACTGCTATTTTTGCTAATCCAAAATCATCAACAGGAGGGTAGGCAGGTGGAAAAGATCAGGGTAATTGTGAACGGTGGAGCCGGCAAAATGGGACGAAGTATTGTCAAGGCTATTTACGGCAGCGAAGATCTAGACCTGGTTGGCGTTGCCGACCTGCTAAATCAAGGCGAGGATGCGGGCACCGTGGCTGGAATAAGCCCCCTGGGCATTAAAATAACCTCCGACCTGGAGCGGCTCTTAAAGGAAAGCGGCGCTGCCGTGATGATCGATTTCACTTCACCGCTGACAGTAATGGATAATATCCATGCGGCTCTGCAGCACCGCGTTGCGCCGGTTGTGGGAACAACCGGAATTACCGGGGACAATCTGGAGCAAATAAAGAAATGGATAGAGCAGTACGACACCGGGGCCATTATCGCCCCCAACTTCTCCCTGGGTGCGATCTTATTGCTCAAGGCAGCCCAGTTATGCGCCCGTTACTTTCAGGCGGTGGAGATCATCGAGCTGCACCATGATGAAAAGCTGGATTCTCCCTCTGGAACCGCAATCAATCTGGCCCGGCACATCTATAAGGCCGCCGGCAAGCAACAGCCGCAAAAAGAAGCGCTGGAAAAGATCCCCGGCACGCGCGGCGGAAATGTGGACGGGATCCCGATTCACAGCATTCGCCTGCCGGGGATGATCGCCCACCATGAAGTGATCTTCGGGGATGTGGGACAGGTGCTGACGCTGCGCCATGACACCATGGACCGTTCGAGTTTTATGCCCGGGTTGTTCCTGGCTGTACGCCGCGCCCCGGCCAATAAAAAATTAATTTACGGCCTGGAGAAGCTGCTGGACTGAGGATGGTATATTTCGGGCTCCGTTAAATACAAAATAAAAGGGCAGGAACCTCTCTTAAAGAAAGGAATGCCCTTTTCATGACTGCAGTTGTCTTAGCTCTCTTAATTGCAGCCGCAGCCGGCATCACCATGGCCGTTCAGGGAGCGCTGAATGCCTCGTTAAGCAAGGTCATCGGGCTGCTGGAAGCTACCCTGGTCGTGCATCTGGTAGGAGCCGCTCTTTCCCTGGCCATTCTCCTTGCTCTCCGCTCCGGAACAGGCGGCCTGCCCCAATTTAAAGAGGCGCCGTGGTATGCCTACCTGGGAGGGGCGCTGGGAGTGCTCATCGTCATGGGGGTGGCTTTCAGCCTGCCCCGCGCCGGCGCAGCCAATGCCACCACAGCCATTATTATCGGCCAGGTCGCCACGGCCATGTTGATTGACCAGTTGGGCCTTTTCGGCATGGAAAAGATCCCGTTTTCCTGGTGGAGCGGTCTCGGCCTGGCCCTCCTGGCGGGCGGCGGCTACTTTATGCTCTGCAAGTAAACTGTTATCGCCGCCGGATCAGGTTAAATAGATGGGATTGGAAATGATCCAGGGGCGGGGGCGCCCAAGGCGGGGCCGGTAATAAACCTCAACCCGGTAACCGCCCGGGGAGGGCGGTGAAAATAGCATTTCAGCCCCGTCAGCCTGGGCAATCAGCCGGCCGTGATGAATGATCCGGATCCGGGAGCGGCTGGTGGGAGCTTTAACCTGCAGCTCCAGACCCCGGCGATAGGGGAGCTGCTCGCCCATCAGCAGCAGCTCAGGAGCACCGGCGCAGCGGCAGTAATAGGAAAAACCTTTCCCCGGATAAAGCTGGTCGAATGAGATGTAACAGCGCCCCTCGCCCAGGGCTCCGTAGATCTGCCGTTTTGCCACCGCAAAATCCCGGCTCAACGGTTCCCGCAGGCAGATATAGGTATTAATCGTCTTAAAAAGAAAGCGGTAGGGGAAAATATCCACATCAATCAGGCCCAGCAGCCTTTTTTTAAAGGCATGGGCATCGGTGCCCCCGATCCCCACCGTCCGGCGGCCGCTTTGAATATAGCAATCCCAAAGGCGGAGCGCTTCCGCAGGAGGCCCGTCCATGGCAGCCCGGCGGTTGAAGAGAAACCAGAACAGGGTGCGCGCGATCGTGCGGGCGCGGCCGCGCCAGTGAGAAGTATAATTCCAGATCTCCAGGCCTGTAAAATCAAAGACAGGCCAAACCGTCCAGGGGTAGGCTTTACCATTCTCAATCAGGGGTGAACCTTTTTCAAAAGGGTGAGCGATAAAACCGAGGGCTCCCTGCGCGCGGACCTGGTCGATCATCTCCTGGGGATCCGTCTCGTTTTCGGGGAGCAGCACCAACAGCCCCAGGGCCAGGTAATGGTTACAGTTGCGATTCAGTTCGGCGCCGACCAGAAGAGCCACATCGCCATAGTAACCTTCTTCCGGCAGGGCGGCCAGAGTTTGGTGATCGGTGATGATCACATAACTTAAGCCGGCAGAGGCTGCGGCGGCGGCGATCTCCCCTACCGAGGCGCTGCCGTCTGAATAGAGGGTGTGGATATGGATATTGCCCGCGTAACTGAACATGAAAGGCTTAATACGCAGCGGCAATTTTGCGGCTGGAGATCAAAGAGTCGGAGAGCAGGCTCAAATTATCAAGCACCTTGGCGGTCCCTTTCACCACGCAGCTAATCGAGTCTTCGGCCAGGTAAAACGGCACTCCCGTCTCTTGCGTTAAAAGGCGGGGGAAACCGTCGAGCAGCGCCCCGCCGCCGGTTAACACGATGCCCCGCTCAACTATATCACCGGCCAGCTCCGGCGGTGTTTTCTCCAAAACCTGCTTAACCCCTTGCAGGATTGCCCACAGCGGTTCGGCCAGGGCCTCCACCACTTGCTGGGTTGTGATTGTGAGAGAGCGCGGCAAGCCGCTGACCAAGTCACGGCCGCGCACATCCGCTTCCAGGTAACGGCTGTCGGGATGGGCTGAACCGATGGCTATTTTTAGCGATTCAGCAGTGCGCTCGCCGATCAGGACATTGTATACCCTTTTTATGTAGCGGACGATTGCCTCATCAAATTTGTCGCCGCCGACGCGGACACTGGTGCTCTCGACCACCTCGCCCATGGAGATCACCGCGATATCGCTTGTCCCACCTCCGATATCGACAACCATATTGCCGCTGGGTTCAAAGATATTCAGCCCCGCCCCGAGTGCGGCGGCACGCGGTTCCTCGATCAGATAGATTTCCCGGGCACCGGTCCGACCGACAGCTTCGATGACCGCTTTCTGTTCCACGGAGGTTGTCCCGGCCGGAATGCAGACTACTACCCGGGGCCGGAATAAACGCCGTTTATGCCCTGCCTTGGCAATAAAATGTTTGAGCATTATTTCGGTTATATCGAAATCGGCGATCACACCTTCTCTTAAAGGCCGTACCGCCACGATGTTTCCCGGAGTTCGCCCGAGCATCCGTTGAGCCTCGCTACCGATAGCAAGAATCCTTTGGGATTGTTGTTCAAAGGCGACCACGGCTGGTTCGTTTAATACTATACCTCTTCCTTTAACAAAGACTAGAATGCTGGCAGTGCCCAAATCGATGCCGATATCAGTCGTTAAGGCCACAGGCCACCCTCCTCCGGGCATCCCAAGCGGGTAACGAGACTTAGTAATAGGTTGATTGGTAATAAGAAAATTCAACATATTCCTGGCATATCCTTTTTATTATGTTTGATCTGAGAAATAATTTTTTTTACATTATACTTTTTGTTTTAAAGCCAAATATTTACGGCGAGTGGCCTCTCCACCACGCAAATGACGCTCGGCCTTGTTTATTTCCAGAATTTTTTTTACCTGCTGGGCTAAATGGCGATTAACTTCAGGCAGCCTTTCCGTAACATCCTTATGCACTGTACTTTTGCTGACTCCAAAATTACGGGCAACCTGGCGCACCGTCGCCCTCGTTTCCACGATATATTTACCGATCTCCAATACCCGCTGGAGGATGTAATCGTGCACCGCAGGGCCCCCTTTTTCTTCGGCTTTCCATAGATTATATGAGGAGGCCGCATAAAAAATGACTT
>JAAYGO010000073.1 GCA_012727685.1 Bacillota bacterium | reverse complement strand
TCCCAATCGTAGCTGATGCCGAGCCGGTTTTGCTGCTTTTTCATCTGTTCGATATTCTGAGCCGTCCACACCGCCGGGTTGACCCCGTGCTCAATGGCGGCGTTTTCCGCCGGCAGGCCAAAGGCATCCCAGCCCATGGGGTGGATCACGTTGTAGCCGCGCATGCGCAAAAAGCGGGCGAGGACGTCACCGATGGAATAGACCCGCATATGCCCCATGTGCAGCTTGCCCGATGGATAGGGGAACATCTCCAGGACGTAATATTTCGGCCGGGACTTGTCAATCCGGGTGCGGTAGAAATTTTCGCTCTCCCAGTAACGCTGCCACCGCTCTTCGATGGCGGCGGGGTTGTAGTTTTTCATGACACGATCGACCTCCGTTCAAGAGACAGGATGCAAGAACTTATTTTAAGAAAACTGCTTAAAAAAACTGGAACACGAAAACTTAATCAGTAATGCAAATAGTATGTACTGTATTGTTGCGAAAAAACCCCGCCCCCGTCAAGGGGCGGGGTTTTCCCCGCGGTACCACCCTTATTGGTAAAACAAAATGGTGGAGCTGGCGGGAGTCGAACCCGCGGCCTCTTCCATGCCAAGGAAGCGCGCTCCCACTGCGCTACAGCCCCACGTTTACGTTTTACCCTCTCGTTGCTGCCGTTATCGCCGGCCAACACGGCGGCGGCTAGCACTCATCATTTCGCCGCCGCTTCTCCGGGACGAGTTCGGCGGCCCTGCCCGCCGGCTTGCACCAGCCGCCGGCTCTCTAAAGGCTTCAGCGGTCCGCCTACTGCTTCCCCTCATCGAATGGAGATGTCAAGTTGTTTTGTACAAATACCATTATACGTATTGCCCCGGCTCTTGTCAATAGCGCGTGCGGCGGGAGCATGAGCGTCTATTCTGTTTCCCTCATCTCTACCAGGCCCATGGTTTCCAAGACCGGCTCGACAAACAGTATTCCCTTCCCGGGCTCATCCAGCTGGAGTTCACGGCTTAGCGCCTGCACCACCGGATCAATTAAATGGTCGGGCATCAGGATGATCACAAGCTCCTTTTCCGGATCAATTTCCACGCCAAACAGGTTGGTGGCGATCTCTGACCCGACACCGCGTCCATGCAAAATGGTGCCGCCCCGGACACCGGCCTTCCGGGCGATATCCATGACATCGTCGGCCATGCCGCGATCAACAATCACAGTCAGTTTTTTAAACATGCACTTTCCCTCCTCCATGGATGGAGACGTATTAGTAGCAATTCCCTGGTGATCTTTCTCCTTGATCGGCAATCCCACTACCCTGAGGACCGGTGTGGTGTAGGCAATGCCATGACCGGGTTTTGAAAGCAGGAGCTTTTGATCAAGGCATGCCAGAATCTCCGCCACCTTTTCCTTTCTGATTAAAAAATGTAAAATGTCCTTGCGCTGATTTTTAATGCCCAGCAGGTTTAAAACGGCACTGCTTACCGTTCCCCTGCCGATAAGTGCTATTCCACCCCGTATCCCGTGCTCTTTGATCAGGCTGATGCATTTATGGCATTGATGCTCGCTGAGAATCAACGTGAGCTTCTGAAGATCCCCGGAGGTCAGGGAACAATTTTGCTTATCCATGACGATCTCCTATTGCCCCCTAGATGGATAATTTGTTTTATAAAGCTTGCCTGTTTTAAGCTGATAGAGCGCTCCCAACAGTTCGATGGCGATGATCGGCATCATGGCCACGATGGCGATCATGCCAAATCCATCTGCCACCAGATCGGCCGTCGGAACCTGCGCGGCAATGCCCTGGACAAAGGCCAAAGAGAAGGTGGCAGTCATCGGCCCGGAGGCGACCCCGCCGGCGTCAAAGGCTATGCCCACGAATAGCTCAGGGACCAGGAAGCCTAGAATCACGGCCAGGCCAAAGCCGGGCAATAGATACATCCATAACTGCAGATCCGGCACTAAAATGCGCACTGCTGACATAAAAATGGAGAGCCCCACGGCAATGGAGAGGAAAATGAGCACCAGAGTGCGTTTCACAAATCCTCCCGTGACCTCCTCGACCTGATGGGATAAAACAATCACGGCAGGCTCGGCCAATACGGTGGCCAGCCCGAGGAAAAGGGCGACCAGCAAGACTGGCACGTGGGACTCCATTGCTGCAAGCTGGATGCCGAGCTGGGTGCCGACGGCCATAAAACCGCCGTTCACGCCCAGCAAAAAGATGATGAGCCCCAGAAGCGTTAAAAATAAGCCCCGGCTGATATCCAGCACTCTGCGCCTTCTCTGCTTAAAGGCAAAAATCTGAAAGAGGATATACACAACAATGATCGGCGAGAGCGACAGAAATGCATCCCGGGCAAGGGGCAGCAGCCTGGAACCGTACGCCTCCAGCAGATTGGAAC
>JAAYGO010000204.1 GCA_012727685.1 Bacillota bacterium | reverse complement strand
GAAAAAGGGGCCGCTCCAGGCTCTCTGGAACAGCTCCTGACATGAGTTCCAATACCTGCCTAAGTGGCGGCTTTTAAAGTCACAAATCTGGAACGACTTTTAGGTCAGCCCCGGTCAGGGTGAGGGGGGCTGAATCCAGCCGCCCATTTTCAGGACAGAGTAGAAAGACAGACAGAGACAGATAGAGATTGAGATTGAGATAGAGGTATCAGAATAGGTAGAAGCAAGGATAAAAAAGCGCAATGCGGCATTTAAAAGGTTAAGATTAAGAGGGATAAATTAAGAAGTTGACATTAACAGATTGATCATTTAAAGCAAGCGCTAGCCGCAGGAATAATGCTCGAACTCGCAGCCCTCAGAGCGCGGGCTGTGTGCGCTAAAAGCGGTGCGCCTCAGGCAAAGCCCTGTATCAGCCATCATCGCCAGCAGCAAAGGCCTCTGGCTAAATCCTTTGAGCGGGGTATCCCAGACAAAATTGGCGCCGCAATAGAGTGCCGTGCAATGCAGGATCAACTGCAGGCCGAGATGCACGACGGCTCCCAATTTCTCCCGGCAACGATAGAGCATCCCGGTGGTCAGGGCCCAGAAACCGCCGACCACCAGCCCGGCACCGATATTATGAATGAGCACGAAACGATCGCAGGGAAAAGCCATCAAGATAAAACCGACCAGGACTCCCCGGCCTAGAAGCCAGCCCATGGTCAACCGGCCGCTGCTGCCGGTTCCCGGCAGTATGGTCAAGGCTCTGTGCCAGATGTAGGCATCTACGAGCATGGTCCCGCTGAAAAGTAAAAAAGCGATGGTATTGGAATGTCCGCCGGCTGTCTCAATCTTCCCCAGCCAGCTAAACGGATCCATTACCAGGGAAAAGGGTTCGGCGTAAGCCCGGATAGTCAAGGCCAGCATCACCAGGTTGGCTGCCACCGACCCTACATATAGTTTGGCCAGCGCATGCATACCAGGCGCTCCTTTCCACCCAGCCATTTTATCTCCATTCCTATTATAGACGATGATCGAAATCCGGGCTATTCTTGAAACTATTCCAGACTATTCATCTATTCCCATGGAGTTGCCTTTTATCCCTTAATCATATTCGTCCAGCAAAATCGCTTCATAGCAATCCTGCGGCAGCTCTCTTAAAAAGATGGAAGGGCCGCCGGATGGAGTGCCGTAGCTGCGGTAGTTCTCCCAGTAGGTCGAAAGATAAAGGTAGCGCCGCGCCCGGGTGACGGCCACATAGAAGAGGCGCCTCTCTTCCGGCAGATCCCGATCGCCGCCGCGGCAGCTCGGGAAATGATTCTCATTTAAACCGATCACGAAGACGGCGTCCCATTCCTTGCCCTTGGCGCTGTGGATCGTCGAAAGGGTGATAAATTCACCGGCCGTTTCCGAATCGGTGGCATCGGCAAAGAGCGATTCCTCGAGGGCCAGCGATTCGAGAAAATGGGCCAGCGTTTCAAAACGCTCGCCATACATGGCCAGCCGCTCGATCCCGCGCATGCGCTCTTCATACTGGTCCGGATAGTTTTTCTTTAAAATGGATTCATAGTTGCCGGCATTGATGATGGCGATCAACTTGGCCACGCCGCCGTCCGCCTGCGCCCTTAAGGCCTGCATGGTGCTGCAGAGCGCCTCCCAGCCGGGCCTGCCCCGGGAGGGAGCGACGAGGCCGGAGAGGGCGGCCTCCAGCGGATCAGAGTTGCTCTTCAGTTCCGCCCAAAGGCGATTAAAAGAGGCTTCGCCGATACCGGGCTGCAGGGTGGCCACCCGGCGCCAGGCGCTTTCATCAAAGGGATTATGAATTATCTTCAGGTAAGCGAGCACGTCTTTGATGTGCGCTTTCTGCAAAAAGCGGACTCCCCCAAAGGTGCGATAGGGGAAACCGCGCTTAACCAGTTCAAACTCCACCTCTGCGGAGAGATAACCGCTGCGGTAGAGCACGGCGATACCGCTTAAAGGAACGCCTTCGCGGTTGAGATCGCGGATGCGCTGGGCTACGAAGGCAGCTTCCTGGTAGGCGCTGCGCGCCCCCACGATCCAGGGCTTTTCCCCGGGGGGATTGGCGGAAAAAAGCTCCTTCTGCAGTTGGTCGCGGTTGCAGCGGATCGAATAGTTGGCCAGGGTTAAGATTTGCGGGGTGCTGCGGTAATTTTGCTCCATGCGCACGATCAGGCAGTGCGGGTATTTCTCGGGAAATGATAGGATATTGTGAACATTGGCATAGCGAAAGGCGTAAATGGATTGGGCGTCGTCGCCTACCACGCAGATGGAGCTGGAGTCGGCAAACTGATCCACCAGGCGGGCCTGGATAATGTTGGTGTCCTGGAACTCGTCCACCAGGACGTGGTCAAAGCGCTGCCGGTAGTATTCGCACACCGCAGGCTGCTGCTGAAACAGCTCCAGCCAGGCAAGCAGCAGATCGTCGAAATCGAAGGCGTTGCTCTCCTTCTTCTGCCGCGCATAAGCCCCGGCCAGGCTTTCAATCAGTTCCAGGAACTCCATTTGGTAGGGATAGCTCTCCGCCAGCACATCCCGAAAGCTCATTTCCGAATTGCGGGCCTGGCTGATCACGCGCCCCAACAACCCCCGCTTAATCAGAAAATTGCGCTCATACTCGCCCAGGGAGCGGGATTGAACCAGTTGCTTTAAGATTTGCCCGCTGTCTTCCTCATCCAGGATGGTGAAGTTGCTGTTCCGGTCGAAGTGGGAGGCGTGGCGGCGCAGGATGCGCGCGCCAATACTGTGGAAAGTGCCCGCCCACAGTTCTTGCGGCCAGAAACCGAGCAGTTTTTCCAGGCGCCCTTTCATCTCCTC
This sequence comes from Bacillota bacterium, assembly GCA_012727685.1. Classification (GTDB taxonomy): domain Bacteria; phylum Bacillota; class Dethiobacteria; order DTU022; family DTU022; genus JAAYGO01. The sequence goes on along the minus strand of JAAYGO010000204.1, from coordinate 2,260 downwards.
GGCAGCCTTATTAGTGAAGGTCAGCAGCAATATCCGCTGCGGGGAGGTGCCGCTCATGATTAGGTGCGCGGTGCGGTAAACGAGAGCCCGGGTTTTACCCGATCCCGGGCCGGCCAGACCCAGGATCACCGGCTCGGTAGATGTGGCAAACTGGTACTGGGCCGGATTTAGCTCCCGGCGCAGCCGTTCAAGCCACTCATCCTTTAAGCATTCCATCCAGTTAAAAGGCAAATCAGAAGGCAAGTCGCTATTTTCCACCATCAATACCCCTCAATCGCTTTTGGTTTTATCTTTAATCATTCCTTGCTTCATCATTATTTTCCTTTTATCCTCCCCAAAAACCCAGGGTACCGAGGTGCCGGGCCTTGACATTGTGACATTAATTAACATTAAATGTTACCAATGGGAATATCGGTAATTTAATGTCACAATGTCAAGGCCCGGCACCGTGCTCTCGGCCCCTGCCCGGCATCTCTTAAAAGGATAATCTGCGCGCAATGGAGAAAATTATTACCAGCACTGCCAGCACAAAGAATGGAGTGTTTAAGATGAAAGATAATTACGCGGCTGTTCTGGAAGAAGCGCAACGCGAGTTTGCACAAAAAAACACCATGGATATGGCCCGGGCCAGCGGGGCCTCCCTTTCACTTTATCCGCCCCTTTCCTGGAGGGAATACCTGCTGCCCTACCTGGGGCGGGCTTACCGGGTAATCTGGCCGACCGGCGAGGTGCTGCTCTATCCGACTAAAAAAGAAGCCTCTGCCACCACCGCGCTGATCATCATACACTATCTAACGAAAGCTTGCGGCAAACCGCCTGCAGGCAAATGGCTCCCCTTCAACCAGTTATGGGGCGGCGACAGTTACTATCAGGCTTTCAAAAGGCGCGCCCTGCAACCCCTGGCTGAATTTTTCGGGGACAAGGAAAAACTTTTCAGTGAATTAATGCTTGGCAGGCTTCAAGCCCGGCCGGGGAAAGAGCCGCGCAGCTACCTGCTGATGGCGCTGCCGCGCCTGCCGCTTCTGGTGAGGCTGGAACCCGGAGATGATGAAGTGCCGCCCCGGGCAATCTTGCTTTTTGATGCCATAGCCAATGAATACCTGCCTACCGAAGATCTGGCCGCAATCGGGGAAAACCTTGCCGCCCGCTTGCTGCGCTGGGGGCGCGAGTTCATGAAGGCTGGCGGGGAATAAGTTGACCCTTCAACCATGCGAGGCGCCGGGCAATATTTCTAAAAGAAGACCGATCTCATAAAAGAGGTTTTTGCCCCCTCATGGTGAAATATTCTTAATATTTTAACCGGAGGGGTTTTTATGTTAGCCAGGGTCTTTTCCTGCACAGTGCTGGGAATCGAGGGCATTCCGCTGGAGGTGGAAGTGGATATCTCCGACGGCCTGCCCTCATTTGATATTATCGGCCTGCCGGACGCCTCCGTGCGGGAGGCCCGGGAAAGGGTGCGCGCCGCCCTGCGCAACAGCGGCTTTAAATTCCCCTATCGCCGGATCACCGTAAACCTGGCCCCCGCCGACCTGAAAAAAGAGGGGCCTTCCTTTGACCTGGCCATGGCGATCGGGCTTTTGGCTGCCACCGGGCAAATCCCCCGCAGCGAACTGCTCGAAAAAGCGATCCTGGTGGGAGAACTCTCCCTGGAAGGATCTTTGCGCCCGATTCCGGGCGCCCTGGCCATCGCCGCATCCTTAGCACGCCACCCCCGCTTCTACGACTTTACGCTCTATCTTCCCGCAGTCAACGCCACCGAAGCGGCGCTTATCGAACAGGTTACGGTCAGGGGAGTCAATAGCCTGCTTGAACTGGCCGGCTACTTTTGCGGCACGCACGAGCTGCCGGCGGTACAGGCGCGGTTAAAAGAGCTGCTGGAGGAGGCACCTGCCGGGGTTGACTTCAGCGAAGTGAAGGGGCAGGAAACGGCCAAGCGGGCTCTGGAAGTGGCCGCCGCAGGCGCACATAATGTGCTGCTCTACGGTCCACCAGGCAGCGGCAAAACCATGCTGGCCCGCCGCCTGCCCACGATCCTGCCTGCACCAACCCTTGATGAAATCCTGGAGATCACCCGCATCCACAGCGTCGCCGGCCGGCTGCCGCCGGATAAACCGCTGCTCACCCGGCGCCCCTTCCGCAGCCCCCATCACCATGCCTCGTCTGCGGGCATTATCGGGGGCGGCAAAATTCCGCGGCCGGGAGAGGTCAGCCTGGCCCACCGGGGCGTGCTTTTTTTGGACGAGCTGCCGGAGTATAACCG
>JAAYGO010000041.1 GCA_012727685.1 Bacillota bacterium | reverse complement strand
GGGACTTTTATGTCCAAAAACCGGGATCAATTTCACGCCTTTGTGGGTTTGGGTAGTATGACCTGTCTTTGGTTGTTTCAAACAGGGAATCCAAGCTGTGCTCATGACATATTATGTAAGCCAAGGTGGCTCGTGGATAAATATTGGGTTGACACCCATAACAGAAAATTACTATAATTGCTCCAGGCAAAAGCAAATTCCTATCTTTTGGAGAGTATGAAGATATAGATGAAGGAATGTGCACGGTTATTCAGGAAATGTGAAGGAGGGACAACATGATCATTTACCTGGAAGATTTTTTTGCCCCTGGACCTTCTTCAAGGCAGAGAAAGCACTACGAAGTGAAAGAAGGCATTACCGGTTACCGGGGAGCGTTTTTGGGGGGAGCCTTCCTGGCTGTCCTGGCCTTCCTGATCGCCAACCTGGGGATCAGCGCGCCCGCCGTAAAAAAAGCGGCTGAAACCGGCGATTAAAAAATGAAACCCCTTTGTTTAATATTTTCCGTGTAAAGAGGAAAAAGTAAAGACAACAGCCTCCACACAAAGGGGTTTTGTCCGTAGTGTTTACGACCAAAAGCGAGAAGCGGCAGCAATCCTTAACATCAGAGAAGCCTTCAACTTGTGGGATGTTTTGAATTCAAAGTACTTGGCGGTAGAACGGCTGCAAACCTGGAAGAACCTCGCCCATGACGCGGATCTGGTGATGATCCTCAAAAGAAGCCTTAAATCCCTCAAAGATAACATCGCCATTCTGGAAGACATGATGATAAAATTCTCCGTAAAGTCCCCCGATCAAAGCAGGAGTTTTAGTTCTTTTACTGGAGGGGAGAAGTATATAACCGATGAATTTATCGCCCTGGACATTTTTCTTTATTTGCAGGAACACATTGAAAACCTGTCCCGGGTGCTGCGATCGTCGACCACCAATGACGCCCTGCGAGCGACGTTTAAAAAAATGGCGCTGAAAACGATCGACGAATTAAACACGATGATCAATTACCTGACGCTCAAAGGCTGGTTGAGCACACCCCCCCTGTATCAACACATCCCTTATGAGGTCGATGAAAAGCTTGGGCTGCCCGAGGCGACCAATTTGTGGGATCAGCTGACCCTGCGCTATGACAATATAAAAACCACGGAGATTTTTCACGGCATTGTCCATGACCTGGATTTCAAAGCCATTTTGGGCACGGGCATAAAGATTCTCCAGAAACAAGCTCAGTTACTGGAAAAAGAGATCCGGCATTTCGGCCTTCCTCTGCCCAGAAAACCCTCAAAAATTTCGCTTACCCCTACCAATACCGAAATCCTGAGCGACGATTACATGTACAGGATACTGGCGAACGCTCTGCAGGGAGCGGCCATCATGCACGCGCAGGCCTATAAGGAAGCGGTAGTCAATAACCGCATTAGAGATTTGTTTAAACAGTTTCTGATCGAGGAACTTAACTTCATCGATAACTTAATCAAGTTCGGCAAACTTAAAGGCTGGTTTAGCCCGATACCCACGTACGGCCCCTAGGGACACAGGAGGGACACGGGGACGGTTCTCCTGTCCCACTCCTGTCCCACCTGCCGCGACCGGCTTATCTTTCAACGATAAACTCTTCCAGCAGCGCCAGCCCTTGCGGGAAATTCTCACGGACTGATGGAACCCACCGTATATTCCACGCCCCGCCGCCGGAGCGCTGCGATCGATTCACGGATTACCGCCGTTCCCGGCGTAAAAGTACTCTTTCGTATTTATTTTTCAGCAAACCTGAAGCTTGCATACTATAAAAATTTAGGATTTATTAGTAAACTTGAAATAGGATATCTGTTTACCTACGGGAGGGAGTCAGAGTTAGCACTACGATTGATCTGGCGGCAGCACCTGCCGCAGCCAGGTGAAAAAGGCTTCCCAGACCGCATCCAGGTGGGCGGAAAAGCGATGGTCCGCCCCTTCGATCAAGGCCAACTCTTTCGGCTCTTGAGCCGCCTGATAGAGCAGCCGGGCATCATCGGCAGGCACCACTTCGTCTGCGGTGCCGTGAATGAGCTGGAGCGGCCGCGGCGACAGCCTTGCCGCGCATTGCACCGGGTCGTGGCTCTGCAGATCATCAAAAAAGGCCTTGCGCACGTAAACGGTGGCCTCTCCCTCCGAGAGGGCGACCAGATCCTGCGGCGAGTCGCTTACCCCCGCCCCGGCGAAGCGGGCAAAGAGAGACCCCGGCCGGGCCGGCGCAGCCCAGGTCGAAACCGCCGCCAGCTCCCGGTCACCGGCAGCGTAACAGAGCACTGTCGTTCCTCCGAAACTGCGCCCATTTAAAACAATGCGCGCAAAGCCTTCTCCGCGGCACCATTCCACCACGGCGGCCAGGTCGTCAATCTGGCGCGAAAGGCTGATCTCTTCCCATACCCCCTCGCTCTCCCCGCAGCCGGTAAAATCGAAAAGCAGAGTGCCGCAACCCAGTTCCCGCAGCGCTTCACCCATCTCCAGGGCGCGGCCTCCCCCCTCTTTCGTCCCGGTAAACCCGTGGCAGGAGATCACCAGGGGAAACGCTTTTTCTTTCCCTTTAGCCCTGCCTCTGCGGGCCGCTTCCCCGCCGCCTTCCGGAACTGCCAGGAGCGCCGCCAGTTTCAGGCCGCGACTGTTTGTAATTGAAATTCGATGCCAGGCTGATGATTCGCTCACCCGTTTTCCCCCCTATAAAAATTGTCAGCGCCGCAGGCATCGGCTCACCCCCATAGTTCTTTCCAGCAAACAATTCAATGCCCGGATGCGATCTCCTTTTTTTAATACACCGGGAGGAAGGATATGGATTGTCATGCGAAAAGAAAAAAGCTCCGCAGAAAGGTAAGGCCGATTAGGGATACTTTAAAACAAGAGAATTTTTAACCGGCACTCTTCAAGCGGAGCAAAACAGAAGACCACACCGAAAGGCGGCGCTTCTTTTTTAAAAAAGCAAGTATGCCATGACACCAAGGCGGTTTAAATCAGCCCGAGCAGGCGGACTGCCTGCGCCACGGTGAAGCAGAGCACAATGCCGGTGGCGGTCGGCACCAGGAAAGCGGTTAAAGTCCATTTCAGGCTGCGGGTCTCCTTGTAAATGGTCAGCAAGGTGGTGGCGCAGGGAAAATGGTTTAGGGTAAAGAGCATGGTGCATAGCGCCGTAAGCCAGGTCCAGCCGTGCTCAACCAGCAGCAGACGCAGTTCTTCCAGGGTAGCCGGCTCGGTCATGGCACCGGTGGCCATGTAGCTCATGATGGCGATGGGGATCACAATTTCATTGGCCGGAAGGCCGAGCAAAAAAGCCATCAAGATATAGCCGTCCAGGCCGAGCAGGTAAGCAAAGGGCTGCAAGATCCCGGCGCCGCGATCGAGGAGGCTCGCCCCGCCCAGGTCAATATTGGCCGCGAGCCAGATCACCGCCCCCGCCGGAGCCGCCACCAGCACCGCCCGGCCGAGGACAAAAAGGGTGCGGTCGAGCAGCGAGCGGATCAAGATCTGGCCCACCAGGGGCTTGCGATAGGGGGGCAGTTCCAGGGTGAAGGAAGAGGGCAGCCCCTTCAGGATCGTTTTCGATAAGCACCGGGAAACGGCCAGGGTCATCAGGACCCCCGAGACTACCGCGCCCAATACGGCTGCGGCGGCGGCTGGCGTTTGCAAGGGGCCCGCGCCTCCCACCATAAAGATCAGCGCCAGGGAGATCAGGATCGGGAAACGGCCGTTGCAGGGGACAAAGTTATTGGTGAGCACGGCGATCAGCCTTTCGCGCGGCGAGTCGATAATGCGGCAGGAGATTACCCCGGCGGCATTGCAGCCGAACCCCATGCACATGGTCAGCGCCTGTTTGCCGTGGGCGCAGGCTTTCTTGAAGAAGTTATCCAGGTTAAAGGCGACCCGCGGCAGGTAGCCCAGGTCTTCAAGCAGGGTAAACATGGGGAAAAAGATGGCCATGGGCGGCAGCATCACCGAGACGACCCAGCCCAGGGTCCTGAAGACGCCGAGAACGAGGATGCCGTGCAGCCACGCCGGTGCTCCCGCCGCCAAGAGGGCGGCACCCAGGCGCTCCTCCGCCCAAAAAAAACCGGCAGCCAGCGCTTCCGACGGATAATTGGCACCGGCAATGGTGATCCAAAAAACGATCCCCAGGAGGGCAATCATCAGCGGGATGCCGAATAAGCGAGAGGTCAGGAGGCGATCGAGCTTGCGGTCAAAATGCTGATATTCTCTGTGCTCCAAAGAGACGACACTTCTGCCGATCGCTTCCGCAGCGCCAACCAGGCTAGAAGCGATTTCATCCATCCAGATGCTTTGCTGCTGCGATCCCGCCAATAAAGGGCTCTGCTCCAGCCGGGCGGTGAGGGCGGCCAAATCCGGCGGTTCCAGCTCCAACTGCCGCCGCATCTGCTCCAGGAAAGGCGGACCCTGGTCGAGCAAGCGCAGCGCGACCCAGCGGCTGTTGATGCGGCCTTTTAAAGTCTCCCTGATCGATGGCTCAAGCAGCGATACCGCCCTTTCCACGGGAGCACTGTAGCGCGGCACCAGCGGCCTGAAGGGTGACCGGCCCGAAGCTACCATTAGGACGGCCTCTTTGAGCGCTTCCAGACCGTGGCTGTCGCGCGCATTGGTCCCAACGACGGGCACACCCAGGCATTCAGAAAGTCTCGGCAGGTCAATGCTAATTCTTTTTCGCTCCGCTTCGTCCATCAGGTTTACGCAAAGCACAACCCGGCCGGTTATCTCCAGCACCTGGAGAGCCAGGTTTAAATTCCGTTCCAGGCAGGTGGCATCGGCGACCACAACCACGGCATCCGGATGGCCAAAACAAATAAAATCGCGGGCCACTTCTTCTTCGGGTGAATTGGCCAGCAGCGAGTAGGTGCCGGGCAGATCCACAAGCGTGAAGCCGCAGCCCCGGTAGCGGTACCGGCCCCGGGCCCCGGTGACCGTTTTGCCGGGCCAGTTGCCCGTATGTTGATTTAAACCGGTTAGACTGTTGAATAAAGTGGTTTTCCCGGTGTTGGGATTGCCGGCCAGCGCCACAATCAGGTCACCGGGCACAGTTTTATCCAGGGCGCCCTTTCCCTGCGACAGGCCGGCCCCGGTAGACTGCCTCGTTAACCCCATCGCTTATCCCCCTGATGGTTTAGGCCAGGGATTCGACCAGTATTTTTGATGCTTCTTCCGAGCGCAGGGCGATCACCGCGCCGCGGATCCGGTAAGCGGTGGGATCTCCCGCCGGGCTTTTCAGAAGCACCTCCACGCAGGTATCGGCGATCAAGCCCAGATCCAGCATGCGCCGCCGGGAGATTCCTTGCAGCTTCAGCTCCCTCACCGCACCGCGGCGGCCGGGCGGAAGCTCGCTCAGGGGAATTAAAGGCTGAGCCATGCTTATGCCTCCCCGGACAGTCTATTTATTTCCGCTCCAATCATAAGTTAGTTACGGGAAAACGATTTGCCTTAAACTAATATATGGGGCTTTCCGGGGCGGTGCCACACCTGCCGCCGCAAGCCGGAGATAAGACGGGAGTAAAAAAAGAAAGGATGAGGGTTATGGAGAAAAGCTATTTAAATGAAGGGTTCCACACCTTCCGCAACTACCAGTTGCAAAAACGGGAGCAGGAGCAGAACAGCTCCCGGATGACAGCGAGCATGGAAGATTACCTGGAGATGATCTATCGCCATTGCCTAAAGGAGGGATTCGTCCGGACCAACCAGCTGGCCGGGCAATTGAATGTGCAGGCTTCATCGGTGACCAAGATCGTCCAGAAGCTGGCGGCACTGGGCCTGCTCGACTACCAAAAATACAGCGTCATCCAGTTGACGGATCAGGGCCGGGCTTTAGGCTGTTATTTGCTCAGCAGGCACCTGATCGTCGAAAATTTCCTGCGCATGATCGGGGTGGATAGCAACTGTCTCCTCAGGGACACTGAGATGATCGAGCACCAGTTGAGCAGCGACACCGTCCGCAAGATTCAGCAGCTTTATCACTTTTTAAAGGATAACCCCGCCGTATTAAAGCAGTTTAAAGAATACCAGGTCCGGCAGAACCAGGAAAAACCTGGTCACAATTACAAGGTGAGGCTCAAAAAGCACGCCGCCAAAACAGGCGATGATAAGGGGCAGGCAGGAGACTCCTGACCCGCTCAGAAAGTAAACTTATACTTCCCAATGACATGGGTTAAGGGGATACAGCCGATTTCCCGGCTGTCCCGGCTATGATTGCGGTTGTCGCCCATCACGAAAATATGCCCTTCCGGCACAACCACCGTGCCAAGGCTGTAATACTGCGCCGGTTCCTTGACGTAGGGTTCAATCAAGAGCTCTCCGTTGCGCATGATCCGGTCCTCCTCAAAAACGAGCACGTCCCCCGGCTTTCCGATCACGCGCTTAATCCAGTAATTTTGATCGGGTTTGAGCCCAAAGATGAACTGGGTGATCAGATTGCCGCGTATTGTTTCGAGCAGATCGTCAGACAACGTCCGCTTCCTCTCCACGCGGCTGTCGATCACAACAATATCGCCGTAACCGGGCACTCCGTTCAAGGTATGGATCAGCTTGCTGATAAACACCTTGTCTTGATCGTGCAGGGTCGATTCCATGGAGCGGCCTTCAACATAGGTCGGTTGAAAAACAAACATGGAGATCAAAAACGCAAGCACAAAGGCGATTGCCAGGTGTAACAGCCAACTGATAATCTCTCTGACCAGCCGCATTACTTGCCCCCGGAAGTAGCCCTTCTTTAAACAAGCCGCCAGCGTGCGATAGCATAGCATTGTAAAAAAGGCTCATAATAAACTGGTGCGCCTGGGAGGATTTGAACCCCCGACTAACGGATTAGAAGTCCGCTGCTCTATCCCCTGAGCTACAGGCGCACGCAGTGTTATTTTACTCTAAAAACCCTTAAAAATCAATGGCAGTTGGCGCATCGGATAATGTCAACCCATTGTAGGGTTTTAAGAACCCCACATCCAGCTCAGATCACTTTAAATTCATCTAAACCCTTGATTACCGTACAACCGGAAAGACCATTCACATCTTTTAACATCTTATCAATCAAAACAATAAACCCCACAAAAAAGCGTTATAGGTCCCGGCCGGAAGAACGGTGCCGTCCGGCAGGGGCCGCAGTTGCAGGCTGGATAACTTATACCCGGGGGCCAGCAGGCCCGATTCGGCAAGCGTCATGAAAGATACTGTTATAGGCGGTCTCGGACGAACCGTTGGAGTATCGAATAAAAAGTTCGTAAGTGCCGGCGCCCTGATTGGCGGCATGATCAACCGACAAACCGGAGCCGGGCTTTAAATAGCCGCTCCCTGTATACCCCCAGTATTCGTTGATCCGGTGACCTTGTATTTCTCCACAAATGCCTTAACACAGAATCTGGAACGCTCAGTACTGTGTATCCGGGCACTTAAGTTGTTTGTGTCCAGCCGGTATTTCTTGCGGAACTCTGAAGGAGTACTGCGGAAGAACAGCTTGAAGTATTTAATGAGATACTTGACATCCGAAAAGCCACATTCCAGGGCAATATCGATAATCCGCCTATCGGTGCTAAGCAGCAGCTTCGCCGCATCGGAGCATTTGCTGTAATGCAGCAATTCTTGAAAAGCATAACCATACTTATGCTTAATCTCCTGGCTTAAATGCTGTAAAGTGATGCCGGCCTCTGCGGCCAGCCGGCTGAGGCGCTGTGTTTCTGCCGGTTCAACGGCCACCTGAACCGCGATCTGCTTGAACCGCCTGACCTGCTTCTCGCTAAAGGGTATGGTCCCGAAACCCCCAGCGGAGAAAATCAAAGTTGTAGGTGAATTCAGCCAGTTTTTTCAGGACGAGTTTGTGCCGGCCGGGCTTTTCGTAATCCTGCAGCAGACTGGCCAGGCGATACCTGAGCTGTGCATATTTCTCCGGCGCCCTGGCCTCATGAACTGCAGAACAACAATAAAAATAGAAAAAGGCATCGGGTACAAACTTTTTTAAAAAATCCAGGGCTATGTGCACCGAAAGCACTTCATTATCAGCGTCGCTTTGGATCCAGTGCAGCTCACCGGGATTAACTGCGGCAATCTGATCTTCCTGCAGCTCCAGGTTTTCGTCTCCGATAGCAAACCGGACCGACCCCTTCAATACCACGACAATCTCCAGCGTATCGTGCCAGTGATAGGGATACTCTTCAATTCTGCCGGCCATTGATCGAACCGGTAAATTGTGATGAAACAGATTATTTCAGGACGCATCTTCGATAAGGTTTCCTGGCGAATCTTTGTTTTAGAAAATTATTCTAATTCACCATATTGCTCCTTCAATCCCGGCAAAAGCTCTCTGATGTTGATGGACTGTGCACCATGCGAGCTACTAGCATTGACATCCAACCGGGGATACGGTAAAATTTACACAGTAAAACTTAAGCAGTCGGATCTTTTTCAATATTCTAATTATTTAATTGTAAATTTTAAAAAAAGGTGGTTTTGAAATGGCAACAATCGAAGAGTACCAGGGCTATGGCAAGGAAATTGAAGAGATTTTAAGGCTAGATTCTTACCCAATCGCAGTAAAGATGCTTCAAAAAGAAGAGGAAATTCCAGCAGAAGCCGTAAGACCCAAAAGAGACCGCAATCAACATCTTGCCCAGTGTCAGGCTTTCTCTCTCTCGCGGCGTGATGGCCAAACCGTGGCCATGCTGAAGGAAGACCACTGGTGTTACGCTCCGGTAATCGGTTACGGCCTGGTTGAACAACCCGAATTTTTTAAAAAAGGGGGATTATACAGTCCCCATATCGGGGATGACCCGGAAATAGCAGAGGCTTTGGGAGAGACCGGTTCGAAGTTCCTCGGTCATTTCCTTGAAAAGCCTGAACTGGCGAAGAATATGACATTTCCATGCCTTGAGGCCGGAAAGTATATCGGCTGTCTCACTGCACCCTTAAGCAAGACAAGCTTTGAGCCGGATGCGGTTTTCATTTATTCAAACAACGCGCAGCTCAGGAATATCCTGATGGCCATCAAATATAAAGAAGGCATTCATGTAAAATCCGAATTTGATCCCATCGACTCCTGTATCTACTCCCTCGTTCCTCTAATTGAAGGTAAACAAAACTATATCATCACGATTCCCGATCCCGGCGAACAGGAACGGGCGCTGACTGATGAAAATAAAATTATTTTTTCGCTGACCAGGGATAAGGTAAAACCCCTGGTAGAGGGCTTAAGGCACTATGAAGAGATTAAGCTCGGCTATACCCATCTAACCAAGCTCATGCAGGCTGATTTCGAACAGCCTAAATTCTACCAGGTTCTGTTCAAAAGATGGGGCATTATTTAACTAGCAGGAAATACCTGAATTAATCCCGAATTAGCTCAGTAATAATCAAAAAGGTATCAAAGCGTAATATTGAGAAAGGCAAATTTATGACATGGAGAGAAGGCTGCAATCCAATTATTTCCACAGGGATTGCGGCTTTCTTTTCTCCTCTCGTGCCGTCAATTAAGGAATGAGTAGTGTTTATGAACAACCGCCATCAAAAAAATTTTACTTAAGGCCATTAAAACACCTGGCTTCTCATTTAGGCGACCTCCTCCGGAGAGAGTTATGGCTCAAGATCCTGTTAGGCCTGTTCCTTGGCCTGGGGGTGGGTATTGCTCTATCTCCACACGCAAACCTGGTCAGCCCGGACACAGCCGCCGTGATCGGCAAATGGCTGGCACTTCCGGGGAACATTTTTTTAGGGCTCATTCAGATGATTGTAGTTCCCCTGGTAGTAGCATCCATAATCCGCGGCATGGCCGCCATCGAGGACCTGGAACAGCTGCGCCGGCTCGGCCTGCGGGTTATTGCTTATTTTATCACCACGACCATACTGGCGGTGATGATCGGTATTGGGGTGACCGCTATTATACAGCCGGGCAAGTTAATCGAGCAGCCCGCGGGCACCGCGATTGAAGAAACAATACCCCCCACAGCGGGGGAAGCTTTTCCCGAGGCACTGAACCTGGAAACCATTCCGGATATCGCCATCAACCTGCTTCCGCAAAATCCCCTGGCGGCCATGGTGGAACGGGAGATGCTGCCGGTTATTATCTTCGCTGTATTGATCGGTTTAGCCCTTGTAACCCTGGCGCCTCGCCAGGCCAAGCCTTTGCTGGACTTACTGGGCTCCCTGCATGAAGTGTGTATGACCGTGGTGCGCTGGGCCATGCGCCTGGCCCCTCTGGCCGTTTTTGGCTTGCTGGCCCAGATCACCATCAAGGTAGGCCTGGAAGCCTTGCTGGGCATGGCCGCCTACGTGGGCACAGTTTTGCTGGGGCTGCTGCTCATGCTCTGTGTCTACCTGCTCATAGTCTGTCTGGTTTCCCGCAAAAATCCCCTTGCTTTTTTAAAAGCGGTGCGCGAAGCACAGCTTCTGGCGTTTTCCACCTCCAGCTCTGCGGCGGTGCTCCCCCTATCCATACAGACAGCTACAGAGAGATTAAAGGTCCGCCCCTCCTTTTCAGAGTTTGTAATCCCCCTGGGGGCCACCATTAACATGGACGGCACGGCAATTTACCAGGCCGCCTCCACCGTGTTTCTCGCGCAAGTTTTTGGAACAGACCTGGGACTAACAGCTTTAATCATCATTGTGCTCACGACTACGGCGGCTTCCATCGGAGCGCCGGCCACTCCCGGCATGGGGATCGTCATTCTGACCATGGTGCTGAAAAGTGTCGGCATACCCCCTGCCGGGATCGCGCTTATTCTCGGCGTGGAGCGAATTCTGGATATGAGCCGGACGGTAATCAACGTTACGGGAGACATGACCGCCGCCCTGGTGATGGAACACTGGGCTGGCAGCAGCGAAAGGTCCTCTAAACAGTTAACCGGCGGCGCATCGCCTCGATGAAAAAGCGTTCCAGGCGCAGCGGCAGCAGGTCCGGCTCAGGGAAATAGCGGCAACCGGATGAATCTTCTCCGGCGGGCAGCGGCACCGTTACTTTCCGCTTCCCGTCCCAGTGGCAGGCAGCCATGACTAGCCTGCCGCCTTGCCTCAGGATCTCCGCCTGGCGCTTGGCTTCGGCGTTCAAGGTCTCTTCTACGGCGCAGAACGAGTGCAAATTTCTCACCTCGGTCCTGGTGCCCGTTTCCTGCGAACCGGCCGGCCGAAGGGAGATGCCGGCGTCACAGCGCAGCACCCCCTGCTCCGGCTTCACTGCCGCGATACCGGCCTCAAGCAATACGGCGTGCAGCTTCTCCAGAAAGAGACACGCTTCCCTGCCGCTGCGCAGCTCAGGTTTGGTCACGATTTTCAAAAGCGGGATTCCGGCCCGGTTGTAGTCAACCAGCACAGAAGCCCCATCACCGCCGCGCACCAGCCTGCCCGCCTCTTCCTCCAGGCACACCCGCTCCAGCTTAATCCGGCGGCTGCCGTCCGGGAAATCCAGCTCCAGACTGCCGCCCAGGGCCAGCGGGTGATCGCACTGCACAATCCGGTAGCCTTTCGGCAGGCGGGGAGAAAAACAGGTTTTGCGGTCAAAGCGGCATTCTTGCTGCACGGTGCCGCCCAGGGCCAGCGCCGCCATGACGGCAAATTCGACGGCTCTCCGGTTTAACCGCGGCAGTGCCCCGGGGAGCCCCAGGCAAACAGGGCAGCAGTTCGTGTTCGGTTCAGCGCCGCCTGCGGTGCTGCAGCCGCAGAAAAGCTTGGACCGGGTCGGCAGCGCCACATATATTTCCAGCCCGATGACGGTCTCGTATTCCACCTTTAAAACCTCCTGTCGCGGCAATTTGAGGATAGGCCTCTGAAACATTTTAATCCCTGGCCCAAGCGGGATCAATAGCGCCGGCCAACAGCTTTTTTTCTTGTCAAGCAACCGGAGTAGTTCTATAATACATTTTAAAAGTTTTATCCCGGATTTAATTGATTCCGGAAAGGCAGGTGGTTCTAGATGAAAGCACTGGTTGTGCTTGAAGATGGTTTTAGCCTGGCAGGAGAATGCTTTGCCGGCAGGGGGACGGTTTTCGGTGAAGTTGTTTTTAACACCGGCATGAGCGGTTACCAGGAGATGATTACGGATCCTTCGTACAAGGGTCAGATTTTGACCCTTACCTACCCGCTGATCGGAAATTACGGTGTGAACGATGAAGACGCAGAGTCGGCCTCCCCTCAGGTGGAGGCCTTATTAGTGAAAGAATGCTGCCGCCGGCCGTATAACCGCAGGGCTAAGGAAAGCCTGGACAGATACCTTAATCGGCACGGGATCATCGGCGTGGAGGGAATTGATACCCGCTCCTTGACCCTGCACCTGCGCAGTGCAGGCACCTTGAAAGGCGCCATATCCACGGAGGCGGAGTCGCGGGAGGAGCTGCTGGCCCGGCTCAAAGCCCACACGTTCAACGAGGCCGGGCTGGTGGAGCAGGTTAGCTGCCGCTTCCCTTACCGCTGGGAAGAAGGGCAGCAGGAGCAAGGCGGCGGCACCGGAACCGGCCCGCATGTCGTTGTCTACGATTTCGGGGTCAGATACGGCATTTTGCGCAGCCTGGCTAGGCGCGGCTGCCGCGTCACCGTTGTTCCCGCCGCCACCGGGGCCCGGGAAGTATTGGCCATGGAGCCCGGCGGGATTGTCCTCTCCAACGGCCCGGGAGACCCGGCCCATCTGGCCGGCCTGCTGCCCGAGATCCGCGCTCTCCTGGACCGGGTGCCCCTGTTCGGGATCGGCCTGGGCCACCAGTTGCTCGGCCTGGCCCTCGGCGGCAAGACCTATAAGCTGCCCTTCGGCCATCGCGGTGCCAACCAGCCGGTGCGCGAACTGGCCGGGGGGCGGGTCCTGATCACCGCCCAGAACCACGGCTACTGCGTCCGGCTGGATGACTTGCCGGTAGGCACCAGGGCGACTCACATCAACTTAAACGACGGCACCCTGGAAGGGATGGAAAACAGCTCGCTGCAGTGCTTTTCCGTGCAGTTCCACCCGGAAAGCTGCGCCGGGCCGCAGGATGCCACATCGCCTTTCGATCAATTTAACAGCATGATGCTGCACGGAAAGGAGAGCCGCTCCTGATGCCAAAGCGTAAAGATATTAATAAAATCCTGATCATCGGCTCCGGGCCCATCGTGATCGGACAGGCCTGCGAATTCGATTACTCGGGAACCCAGGCTTGCCAGGCGCTGTTCGAAGAAGGTTACGAGGTGGTCCTGATCAACAGCAACCCGGCCACCATCATGACCGACCCCGAACTGGCGGATCGGACCTACATCGAACCGCTTACCGCCGAGACGGCGGCGCGGGTGATCGAAAAGGAGCGTCCCCAGGCGCTGCTACCCACCCTGGGCGGGCAGACCGCCTTGAACCTCGGCGTGGAGCTCGCCAACAGCGGGGTGCTTGAACGATTCGGCGTGGAGTTGATCGGCGCCGATCAGGAGGTGATCAGGCGGGCCGAAGACCGGGAACTCTTTAAAGAGGCCATGGCCCGGGCGGGTCTGGAGGTGGCCAGGAGCATGCACCTGGGGAGCGTGCCGGAGGCGCTCCGCTTTGCGGAAGAGAACGGCTACCCGGTGGTGATCAGGCCTTCATTTACCCTGGGCGGCGCCGGAGGCGGGGTCGCCAGCAACCGCAAAGAGCTTGAAAAAATGGTCGCCGCGGGCCTCGCCATGAGCCCCATCAGGCGCGTCCTGCTGGAAGAATCGCTGCTTGGCTGGCAGGAAATCGAAATGGAAGTGATGCGCGACCGCCATGACAACGTCATCGTGGTCTGTTCCATTGAAAACATGGACCCCATGGGAGTCCACACCGGTGAGAGCATCACCGTCGCCCCGATCCAAACCCTAACCGATTACGATTACCGGCAGCTCCGCGACGCCTCTTTCCGGGCGCTGCGCGCCATCGGGCTTGAGAGCGGCGGCTGCAACATCCAGTTTGCCCTCGAACCGGCCACCGGCAGAACCGTGATCGTGGAGATGAACCCGCGGGTATCGCGTTCATCAGCGCTGGCTTCCAAGGCGACCGGCTTCCCCATCGCCAAGATCGCGGCAAAGCTGGCCGTCGGCTATACCCTGGACGAGCTGACCAACGACATTACGCGGAAAACGCCGGCCTCCTTTGAACCTGCCGTTGATTACTGCGTCGTCAAAATACCGCGCTGGGATTTCGCCAGGTTTCCCGGTGCCGATCAAACCCTGACCACCAGGATGAAGTCGGTGGGCGAAGTGATGAGCATCGGGCGGACATTTAAGGAGGCGCTGCAAAAGGCGCTGCGCTCGCTTGAAGAGGGATTTGACGGCCTGGTGGAAGGAAAGGGCTTGAGGGGGCTCACCGGTCCGGCCGCCCGGGAGAAATTGGCCGGGCTGCTGAAGGTGCCGCAGCCGGAGCGCATCTTCCATATCGCCGATGCCTACCGTGCCGGCTTTGCTACCGCCGAGATTGCCGCCTTGACCGGCATCAACGGCTGGTTCCTGGAGCAGATTGAACAGATCGTCACCCTTGAGCAAAAACTAGCCCGCGGCTATCGCTCTTGCCTCAAGCAGGCGAAGGCCTGGGGATTTTCAGACCGCCGCATCGCCGCCCTCTCCGGCGAAGCGGAAGATGATATCCGCCGGACGCGGCGGCAGCTTAAGTTCAACCCCATCTACCGCCGGGTCGATACCTGCGCCGGTGAATTCGAGGCCTATACCCCCTATTTCTATTCCACCTACGAAGGCGGGGAGAGCGGCGCCAGCGAAGCCACTCCCATGGGGGGCGGCAAGGGCAAGGTCATTATTCTCGGCAGCGGCCCCAACCGCATCGGCCAGGGCGTGGAATTCGACTACTGCTGCGTGCAGGCGGCGCTGGCCTTGCGGGAAGAGGGCTACCGGGTGGTCATGATCAATTGCAACCCCGAAACGGTGAGCACCGACTACGACGTTTCGGATCGCCTCTATTTCGAACCGCTTACCTTTGAAGATGTGCTGCAGATCTGCGAAACCGAAAAACCCGACGGCGTGATCTTGCAATTTGGCGGCCAGACCCCGCTAAAACTGGCCCTGCCCCTTTTGAAGAGCGGCGTGCCCATTTGGGGCACCTCTCCCTTGAACATAGACCGGGCGGAGAACCGGGAAAAATTCGCCGTGCTGGCGGAATCGCTCGGCCTGCTGATGCCGCCCGGCGACACCGCTCCCACGCCTGAAGACGCGCTGGCCGTGGCCTCGAGGCTGGGCTATCCGGTCCTGGTGCGCCCCTCCTATGTCCTCGGCGGCAGGGCCATGCGCGTGGTGTACGATGCCGGCGAGTTGAACGCCTACCTGAACTCCGGCGTGGAGATATCTCCCGACTACCCGCTGCTGCTGGACAAATTCCTGGAAGGGGCCGTGGAACTCGACGTAGACGTAATCAGTGACGGCAAAAGCACCGTCATCGGCGGGATCATGGAACACGTGGAGCATGCCGGGATCCATTCCGGAGACAGTTGCTGCGTGCTGCCGCCGTACAGCCTATCCGAGGCGGTGCTGGCGGAGGTGAATAGAGAGTCGGAGCTGCTGGCCCGGGAGCTGCAGGTGATCGGTTTGCTTAATATTCAGTTTGCAGTCAAGGACGGCCGGTTTTATATCCTCGAAGCGAACCCGCGGGCTTCCCGCACGGTTCCGTTCGTGAGCAAGGCCACCGGGCTGCCCCTGGCCCGCGCGGCCGCCCTGGTGTCGGCAGGCCGCACCCTGGAGGAGCTGGGGATCACCCGCCAGCTAATCCCCGGTTATATGGCGGTCAAAGAGGCCGTCTTGCCCTTTGCCCGCTTCGATGAAGTCGATATCATCCTCGGCCCGGAGATGCACTCCACCGGAGAGGTGATGGGGATCGACGCCAGCTTCGGCGGCGCCTTTGCCAAGGCCATGCTGGCCGCCGGAACCCCGCTGCCCACCGGGGGGACAATCATCCTGACCGTGGCCGACCGGGACAAGGCGGAGGCGGTCGCAGTGGCGCGGGAGCTGGCCGCGCTCGGATTTTCGCTCGTGGCGACGGCCGGCACCGCGGCGGCGCTGCGGGAGGCTGGCATAAAGGTGCGCGAGGTGTGCAAGCTGCAGCAGGGCAGCCCCAATATCATCGATTGTATCCGGGCGCGCGAAGCGGACCTGGTGATCAATACCCCCGGGGGAAGCCAAAGCGGCCCCGACGGGAGGCTCATCCGGCGCAGCGCCGTTCAGTGCGGCATCTCCATTATCACCACCATGCAAGGGGCCCGGGCCGCCCTGGCGGGAATCCGCTACCTGCAACAGCAGTTTCCGCAGGTTTACTGCCTGCAAGATCTGTATAAGCGCTAATCCCTCGACTGCTCTCTTGCGCGTGGAGATCCGGTTCGGGAGAATTAAAATAAAAAGCACGAGCCCGATTGACAATTTGAAATCAAACTGTTAGAATTCTAAGCAATGTGGTTGTAGTTCTAGCCGAAGGAGCTGATCAACATGAAGCAGCAGCGGGATCGCACTCACATTCTGGGTTCCATGCCCGTCTATAGAGCCATCTGGACCCTGGCTCTCCCGACCATGATGGCCATGCTGGTGCAGGTTATCTACAACATGACCGATACTTTTTTTATCGGCAAGCTGAACGATCCGAACATGGTCGCCGCCATCTCCATCTCCTTTCCGGTTTTCATGATGATCCAGGCCTTTGGCAATATTTTCGCCGCCGGGGGAGCCTCCCTGATTTC
>JAAYGO010000029.1 GCA_012727685.1 Bacillota bacterium | reverse complement strand
CCGGCGCCAGCCCCGCCGGGGAGTTGAAAATGACCTTGCCCTGACGTTTCGTATTCTGCCAGGTGATCTCAACGTCGCGCAGCGGTTCCTGCTGCAGATCCTTCAGGGGCAGGTAAGCTTCATCGGCCCAGGGCAGCAGCCCCTCGAGCAGCCGCCGGTCGCCCGGGGTAAAGGAGCCCGCGATATGGGCCAGTTTTTTTCTTAACAGCAGTGCCACGTCGGCCTTCAGATCGATGGTGTAACTTTTAACCCCGCCTTTTTCTACCACGGCGATGTAGGCGCCGTGCGCGAGCAACTGCTCCATGATTTCGTTGATATAGTCGTAATTGACCTGGCTCTCCAGCCCGCTGTAGCGGTGCAGCAGCAGCCCGGTCAGCTCCGCCGCGGTGAACTGCTTCGGCGCCCGGGCAACCGCTCCCAGGATGAGCAGTTTCAGCAGCCGCAGGGCTACGCCGGCATCGGCGGCATCGTCAAAGATGCGCCCCGCCTCACGCTCGTAGTAATGGTAAACCTGCTCGCTGTAGGGGTTTGTCTCCACGGTTTCGCGCAGGCGGTCGCGGAAATGGTCGAAAATATAGTCGGGGGTCAGCAGTTCGAGCGCCGGGCGCTCCAGGAAGGAGGCGATCCCGCGGGCGGGGTCGCCAGCGAGGCGGTAATGGATGAAGTCGACCACACCGCGGTGCTGGGAAAAGAGGGGACGCAGTTCGTCTAAGAATGCCACCGTGACCGGGTGGACCGGATAAAGGTCCATAAAGTCCCGGCGTGAAAAGGGCAAGCTGGCAAAGGCGCCCTGCAGCTCATCAAAGATCCGGGCCAGGGCATCTTCGGCCCCTTCTTTTTTCATTACCAGCCGCCGGGACACGATCTCCTTCACATGCTGCCCCGAAAGCTGAAAGCGAATCGGGTAGCGATCCTTGATCTTATGCAGCAGTTCACCCGAAAGGGCACCGGTATTTTCGATGTTTTCCTGCATGGTGGCCACGATCCAGGCGGGGATCGCGGCGGCAAACTCACCCAGGTATTGCAAAAAACGCACGTCTTCGTTATAAGCGCGGGCGTTCTCCTTGGAGCGCAGGTATTCGGAAAGCTCATCGATTAAGAGCAGCAGGCCGCCGCGGCCGCTCTGCGCCAGCGCCCGGCGCAGCGCCTGAAACGCCTCCTGCCGGGGCAGGTCCGGCAGCGCCACGGGCAGCTCCACCGCCTCGCCGAAAGGCGTCTCCCGGCGCAGTTTCGCAGCGGCCTTTTGGAGGACGATCCGCTCGAGATACTCGCGGTTGCTGTGCTCCACCAGGGAGATCTCCACCACCAGGGGCCTGCGCGCGGCAGCCCGTTCGGCTAAAGCGGACAGTTCGTCCCCGGCAGCAGGGGAATCGGCGCAGGACTGGTGAAAAACCCGGCGCGCCGAGGCATCGCCAATGACCAGGCTTAAGATATTGAGCAGGTGGGATTTGCCGGAACCGTAGTTGCCGATCACAAAGAAGCCCTCACCGCGGGCGGCGGCCATTTTTTCGAGGATGGTGGCCAGGGTAAAGGAGACTTCGCCGGTGAGGATGAACGATTCCACCAGTTGGCGGCGCAGGGTGTGATCGTCTAAATCCGCCAGGCGCACAACCGTGCGCACCGGCGGCACGTGAACCAGATCCCCTACTTTGAGCATAACGGCGATTCCTCCCCGATCCCTTAAGCTAAGCTTCCTTCGCTTTCAACTTCCGGATAGCCCCGTAGAACTCCTTGTGGTGGGGATATCTCTGAAGCAGCTCCTCAAAAAAGAGCACCGCCTCTTCCTCTTTCCCAAGGTCGAGGGCGTCCCTGATCAATGAAGCCTTGGCCGTCTTGTCGCCGGGCCGGTGATAGAGCAGCCGTTTCAGCAGGGGCCAGGCCTCTTCTTTCCGCCCGAGGCGCCTGTAGCTAAAGAGGAGCTGCGAGAGGGCCAGCAGGTTCTCCGGATCGAGCTCCCAGGCCTGGGCGTATGCCGCGGCCGCCCCGGTTTCATCGCCGGCCTTGCGCCGGAGGTCGCCTAAGAGCAGGTGCAGGTGAGGATTTGCTTTCCGCCGCCCCACCTTGATGATTTTCTGAAGTTGGGCGGCCGCTTCCGCCGGCTCCAGCCCTTTCAGCTTCTCCTTCATCTGCGCGGCGTAGGCCAGGAAATCCTCCTCTGCCGCTTCCGCTGCCCGGGGACTCTCCGTTGCGGCGGGATCAGAAGCGGCGGCAGCAGCAGCCTTTTCCTTCAAGGTGCCGTACTGCTGCCGCAGGTAGCTGTCCCCGGGGTTCTCCTGCAGCGCCTCCTGCAAAACGGCCAGGGCCTGCTCTATCCGGCCGTCCAGCTCCAGGGCCCGGGCCAGGCGCCCGGCCCGGTAGGGGCTGGGAGCGAGGCGGTATGCCTTCGCCAGGTTTTCCACGGCCTCTGCAGTTACCTTCTCCTCGAGGGCGGCGAGGCCGAGCACCATGAGAGCCGTTACCTGGGAGGGCTGTTTTTCGAGCACTTCGAGAGCGAGTTTCCGCGCCGCCGCCCGATTGCCCTGGCGCAGCAGCACATCGGCAAGGTTGGCTTTCAGCAGGTTATGCTCGAAACCGCCGTCGGAATAATCGGCCAGCGCTTCGTGCAGCACCAGCTCCGCCTCCGGGAAACGCTTGTCCCGGCGCAGTTGCCAGCTTTGCCTGAGCACGCTCTTATAATCCTTGATTTTCTTCACCATATAACCTTCGCACCGATCGCAAAAGTTTAATCCGCATGAAAAGCTCGCGGAAAATGACAAGCATTTAAGTAAAAATACTCCAAAACATTCTTCAAACATTATTTTACCATATTTTACAGGAGCGGCAACCGGAAGGGCGGCCGGCAGCACTGGCGGTCACAGGCAACTCCCTTGCCATCATAACACGGCTAAACCAGGACGTCCACACTACATGCTTTAGTGGTTTATATACAAGTCATAGGACAATCATCCTGCTTAATATCAATTAAGAAAAAAGGGGATGACCAGATGGGACCCGGGCTAAACAAATTGGCGCTGGATGATATTGAAAGCCTGGACGATACAGCGAAAGACTCGCTCAGGGAGTATGCCCGGCTCGTATTCGAAGAGCTTTCTGCTCCGCAGAGCAAGGCATACCGGAAGACCATCATTCTGGACAACGAAGACGATCTGACCTACAAACTTGTGGCGGAACGGAATGTGACCCGCCCGGCAAGATCAGTCGAAGAAGTGATCAAGGGATTTGGACTGTGCAAAGAGGCCACCGCGAAACTGGTCCGGGGAATCAAAGCGAGAAAATATAAGCGCTACCACCTCGATGATATTAAGTATGTCTCCGATATAATCGCCTCCCTGGGGCCGGCGCAGCAAAAAAAAGCGATCGATATTGTCATTGAGAACCGGAAAGAGCTCTACCAGGTTAATAAGGAAGAGCTGGTGCTGTTCCTGCTGGAGACCGGCGACAACAGTTCCTACCACCTAGATCTATGGTATAGCGGGATCATCCGCTCCTTGCAGAAGCTTAGCCGTCAAACCGGGATCGGCTCTGAGGTCCCGGCTTCGCTCGACGGCTCCCAGAAAAAGGAATTGAAAAAGAAACTGCGCCAGGTGCATAAGGAAACAACGGCTTTGCTCGAGCTCCTGGAGTAGGCAGGGGCGCTAGATCTGCAGCTCCTTTTTCCCGGTGGAGGAGATATTTATGAAAGCGGCCAGGGGTTGCCATAGAAATGAGGCAGCCACTTTGGAGATCCTTCATTGCGCTCAGAATGACATTAAGGCACCCTGGAATTATGAACGGTACCATTTTCATCCTTCTGCTGGGCCCTCGCTGGCGGGAGAATAGGGGCTGTCCCAAAAACAGGCACCTTATTCCCGCTCGTTTATAATAGCTCCAGCACTAAAGCAACAAAGAAACATAGATTTATCGGCACCTGGAAAATTCCTCTCCCCTTTTCAGGGTCGAGGTTGCAGATTCTGCGCATGGGTTTATCGCACCTGGAAAACTCCCTCTCCCCCACCGGGGGAGAGGGGCGGGGTGAGGGGAGCTACATTATAATTTAGCCTCTACAAGCCGGGGATTGTAACGGGCAGGCTGCCCCGCGGCTCGAGGGCGCCGCGCAGGATCCCGGCCAGGGCCTGCACCGAGGCGCGGCAGTCGCTGTACGCCGCCAGGCAGGCGGTGGCGCCGGGCACGGCTAAAATGTCGTACGGGGAAGCCATGGCCAGGAGCACCACGTCTGTCTCTGCCTCCAGGGCGTTGATCAGCTCCACCCAGGCGGGGTAGCTGCGCAGGTTGTAGCTGCCGGCCAGCACCAGCGGCGCGCTGCGCAGCGCTTCAAAGAGCGCTGCCGTTTCAGCGCCAGATGCACCCAGCGGCAGCAGCTGCGGCTGGAGAAAGGGACATTCATCCAGCAGGGGAGCGAGCGCTTCTTCCTGCTCGGCCGGCCAGATTAAAGGGACTGTTCCTGCCGGGTCAAGGGGAATAACACCGCCCCGGTCCCGGACCAGGGTCACGCTTTCCCTGGCCACGCGCCGGGCCACCTCCAGGTGCTTCGCGGCAGCCAGTTCGGATAAGCTATCCGCCTGCGGCAGGGGATCGTCCAGGATGCCGTATTCTTTTTTGGCGCACAGGATCCTCTTCACCGCTTGATCGAGGCGTTCCGGGGAAATCGTCCCCTGCTCCACCGCCCCTTTCAGCGCCCGAAAGATCCTGCCGCGGTCGCCCGCTTCCACGCCGCTCCAGGGACCGAAGACGATCATATCGATCCCGGCCTGGATTGCCTTCACGCATGCTTCCTCCAGACCCCAATTTTCGGTGATCGCTCCCATGCTCATGGAATCGCTCAGGATCAGGCCCTCGAATCCCATCTCCTCCCGTAAGTACCCGATCGCCTGCGGCGAAAGACTGGTGGGCAGTTCGGCGCTGCCGGTCAGCGCGGGCATGAGGATGTGGCCTGCCATCATCGTCGGCACCCCCGCGTCAACCATGGCCTGAAACGGAGGCAGCTCTACGCTTGAGAGGCGCGCCCAGTCATGATCGATCTGGGGCAGCCCGTAATGGGAATCCACGGCTGTATCACCGTGGCCGGGAAAATGCTTGGCCGTGGCCAGGACTCCCGCCTCGCGGTAGGGGGCGACCATCGCCGCTCCCAGGCGCGAAACTAAAGCCGGATCGGACCCGAAAGAACGGACGCCGATGACCGGGTTGTCCGGATTGTTATTGACATCGACCACCGGGGCAAAATTGAGGTTGACCCCCATTGTGCGCAGCTCGCACGCCAGCACCGCCGCGGTCAAGCGGGCCAGGTCCTCGCTGCCCGCCGCGCCGAGGGCCATATTTCCAGGGAAAACGGTTACCCCCTCCCGGAAGCGGGCCACAATGCCGCCCTCCTGATCCGCGGCGATAAACAGGGGAATGCCGCCGCTCTTAAGGGCGGCGTTTTGAATATCCGCCGTCAAGGCGGCCACCTGGGCGGGGTTCTCGATATTCCCGGTGCTGCTGAAGAGGATCACGCCCCCCAGATGCAGTTCGCGCATCGCTGCGGCCAGATCGGCCCCAAATTCCGGGCCGTCAAAATAGGCCATGATCAGTTGCCCCACTTTTTGCTCGATCGTCATCTCCTGCAGCATAAGCTCGATGGCGTCTTCGGCTGCGTCCTCTCCGTTTTCTTTGTCCTGACTTTTTTTCTCCTGACTTTTAAAAATGCAGCCGGCGGTTATTAATAAAAAAAACATGAAAACCACAACCAGTCCCCAATAGATTTTTCGCAATGAAATGGCCTCCTCTGATACGTAAATCATACTATCGATTCGACCCCAAAAACTTAACGTTTTTGGTTGTCAGTAACACGCCAGCGCCTGACAAAAACCGAAACGGCGGCTGTCCGGGCGGAAAAAATGTTGAAAAGAAAGGGGGCTTGCCCCAGTTCTCTTG
>JAAYGO010000109.1 GCA_012727685.1 Bacillota bacterium | reverse complement strand
GCCCAGCCGGGCTGCCAGGTAGGAAATTTCGCGCTCGTAAAAGGCGGCGCTGTGGCCGAGCAGATCAGCCAGGGTGCCGCTGGCCTCGCCGGCCCGCACCATCTCCACCAGCAGCGCCGGGAAAAACCCAGTCCCCTGCAGGGCATCGGCCAGGCTTTCTCCCCGGCTGACCGCCTCCCGGGTTAAATCCAGGGTGGCCGCCAGTAAGCGGTTGTCCACTGCCCGGCCTGCCAGCTCCAGGGCGGCGATCAGGCTCACGCCGCTGCTTAAGAGTATGCTTAAGGTGCGGGTGAAGCGGGCATAGAGAGCCTGGCGGTGAAAGGAGCCGAAAAGAGGAAGATGCAGGCGCAGGCGATCCATCTGGCAGCGGCCCTGCTCGCTCCGCCCGTAAAAGTTCCATCCCGCCACCACCATCAGGAGGCAGGCGAGCAGGGCCGGCCAGTGGTTTAGGACAAAGCGGCCGGCGGCCAGCAGGGCGCTGGCAAAGGGAGGCATGGTGATACCCATCGAGTCGAAGATCTGGGCGAATTGCGGCAGCACAAACAGGATCATCACCCCCAGTACCGCGCAGGCCACAGCGGAGATCAAAAGGGGGTAGAAGGCTGCGGCGCGGATCTTTTCCTCAAGGTCAAGCTGCTGTTCAAAATGGCCGGCCAGGCGCTCCATCACCTCCCCCAGGACACCGCCGGCTTCGCCGGCGGCAACCAGGCCGGTCAGGATCGCGGGAAAATATTTTTCCTGCCGGTGAAACGATTCCGCCAGATTTTTGCCCTGCTCCAGGTTTAAGATCACTTCCCGCAGCTCTTCCCGGAAGCGGGGCTGTTCCATGTTCCCGGTAAGCAACTGCAAGGCCTGGAGGGGGCTGATGCCCGCCTGCAGCATGGCGCCAAACTGGCGGCAGAAAACCATGAGCTCCCGGGAACCTGCCCTGGCGGGAGAGAATGCGGCGGCCGCCCGGGACCAGAGGGCCCGGCAGCGGCTGAAAAAAGGGCCGTTCTCTTTTAGATCGAGCACCACCAGGTTGCGGGAGCGCAGGTGCGCCAGCGCCTCCCGCAGGTTCGGTGCCGTTAAATCTCCCTGCCGCCACCGTCCGTCCCAATCGCGGGCTTGAAAATAATAGCGGGGAGACAAGATCGAAACGCTCCTTTCCGGTATATTTATCCGCCTTTACCGCTCTCCGGCTCAAAAAAGATCAGCCGGCAGCTCAGCTCCAGGCTCACCGCTTCTTCACCCCTGCTCCAGGCCAGGCGATCGATCAGCAGCAAGTGCGCGAACTGCTCCACCCTTTCCAGCAACTGCATGGCCTCCCCTTCCTCTCCGGTGATGCTGAGCCGGACCGGCAGTGCGGTGCAGCGGTTCTCCGTTTCCAGCTCGCCGATCTGCAGCGCTTCAACGGAGACCGGAAATCCATGCAGCAGCTCTTCGAAGCGCCCCAGGACCGGCGGCAGCTCCGCCCGGGAAGGGATGGCCTGCATGAGGTAATCCTTCTCCGGCTGAAGGCTTTCGTGCTGCGCCCTGATCCGCTCTGCCTGCCGGAGCAGCGCCTGCAGCCGCTTTTGTTCGCCCAGTAGCTGCTCCTGCTCGGCGCGCAGGGTGGCAGCCCCTTCCAGTAGGGGCACAAAGAGGAATCGGCTGGCCACAAGAAGCAAAGCCAGGCAGATGACCATCAGCAGCAGGCATTTTTCCCTTTCCGAGAGAGGGTGCCGCTTAACCGGGACCGCCACCGGCAGCACCCCCTATGATTAGCAAGGCGTCAATCGTGAAGCGGTAGCTGCGCTCCGCCTCCAGCTCCATCCCGCGCACGGCGGCATCGCCGATAAAGGCGTAGCCCTTCAAAGCCTCCGTATAGCCGGTAACCTGCTGCATGGAGCTGCCCCGCCCCTGGATGACCAGGGATCCTTTCCGCTCCAGCACCATCGTTTCCACGTGCAGGCCGGCGGGTGCCTTCGCCTCGATTAGGCGCAGATAGTCCGACCAGGAGCCTTTCTCCGCCTGCAGCCCCAGGGTGAGCGCTTTCCTGGCCTGGAGCAGGGCGATCTCGTTTTGCATCTCCCGCAGGGGAGCCGCCTCGGCGGCCAGGGCATGGTTGGCGGCGCGCAGCCGTGCGTTTTCCTGGCGCATGGCGCCGGCATTGCGCTGCAGCAGGCAATAGCCGAGCAGGGCTGCGGCCGCGGCAGCGGCGATCAAGATATAGAGGTACAGGCGGCAGCGGCGAAAGCGGGCCGAGGCGATGAACTCGGGGGTGCGGAGGTCAATTTCGCCTTTCAAATGCGCCACCCCCGCAAGGCCAGTCCAAGGGCGAGGCAGAAGAGGGGCCCTTCTGCGTCCACGTTCATGGTGCACTCCGGCTCAGCCTTCGCCACCGGAAGGGTTGCCCGGCGGCAGCTTTGCAGCTTCCCGAGGGGGTTCAGGCGGCGCGTCGCGAGGCCGAGCTCCCGCCCGAGCAGCTCTTCCAGCCCGGGAATCGCAGCGCCGCCGCCGCAAAGAAAGGCGGCCCGGCAGTTCACTTCCGGGTAATCGGTCTCGTAAGCGTAATATTCCAGGGAGCGGTTAATCTGCCTCGCCAGGGCGGCTGCTGCCTTTTGCAAGGAATCGCCGGTTAGAGCCGGGTTGGACGAAGCTTCATCGGACTTGGGCGCCGCCTCGCCAGCCAGCCCCGGGGCGGCGGCAAGGCTCAAATGGCTGGTCCCGAAATTGAGGTAGCGGTAGAAACGGTAGCGGCCCCGGGCCGCGATCAAAAGGTCGGTGCCCGCGGCGCCCAGGTTGATGACCAGGACGGCGCCGGGCTCCTCCGGCGGCGCTACGCCGAAGAGAAGGGAGCGCTGCAGGGCAAAAGGCGCCGGCTCGATGGCTTCCGGGTAAAAGCCGGCGCGGCTGACCACCGCAGTGTAGCTATCCACTACCGCCCGGGGCAGCGCCGCCACTAGGTAGTCGCAGGCAGTTGTTTCGCGCAGCGCCCGCTTTTCGATCAGAGCGTAGTCGTAGACGGCCTGGTCGAGAGGCATGGGAAGCAGCTTTTCAGCCTCCCAGCGGATGGCCCGCCCCATTTCCCGGGAAGTAAAAGGCGGCAGCGAGAGCCGGCGCAGGATCAGGTGGCGGGGGGCGGGAGCGAGGATGACGCGATTCCAGTGCCAGGGTTGGGCCAGGCGCAGCCGGGCAAGGGCTCCGGCAAGCGCTTCCGGATCGCTGATGACCCCGCCTTGCATCGTACCCTTTGGCATTGGAGCGGCGGCGCAGCGGTAGAGGGAGACCCTGCCCCGGACCCTTTTTAACTGCACCAGCTTGATCAGGTTGCTGCCTATATCCAACCCGATACATGAATAACCTGCCATGTTTTAACTCCCTTCCGGCTGCGGGTAGGGGTTAATCCATTCGGTGCAAAGGTTGCCCGCGCTGTCCCTTTTTACCGTCACGGCATAGGTCCGTTCATAATCGCCGAGCGAGCCGGTGCTTTCGATGCGCCGTTCATTTAAACCCGGGGCGCTGAACTGCACCCGAAAGCGGCCGTCTCCCAGGGTGCCGGAGAGCGGTTCCCGGTGCTCGAAATCGCGATAAACGGCGGCAATGCCCGCTTCCAACCCCGCTTCGATGATATAGTTGAGCATCACTTCCTCGGCCTGGTAGGAGGCGATGAGCTGCTCGTTAAGGGCATAATGGAGAAAGGCTGTGCCGAGGAGCAATATGGCGGCAGTGAAGATGAGGACCACCGGCAGGGCCATCCCGCTGTCCGCGCTGTCCAGGCCAAAAACTTGGCGCCGGGCCCCATGGACAGCCCGGTTAAACCTGAAGGATAGGTTAATCCTGAAATTCCGGCTCATAACAGCACCTCGGTCTTCAGAATTGACGGCCATACCCCCGCCCGCGGGGGCGCCATCTTAAGGATGAAAATGTCGCCGCTCATAATTCCCAGGGCTCCCTTCATGTCATCCTGAGCTCCTTATTAGTGTCATCCTGAGCGCAGCGAAGGATCTCTAAAGCGGCTGCCGCATTTTCAGGATAGCCCCCCATGCCCCCGCCAGCGGGTTACCAGCAGGTAATGAAAATACCTTGCCCCTTGTCACTGAGGGCTAGAACGAATTTGTCACTCCCAACCCCCTCTCCCCCCTCTGGGGGGAGAGGGCAGGGTGAGGGGGGCTTAAAACCCGCTACCCGTTTTCAGGGCATGTTATATTCCGGGGCCGGATACTGCTGGTTAAGGTTACCGTTTCCGGAGCCCGGCCGGCACTGATGCGGATGTGTAGCATCCCGGTGTGATCGTCGTACGAGAAGGCCAGCTCTGCAATATGAAAGGCTACCTTGGTGTGTGACTTGACGGTGCCGTTTTTATTAATACTCTCGAAAACCAGTTGCTCGTATTCGGTGCGAAACCGGTAGGTCAGCTTATCGTCATCTCTGATTTTAAACTCGACGACTCCCGCCTTATCGGTCTTTACCTCACACGCGTAACGGAGCTCCCGGATCATTTTATCCATGGCAATGCGGGCAGACTGGCGGTATTCAATCTGATCAAGGCCGCGCTGCCAGCTCTTCAGTCCGGCCAGGTAAAAGGAATAGATGGCGGTCACGACAAAGCCGAGGATGGCCAGTGCCGCCATCAGCTCCAGCAAAGTGAAACCTTCCTCCCTGCGCATCCAAGCCACGGACCAACCCGCCTCTCCGCTATGCCAATCATTCTAAGACTTAATTAGTCGCCACCCGGAAAATATCGTTTTGCATTTTCATACCCCTCACGCCCCGGTGGCAGGGGCATAGCTGCCTAATCGGCTCCCGGGGGCGGGGAAGTGGGGTCAGTGACGCGCGGCGACATGTATGTTTCGGCTGAGAAGCTCTGTTGGCTCCCCCTTGCCGTCCAGGAGACGGTCACCGTAAGCTGCAGCAGCTCCAGTTCGGGGGAGGCGGGTCCGGCAGGGAGGGTAACCGGTTCCACTTCGATTTTACGCCGGAAAAGGGGCGCTTCTTCCACCGGCCCGTCTTCCAGCACGGGCCCTCCGGCGCGGTAGTCGCCGTACACGGCCTCGTAGTCCCGGCTTTTCAGTGATTCGATTCCGGCGCGGCATAAGTTTACAGCGGTGGTCTGCTGCCCGGCCAGGGTTATAGCATTGAAAGCGGTGGCGAAGAGGGCCAGCAGCGGGGCGATGAGCAAGGCCAGGATGGTGATGGCGAGCAGCAGTTCGATGAAGGTATAGCCTGCACTGCTTTTGAAGGATAGTCGCTGCATCCGGATCCCCACCTCACTTTGAGCCTATTAATACTCGTCCGTCGGAGGGATGATTCGATCTAAGTGCAGCGTGTGGAATGAACAGATAGTATTATAAATGTATTTTACCGCTCGTATTACTGAGGCTGTTCTAGAGAAATGCCACGTTCACCGGCGGCTTCTCTTAGAAGTTGTCCCACTTCCCATTTCCAACCTACAGGTAGTCCAGGTCTTGGTTCGCCTGCCTCCAACGGGGACAGGCTTACGCTTGCAGGTCTGTCCCCCGACCCTAGAGCCACTCGACGGTCGCTCCAGCTCTCAAGCGACAGGGAAATATTTATTATTACCTTCTGATTGTACCCCGTTTGCGGGGGCATGAACGTCTAAGCTAAAGCAAATTTATATACCAGTCCCACAGTTGCTCGCCCCAGAAGATATTCACCAGCGCCGCCAGGGCGAGGAAGGGGGCAAAGGGAACGGCTTCTTTTCGTTTCAGGCGGTCCATGGCCATAAGCAGCAGGCCGGTGAGGGCGCCAACTAAAAAGCCGAGCATCATCACTATGGCGGTACCGCGCAGCCCGGTAAAAAAACCGATCAGGGCCATCAGTTTCAGGTCACCGGCGCCCATGCCGCCGCGGCTGACTAAAAAGATTACCAGCATCAGCCCGCCGCCCAGCAGCAGCCCGGCCAGGGCATCGGTCCAGGCTCTCTCGGGGAGCAGTGCTGCCGGCAGCGGCCACCAGCGCACCGCCAATGCCGGGAGCTGCAGAATGACTCCGCCAAGCAGACCCACGGTCACCAGTATATTGGGCACGAGGTGGTGCTCCAGATCGATGAGCGCGATCCCCAGCAGGAGGTAGAGCAAAAACAGGTAGGCGAGGGCGGTCAACGTAAAACCGAAGCGCGTGTAGACCGCCATGAAGAGCAGGGCCGTGGTCAGCTCGACCAGGGGATAGCGGGGGCTGATCGCCGCCCCGCAATGGCGGCAGCGGCCCCTGAGCAGCAGGTAACCCGCCAGGGGGATCAGTTCGATGGCGCCGAGCCGCTTGCCGCAGCGCGGGCAGCTCGATGGAGGCTTCTGCAAGGAGAGCCGGCGCGGCAGCCGGTAAACGACCACATTCAGAAAGCTGCCGAAACAGAGGCCGCTCAGTCCGAGCACCAGGTAGATAAACCATTGCGGCGCGGACATGAAATCGCTCCTTAAAAATAGTGGGCCGGAATGCAAAAAGGCGTTATTCTCTTTCGACACCGCCCCTTTTTCTCCTGCTTTACCAACCCCAGATTCGACCCCAAAAACTTAACGTTTTTGGTTGTCAGTAACACGCCAGCGCCTGACAAAAACCGAAACGGCGGCTGTCCGGGCGGAAAAAATGTTGAAAAGAAAGGGGGCTTGCCCCAGTTCTCTTG
>JAAYGO010000211.1 GCA_012727685.1 Bacillota bacterium | reverse complement strand
CAGGTGACCGTTTCACCCCGGATCTCCACCTTCACTTCCTTGCCGGTTGGTTCGACCATTTCAAAATTGTAGTCTATGTAGCGATCGATCGGGCGTCCTTCTTCAATATACTGGTCCGTGTAATCCTGTTTCCACAGTATGCCAATCCCGACTATTGGCAGTTCCAGCTCCCGGGCCGCTTTCAGGTAATCGCCGGCCAGTACCCCAAGCCCTCCGGCATAGATCGGCAGCTCCTCGTGCAGTCCATATTCCATGCAAAAATAAGCGATACGCGGCAAGCGTTTTTCCTTCATCAAATCTCAAATCATCCTTCCCAGGTCCAGCCTATGGTCAATCATGCTCAGGTTTAGCTTGCACAACAGCGAATTTCTCATTCTTCTTTTTCTTTGTTAAAATAGTACTGTCCAAGAGGTGGAGGAGCAGGTATATAAAAAAGGAGTGGGTTATGTTGCATAAAGGCTCCATCTATTCAATTGCAATAAGTGCCGCTAGAGGGCAGTTAAAAGAAGAGGTGCCGCAGGCTGAAGTCGTAGAAGGATATGGGATTAAAGGCGACGGGCATGCCGGCCTATGGGGGCGCCAGGTTACCTGTCTTGACTGGGCCAGTGTAAAAAAGGTGAACCGGGAGCGCGGCTTGCAAGCCGGACCGGGTGATTTTGCCGAGAATATTTTAATTGATGGCCTCAATCTGCCGGAGGTGAAACCGGGAAACCAGATCAGGCTGGCCGGCACGGTGATTCTTGAAGTAACTCAAACCGGCAAAGAAGACCACCCGAGCATTGTCAGCAAGACCTTCGGCGTGAGCCTGTTGCCGCACGAAGGCCTTTTTTGCAAGGTGATCAAAGGCGGCCGGATTAAAAAGGGCGATTCCGTGGAGCTCCTATAAACAGTAATAATATGTTCTGGCAGGAAAATGATGGGACAGCGTTGTACCATTGATTTTTGGAGATCAGGCAGATTGGAGGGACGCAAAATGGATAATTCACCGGCCATTGAAATCCGTGGACTGATCAAGGCTTACGGCCCGGTGCAGGCGCTGCGCGGGGTCGACCTGGAAGTGAGGCGCGGTGAAATTCTCGGCTTTTTAGGTCCCAACGGCGCCGGCAAGACAACGACGATCCGCTGCCTGCTGGGCTTGATCAATCCCCAGGGGGGAAGAATCCGCATTTTCGGCATTGACCCTGTACGTGATCCGGTGGCCGTCCGCACCCGCACCGGCTATCTGCCCGGCGAGCTGAACCTCGAGGGCAACCTGACGGCCGAGGGAGCGCTGCGCTACTTTAACGAGCTGCGCGGCCGGCGGGGCGATTGGCTATATGCCCGCGAGCTTGCCAAACGCCTGAAGCTCGATCTGGGCGTGCCGATTAAAAACCTTTCCAAGGGCAACAAGCAGAAGGTAGGATTAATCCAGGCGCTGATAGCCCGGCAGGAGCTGCTGCTTTTGGACGAACCGACCAGCGGCCTGGACCCGCTCATCCAGCAGGAGGTCTACCGCCTGCTCCGGGAAGCCCGGGATGGCGGCGCCACCGTCTTTTTCTCCTCCCATGTGATCAGCGAGGTGGAGGCCATCGCCGACCGGGTGGCCATCATTCGCCGCGGCGTAATCGTGGAGGAAGCCGAACCGGGAAGCCTGGTCAACCTCTCCCTGCGCCGCATCCGCCTGCGCTTCAAGGAGCCGGTCGATGCCAAGCCCCTGGCTGCGCTGGAAGGGGTTTTGCTGCTCGAACCGGAGAGCGGGGGAGAGGAAGAGGCAACTTCTTGCACCTCGGAGATAGTGCTGCAGGTGGAGGGGGAGATGGACCGCCTGATTAAGGCATTGGCTGCCTTTCCGGTGAGCGATTTGCGGACCGAGCATCTTTCGCTGGAGGAAATCTTTCTTAAATATTATAAAAATGACGCCGGGGAGGGGGAATAATATGGCCGTTGAATTCAAACACGCCCTGCGCCGCCTGCGAGGGCAGATCATCGGATGGGCTGTAGGCGTGGCTCTCTATAGTCTTGTGATGGCCTTCTTCTTCCCCAGTATCGGGCAAATGGAAAACATAGATGGATACCTGAGCCTATTCCCCAAAGAAATGTTTGCCTTCTTTGAGAATCTCTACGCCATCGGCACGCCGCTCGGCTACCT
>JAAYGO010000028.1 GCA_012727685.1 Bacillota bacterium | reverse complement strand
GGGTATACCTACCCCTGCCGAATTTTGTCGTCTCGTTGTCGGGTAAGATATCCCTGGGAAACTTATGCCCTAGAACAAAATAGAGATGAACATGTTTTTCTCCTTTTTGCCTGCAGCTTAATGTGCTTTCATTATAAGAGCTTGATTCCCGGCAGACAACAAGGCTCCGCAGCAATCGCCCGGGCAGATTGGCGTCGCAATCTCTTTTACCAGCCATGGTTTTGCCGGTTGTTGTTTGTCCTTTCCCGCGGGGGCATGGTAAATCAGCGGGTCAATGTTCATAATATGGAAAGATCCTGGAATCGGCGGCGGTCTCTTGTAAGGCAGCATATGGCAAAATAAGGCGGTAAATGAAAAGGAGATTTGTCATTGAACAGGAAACGGCCCCGGATATTGCTTATTTTAATTATTTTATTGCTCATACTGGCGGCGGTGCTGCTGATATTTGAATACTTCAGAAGATCCCCGGGTGAAAATAGAGAGCCGGGCCGGGTGGAGAATGAGGTGGCAGAAATTCTCCGGAATATGTCCCTGGAGGAGAAAATCGGCCAGGTAATTGTCGCCTACTTCAGCGGGCCGGATTTCAGTCCTGCGCTTGCAGAGGAACTGCGGGAACTGCCCCTGGGAGGCGTCATCCTCTTCAGCGGCGCCGGCAATATTGAAAGCCCCGCCCAGGTGGCCAGCCTGACGGAGCAAATCCAGAGGGCTGCTATCGACCGCGGCATGGTGCCCCTCTTTATTGCCGTGGACCAGGAAGGCGGCGCCGTGGCCCGCCTGACCGAAGGGGTCACCGTCTTCCCCGGAAACATGGCCCTGGGCGCTACCGGCAGCGAAGAGCTGGCCCGCAAGAGCGCCGCCGTAACCGCGCGGGAGCTGCGCATCCTGGGGATCAACTTTAACTTTGCCCCGGTGGTCGACGTGAACAACAACCCGGACAACCCGGTTATCGGGGTGCGCTCATTCGGCTCCGACCCGCACGAGGTGGCCCGGCTGGGCCGGGCCATGGTTGTTCCCTACCGCCACGAGAAGGTCATCGCCACGGCGAAGCATTTTCCAGGCCACGGCGATACCGACGTCGATT
Source organism: Bacillota bacterium (assembly GCA_012727685.1). Classification (GTDB taxonomy): domain Bacteria; phylum Bacillota; class Dethiobacteria; order DTU022; family DTU022; genus JAAYGO01. The sequence goes on along the minus strand of JAAYGO010000028.1, from coordinate 1,624 downwards.
CCCATTACGGGCTGCCGCTGATTCCTTACGGGCTCTCCCGCCTGAGGGAGCTGGAGCTGCTCCCTTTTCAGGCCATGATCGATGCGGGCGTTCCTGCGGTGATGCTGGCCCATATCCTGGTTCCCGGGCTCACCGGAAGCGACGAGCTGCCCGCCAGCCTCTCCCCGCAGGCGGTCCGCCACCTGCGGGAAGAGATGGGCTTTGACGGCCTGGTGGTAAGCGATTCCATGAGCATGGGGGCGATCAGCGGCCGCTGGGGCCTGGAGGAAGCGGCGGTCATGGCCTTCCGGGCCGGTGTGGACCTCATCCTTTTCGGACCCTGGATTGGCGTCGAGCCCGGCGACAGACGGAGAATCTTTGCCGCGCTGAAAGAGGCGGTGGATGCGGGGGCGATCACCCTCGAGCGGCTCGACCAATCGGTAAAAAGGATCCTCGCCGCGAAAAAAGAATACGGCATCCTCGACGATCCCCTGCCGCGCCGGGGAAACCTTTCTTCCCTGGCTTCGCCTGAAAACCTGGAGCTGGCCAGGCGGATAGCCCGGGAAAGCATTACCCTGGTCCGCGATCGCGCCTCTCTAATTCCGCTTTCCCCCCGTGAAACGATTCCGCTGATCTGGCCGGTTGAACTGGAAAGCGCCCTGGCTCCCCTGATCGAAGAATGCCCCTTTCTTCAGCCGCGCCTGCTGCCGTTTAACGCAACTGGCGATGAAATTGAGGAGGTCCTCAATTCGCTGCGCCCTTCCGCCCTCGTCCTCGTTGGCACTTCCAACCTGCGGCGCCGCCCCGCCTGGATCGGCCTCCTAAACACCCTGGCCGAAGAGACAGAGCTGGTTCTGCTGGCTCTCTCCTCGCCGTACGATCTTCTGGCCGTTCCCCGCGCCGGCGCCTGCCTCTGCACCTACAGTCATACCGGCGTCTCCCTGCAGGCCCTCGCCGAAGTTCTAAAGGGCGCCCTGGCCCCGCGGGGCCGCCTCCCCGTGGAACTGCCCGGGCTGGACTAAAATCTCTCCAGCTAGATTGCCTTCTGCTCCCAGTTCCTTACTTATTGCCCTCGATTTCCGTTGATTTTTTGTTTTTACCGCATTAATATTAAATAAAATGGATCATTCTAACCTGGAGCTCCTTTACTCCCCCTTTCCCAAAGGGGGGCCGGGGGGGATTCGGGTATAGACGTAGGGGCGGGCTTCCACGCCCGCCCGCTAATGCTGGTTTGTGTCTTGTGTATCTTAGATATATAAAAGGGAGATGACAGGGATGACCGGCAGATGGGACAGCGCCCGCGGAACCAAAATAATCGCCTTTCTTCTTTGCCTTGTAGTCATACTGGGAAGCGCAGCTGCAATGGCCCTTTTCAAGCACCACTATGATCAGAAGATTGATTCCTTGACCCGGCATATCGAAACGCTGCAGGGGCAGATCAACAGCAGCGGCAGCGGGGGCAAGACCAATGTCTACAGCCTGGCTTATACCGAGGGCCTCAGTGTGCCGGAAATAGCCGAGAAAGCAGGCGCCTCCGTAGTGGGCATCAAGATTACCGCCCAGGTTAAAGAGACGGGCTGGTTCGGGCCGCAAATCTACCAGCAGGTCAGCGAAGGATCGGGGATTATCTACAATCAGGAAGGAT
>JAAYGO010000172.1 GCA_012727685.1 Bacillota bacterium | reverse complement strand
TGGACATGTATGCTTTGCCAATTACTCCGAGGACTACAGCGGAAAAAAGGGCAACCACAACCCAGACCATGGCGATCCTGCGGGCGGGTTTGATGTATTCGGCTTTACGAATGCCCATAAACCGGGCCAGGATGTGAGGCTGTCCAAAGTATCCCAGCCCCCATGCAGCGATTGAAATTATTCCCAGGGCTCCCAGGCCGCTTCCGATACCGGTCCATTCACTGAACCCTAAACCGTTCGCGGCGTCGGTGAGCGCTGCCGCCAGGTCAAAGGTCTCCGCCACTCCGCCGAGGTTAACCACGGCAATTATCGGAAGGGTAACCAGGGCGAAGAACATCAACAATCCCTGAATTAAATCAGTCCAGCAGACAGCCAGGAAACCGCCTAAAAATGTATATAAAACAATAACCAGTGCACCAATCAGCAATGCAATCTGATAGTCAAGGCCGAATACAGCATTGAACAGTTTTGCTCCCGCCGAGAATTGGGCTGCAGTGTAGATCAGGAAGAAGATGACGATGAATAAGGCAGATATGGTTCTGATCAGGTGAGTCTTGTCTTTAAACCTGTTTTCTAGGTATGTAGGAATTGTGATGGAGTTCCCTGATTTTTCCGAATAATTTCTCAACCTTTTGGCGAGAAACAGCCAGTTTAAGTATGTCCCGATGGCCAACCCCAGCGCCGTCCAGAAGGCTTCAGCCAATCCCAAATTTTTAGTCAGCAGAAATGCTGTGCCGGGAAGCCCCATCATCAACCAGCCGCTCATGTCCGAAGCCTGGGCGCTCATGGAGGTGACCCAAATGTTGAGCGTTCTGCCGCCTAAATAATAATCGGTTTGGCTCTTGTTCAGCCTGAAAAAATAGATGCCGATCGCAAGCATCACCAGCAGGTAAAGAATCAATACCACAGCATGAATGGTCTGATCCATTTTTTTCCCTCCCTATAAAAAAATTTGAACTTAGTTTTTAAAAGTATACACTATTTAAGCTCTATCGGACAAGTTTTGCCTGGATTGCGGCGGCCGAAAGCTTATAAATCAGAAACCGGGCAAAAATCACCCGAAGTGATGATGATCAAACGCCGTTATTTCCCTTACACTATTCACAAAAGCCGGACGGGATCTGCAATCACGAAGGATCGTCTACAGGTTACTGAATTGGAGATGATGATCATGAAGAAATACTGTTATTGGTGTGGTTCTCCTGTTAAAGACAAGTATTGTGAAAATTGCGGTACTGATGTTGACCCGCCCCAAGATGTTTATTTTTTGGATGAAGAGTGCGGTGAATGTAACGCCAGGCTGCCCCGCTGGGCGTACTATTGCACCGAATGCGGGTATAAGTTTACCCTTTATGACCCCACAGACAGCGGTACTAAGGCCCGGTATAACAAAAGCCTAAGAAGCGGCCTGATCTTTTGGTCGGCAATTTTTATTCTTATTGCCGTTATCGTTCCGATCGCCAGTGAAACGATTGCTTTCAAACATACTCTGCCGGTGGCTGCCGTCCTGCTGATAATCCTCTGGGGCATTACCCTTACCCGCACGGAACGTGGTCATTTTATCGACGGTACTGTCACCGAACTTTTTACCAGAGATGAAATTCACCGGGAACGCTCGCTGTCTGAGACAACAATCACCGGTAGACCGGTATACTATGAAGTCCCGGTGACTGTGTACTGCACCCGGATCCGCTGGGATAACGGGAAAGAAGAAGTGCTTGAAAAAGACTGTAACGCGGCCGATCATATTCAACTGGCAGTAGGCGACAGGATGCGCTATTTTACGGCCAGGCGCAAATATCAGAAGCTTATGAGTGGGCGGATATGAGTACGCGAAAGAGCCATCTTCCTCCCCTCGGCTGGCGGATTTTTTTAGTATCATTTTTATTATCGGTTTCTATATTGTAGCCAGTATGCTTGTCCTTCATTTTTTTGGTGAAAAGGCGGTGGCTATCCTGGATGGAGCGGATATGGCCTACGAAGACCGCCGCGGTGACAAGGATTTGATGTATCGGATTACCATCGGCTATCATTTCGATGCCAATGGAAAGGAGTATCATAATTCCGTCGTTTACCGGATAATATCCCGGATTTCATCTTCCCGGCAGAGCCCGTGTATAAGACTCGTCAAAAGTCGTAATTTCGGTTCTCGATTTAATTTATAAATAAAAAATTGGGCATAGATGCGCTATGCCCGAATCATATTACTAATGCCATTTGGCATTGTTCTCGCGTTAAATGGTGCCTTCCGCTTTGAGCTCCTCTATCTCCTTATTATCGAGGCCAAGCAAGTCGCCGTAGATCTCCTCGTTGTGCTGGCCGAGGAGGGGGATGGGGAGTTTCCTGTTTCCCGGTGTCTTGCTCATCTTGTAGACAGAACCTCCCAGCTTAACCTTGCCCGAAAGAGGCTGCTCCACTTCGATGATCATTTCCCGGTGCAATATCTGGGGGTCGTTGGCCACCTGCTCAAAGGTGGGGACAGGGGAGCAGGGAACCTTGACTTCTTCTAAAGCGGCGATGGCTTCTTCGACAGTCCTATCCTTCAGCCATTCGTGCAGCACGCTCTCCACATCGGCCATATTCTTAGCCCGCAACACCCGGCTGGCAAAGCGTTCGTCGTCGCGTAAGTCTTCGCGCCCCATGGCCTTCAGGACGTTCTGCCATTGTTCGTCGGTGATCGTGCAGATGACCACGTAGCCATCCTTGGCCTTGTAGGCGCCGAAGGGGGAGGAGCTGCTGAGCCGGTTGCCTATTCTCTTGGGAGGGTTCAGGGTGTCGAAGTAATCGGCCCGGTCCGGGAAGACCATGGCCCAGATGCCGTCTTGCATGGAGATGTCAATATACTGTCCTTCGCCGGTGACAGTCTTGTAATGCAGGGCTGCCAGGATCGCGATGGCGGCATTGTATCCGCCCATGTAGTCGGCGAGTGAGACGCCCACTTTGAGCGGTCCTCCGTCCTCGTAGCCGGTGACGCTCATCAGCCCGCCCATAGCCTGCCCGACCACATCATAGGTGACCATGTCGCGGCGGGGGCCCGTCTGGCCGAAGCCGGAAATAGAGGCATAGATGATTCCGGGGTTGATCTTGCTTGCTTCTTCATAACCCAGGCCAAGGCGTTCCATGACCCCGGGGGCGTAATTCTCGACGAGGATATCGCATTTGGCAACCAGCTTCTTGGCGATTTCCAAACCTTTAGGGCTCTTCATGTTTAAAGTCACGCTTTTTTTCCCCCGGTTGTAGGCAATAAACTGATAGGATTCTCCCTTGGGGGTCAGGGGTGCGGCTTTTCGTTCCGGGTCTCCCGAGCCTGGCCGCTCCACTTTTATAATCTCCGCCCCCAGCTCACATAGTACGGAGGTGCAATGGGGACCGGACAAATATTGCGTGAAATCCAAAACCTTGACGCCTTTCAATGCCTTAGCCATTAAACATCTCTCCTTTACTCCAAAGTGTTATCCGGCGCGCTGCTGGATAAAGCGATGCCGGTATGACATGGGTCGAGGCTGATTCATTTAAATTATACGCTGAATCCAGGCTTAAGTAAATCCTCCCATAATTAATTACTGCCGTAGGAAACTGTCCAGGCCGATTTGATATTTTTTAATTAAAAAAGTCGAGTGTCGGCAAGGCGGCTCTGGTATGATACAGATATGGAAGGGGAGAGAGCATGTTAAAGGAATTAAATCAGGTGATCGACTATATTGAAGAGCATCTCACTGATGATTTATCCCTTGAAAATATTTCCGATTATGCCGGGGTCCCTGACTACCACTTCAGGAAGATTTTTTTCTATCTTTCAGGGTTGACCCTTAGTGAATATATCAAGAACAGGAGATTATCGGAGGCCAACCAGGATTTATTAAATGGCGAAAAAGTAACCGATGTTGCATTTAAGTATGGTTACCAGTCCATCGAGGGCTTTACCCGCGCGTTTAAAAAATGGAGCGGTTTTTTACCGTCAGATGTAATGAAGAAAGGGATCAGCAGATCGTTTCCCAAACTCTCGTTCGTAATAACCGTAAAGGGAGGAATTCCGATGGAATTTAGAATTGAAGAGAAACCGGCCTTTAATTTTGTTGGCGTAAGCAAACGTGTGCCGATGCAGTTTGAAGGTGTGAATAACGAGATTGTAAAGCTAGCCGAGAGCATCACGGGCGAACAAAAGGAAGAAATGCATTCTCTTCAAAATATGGAGCCTTATGAAATTGTTAATGTTTCTTATGATGCAGACGCTAATTTCTTAAAAGAAGAAGGATATTTAACTCACCTGATCGGTGTTTTAACCACTAAAGAGCAGGTAAGTGACCGCTTAACAAAAGTGCCGGTTAAAGCCTGCACCTGGGCGGTATTTCCAAATGAAGGGCCATTCCCGTCCACGCTGCAGGAAACAATGGCCAGGATATATGCAGAATGGCTTCCTTCATCAAATTACGAAGTGATCAATGCTCCCCACTTTTCTTTTACTAAAATGGATGAGCAGCGAAAAGATTACGCCTATAGCGAAGTCTGGATTCCAGTCCGTGAGTCAAGGGGACTGAGTCAAGGGGACGGTGACTTTGACTCATCCTTGTAAGCCTTCCTTATACGGAAGGACGAGCAGGATGCTAATCAGCGTAAGCAGCAGGACGGCGATCCCTGCAACAAAAAACCAAAATGGGACCCCTCTGCTTTCGGCAATTGGAGCTGCGATCACCAGTCCCAAGGGCATAGTGGCTGAGCTGAGGCTGCCGATTAAGGAAAAGGCACGCCCCATCCGCTGCGGGGCAATGGTTTCCTTCATATGTTATCTCCTGGCAATGGGGTGTCTAATTACTGTTTTTAGCTTCTCCGGTTCAGTCTTGCGCGGGTCGCTGAGATAAATCTCATGATGTTGCCGCAAGCCGGACATCTCGGTCCGGTATCCCTGCGAGGCAATGAACTCTTCCAGCACTGCAACAGTAGCGGCCTCATCGTCGTAAGAACCAATGTGCAAGACCTGGGCGCACAAGCCCTCCGTAAAATCCTCAAGGCGGGCTCTTGAAATGTCGAGCTCCGGCTTTTTCTTCGACAGGCTCGCCTTTGCAGCCTCAAAAACCCCGGGAGTGACGAACTCCGGTTGGCGGATCATCAGCACCCAGTTAAATTCATCCTTCCTTTCGATCACATTGCCATCGAAATAGTTCTCCTCAAACCACCACAAGCCTTCTAACGGCGGAACGACATAATCGAAATATCCCGGCGGCGGAGTGCCGCTCTTTTTGCTCATCTTGATGGAGTAGGATAGACCATAGAGCAGTTCCACGGCCTCTTTATAAGACGCAGCAGTATTTGGATCACCCTTGCCATCAACCATGATGAAGCGCATTTCCGGCACATCAATAATGCCTGGCTTATTCTTGGGCAGGTACAGCTCTTTATATGCTTTTTTAAAATCAAATGCCGCCATCAAATACAGTCCTTTCATCTAATTTTACAATGCTGTCAGAAGATATTATCATCAACGGAAAAAAACTCTGGTTTGCTCTTCTATTGTTCGAGGCTGATTTCTTCAAGCGCTATCCTGAAATTCGGGAGCCGGATCAGCCCCCCTCACCCTGCCGGGGCTGACCTAAAAGTCGTTCCAGATTTGTGACTTTAAAAGCCGCCACTTAGGCAGGTATTGGAACTCATGTCAGGAGCTGTTCCAGAGAGCCTGGAGCGGCCCCTTTTT
>JAAYGO010000170.1 GCA_012727685.1 Bacillota bacterium | reverse complement strand
CAATCGATCTAAGCGATCCAATAGTCTGACAGAATTTTCGAATTTGAGCGGTACCTTGACTGCATACTCAAAGGCCCACCAACATTGGTTTCTTCATCTACTTAAAAAATCATTTGCGGAATGCCTGCATTTGGCAATTGTTTACTTGCTCTTTTACTTTTTTTATGTTATGATTTTCTTGCGTGAAGGCCCTGCCGTGTTCGTGACCAACCGTTAAGTTTTGAGCTAACACATATTAATTGGGAGACTGACTTTAATTGTGGCGTAGAAGCCTCCTTTGAGAGGACCTATAAAGCAATTAAGAGGGCACCCACCTGTAGGGAGAATAGTTCAAAACTGCGGCTCACGGCATGGCGGGGTTTCGAGTCATTTGAGTAGAATCAATCAGATCAAGAGCAAACCCCTTTTAGAGAAGCTGTCAAAACGAGTGGTGATTAGTCTGATTTTCAGTTAATTTGGAAAGATGGCGCCAGATAATTTGCCAATAAATCTGAAAAAAAAAGCATAAAAAACAAAAAATATTAGAATTAAATACCAAAATTGTTAAAATATAGTTGATGAGGGATAAATTTACCCTCATTTTTTTATTTTTTTATGTAAAACAAGCAGGAGTTTTTTAAAAGGGGGAGAAATGTTACTCTAAGTGGAGCATAGTGGTGAGAAGTGGGTAAAAATGAATTGAGGCGGGGGCGAACAGGTGTTTACGGGCGAATTTCAGCATGCCCTGGATGATAAGGGGAGGGTCATTGTTCCGGCCCGGCTGCGGGAGGAGCTGGGAGACCGTTTTGTGATCACCCGGGGGCTGGATCAATGCCTCTTTATTTATCCGCCCAGCGAGTGGGCCCGGATCGAGCAGAAGCTGAAGGAGCTCCCCTTTACCAGGAGCGACGCCCGTGCCTTTACCCGTCTTTTCTTCTCCGGGGCCGCCGAGCTGGAAGTGGATAAGCAGGGGAGAATATTGATCCCGCAAAACCTGCGGGAGTATGCCGGCATTGAAAAAGAAGTGATGTTCATCGGGGTCTCCAGCCGGGTTGAGGTATGGAGTGAGAAAGCCTGGAGAAAATATTGCAGCGAGGCGAACCAGCGTTTCGAAGAGGTGGCCGAAAAGCTGGTTGATTTTGAATTATGATGATGAAGCGAGGGCGAGCGGCATGGCCGAACTGCATTTGCCGGTGATGGCTGCAGAGGTGCGGCAATACCTGTTAACCCGGCGGGACGGGGTCTACGTGGACGCTACCGTGGGCGACGGCGGGCATGCTGCAGTAATCGCCAGCTCGCTGGATGAAAACGGATTATTAATCGGCATCGATTGGGACAGCAGCGCCCTGCAGCGGGCGGAGCAGCGACTCGCTGAATTCTCCACCAGGGTGAAGCTTATTCACGCCAGCTATACATCGCTGGAAAAGATCTTAAGCGATCAGGACTGTCCCTGTGTTGACGGCATTTTGCTCGACCTCGGTGCATCGACCTTGCAGTTTACGGAGCCGGCGCGCGGTTTTTCATACCTTGCCGATGAGCCGCTGGATATGCGCATGGATATCCGCCTGCCATATACGGCGGCCGACCTGGTTAATAACCTGCCGGTTCGGGAACTGCGGCGCCTGATCTACAGTTATGGTGAAGAACGCTGGGCCGGCCGGATCGCTTCCCGGATTGAGAGGCACCGCCGCACGGTGGGACCGGTGGAGACCGGCCGGGAGCTGGCCGAACTGATCAAAGAAGCGATCCCCGCCGCAGCCCGGCGCAGCGGCGGCCATCCGGCGCGGCGCACATTTCAGGCGCTGCGCATCGCGGTCAACCGGGAACTGGAAAACATCGAGGCGGTGCTACCGCAGGCTCTCCGTTCCCTGGCTCCCGGCGGAAGGCTCTGTGTAATCGCTTATCACTCCCTGGAAGACCGGATTGTGAAACACTTCATCAGGGAAAACTCCGCAAGCTGCCACTGTCCGCCGCAGGGTCCGTGCAGATGCGGGGGAGAAGCGGCGCTGATCAACCTAACCAGCAAGGCGGTGCGGCCGCAGGCGGAGGAAGTAGAGCAAAATCCCAGGGCACGCAGCGCCCGGTTAAGGGCCGCCGCTCGTGCTTTGAGGCCACGTTCTAAAGAAGGGGGCTGATGAATAAATTGTTAGCAGCACAAAGACGCATTAACAGTGAAATATATAGCCCCGCTGCAAGGACCAAACCGGAACCGGTAAAGCAAGTCCGGTTTAAAACCCGGCCGGCGGTTAAAAGAGTGACGGTCCTGTTAATCCTGTTCGCCTGTTTTGCGCTGGGGATCGTGGTCATCGCCCAGTATTCGTCCATGATCACGTTGCAATACCGCTTGAGCGAAGCGGAGAACAGAATTGTTGAGCTGGCGGAAGAATACCGGGCGCTGGAGCAGGAAGCTGCGCAGCTCAGTGCCCTGAGCCGCATTGAGCTTGTGGCCAGGACCGAACTGGGCATGTGTGAACCGGAGAGCGGTCAATTGCAGGTGCTGACAGCCGGGCAGGATGAAGGTATCCATGTAGGGGAGTGAAATGGTTGCCCGACCCTTCTGTTACCCTGGTAGCAATCCGGAAGCGGTTACTTTTTCTTTTTTTTATGATCCTCCTCGTCACCCTGGCCCTGGTGAGCCGGTTGGCCTGGATCCAGATCGTGCGTGCGGACGAACTTTATGAACAGGCCTGGGAACAGTGGAATCGCAGCATTCCGGCCCGTTCGCCGCGCGGCTTAATCTATGATCGCGATGGCAGGCTTCTGGCGGGCAGCACTACCGTGGAAACCATCGTGGCGATCCCGCCGCAGGTGGAAGATCCGCGGCAAACAGCCAGGATTCTGGCTCCCATCCTGGAAAAGGGGGAGGAGGAGCTTTACGAACTGCTGACGCTGGATCGGAGTGCCATTTATCTCAAGCGCAAGGTGGAAGCGGAGGTTGCACAGGCGGTGCGGGATCTCGATCTGCCGGGGATTGTCTTTACCACCGAGGGGAAGCGCTATTACCCCAATGGAACGCTGGCCTCGCAACTGCTTGGCTTTGTCGGCATGGACCAGGGTTGGGCCGGACTGGAGATCTATTACGAGGAGCAGCTCAAGGGCCGGGAAGGGCGGATTCTCTTTCCGTCCGATAACCTGGGACGGGAGATCCCCCATGAAGCGAGGCAGTATGTTTTGCCGAAGGCGGGGGATGATCTTTACCTGACCATAGACGAGACCATTCAATACATTGTGGAGCGCGAGCTGGCCCGCTCCATGCTGGAGTTTCAACCGAAACAGGCCATGATCATCGCTGCCAATCCGAAAACAGGCGCCATCCTGGCCGCGGCTTCCAAGCCCGACTACGATCCTCTGCATTATGAGGAAGTGGATTCCAGCCGGTGGGCGCTGGCACCGGTGACCAGCTCCTTTGAACCGGGCTCCACGTTTAAATTGACCACCCTGGCGGCGGCCATTGAAGAGGGCCTCTACAACAAGCATGAATTCTTTCATTGCACCGGCTATGCGAATGTGGCCGGGCACCAGATCGGCTGCTGGACCGCTGGCCGGGGCCACGGCAGCATCACTTACCTGCAGGCTGTGGAAAGTTCGTGCAACCCCGCCTTTATCAACCTGGGACAGCGCCTCGGGACGGAGAAACTTTTCTCCTATATTCATGCCTTCGGCTACGGCCAAAAGACAGGGATTGACTATCCCGGCGAAGGTGACGGCTTAATCTTTGACCTGGAACAGGTCGGTCCCCTGGAGCTGGCGACAACCTCATTTGGGCAGGGGATCTCGGTAACGCCGCTGCAGCAATTGATGGCTGTATCGGCCATCGCCAACGGCGGCTATCTGATGAAACCGTACCTGGTCCGCGAGATTCGCAGCGCTTCCGGGGAGTTGATCTATGAGCGGAAACCGGAAGTGGTAAGGCAGGTCATTTCGCAAGAGACGGCGCGGCAGGTTGCCGAGATAATGGAAAGCGTTGTCCTGAACGGCAGCGCCATCAACGCGAGGATCGAAGGCTACCGCATTGCCGGAAAAACCGGAACAGCACAGAAGGTCGGTCCGGGAGGAGCTTATATGGGGGGTGAGTATATTGTATCATTCATCGGTTTTGTGCCGGTCGAAGATCCGCAGATTGTTGTCTACATTGCCGTGGACACGGCGACCCGGGGGGCCCAGTGGGGATCGCAGATTTGCGCTCCCATGTTTGGTCGGATGATGGGCGACATTTTGAATTATCTGCAGATTGCTCCTTCGGACCAGAGCACCCTACCCGAGGTCAAGATCGTGGAAGTCCCGGATTTGCATGATTTGACTGTGGATGAAGCCGCCGCACTGGCGGAGCGGAGCGGGCTGCTGTTAAGATTGGTAGGAGAAGGGAATTATATTATTAACCAGACGCCGAAAGCGGGAGCTAAAGTGCCCCAGCAGACCCAGGTAGTGGTCTACCTGGGCGAGGACGGCGAAAATCCGGCCGGGGCCATCAGCCTGCCCGATTTTAGCGGTTTTACCGTCAGGGAAGTGGCGGAAGTATTAAGCTGGCTCGGCCTGCGCCTGAATGCCGAAGGTTCGGGAATAGCCATTTACCAGGAACCCGATTCCGGCACCACGGTAGAGCCGGGCAGCGCGGTTACGGTATTTTTCAGCACTTTCCCGGAACCGTAGCCGCGGTAAGGACACGGCTTCAGCCTTTAGTGGAGCAGGGTTTTCAGATTGGGGCACCGCGTTTTTAGCCCGGGAATATGATACATTGTTGAGGCAAACCCTCTTCAATAATTCCCGGGAGAGAGTATTCGATGTATAGGATGCCCCTGTGCAGACTGGTGGAACCCTTGTTGCTGAAGAGCCTGGAGGGAAACGCGGCGGGGGAGGTGACCGGTTTTGCCGCTCACAGCGCCCATGTCCGGCCGGGCAATCTTTTCCTGGCCCTTTCCGGGCGGCACACCGAGGGATGGCGCCACGCCCGTCAAGCCCTGGAAAGGGGAGCGCTGGCCGTGGTCGCCGGCCGGGAATGCCCTCTGGAAGCAGTGCCGCTCCTGCGGGTGCCCGATGTTCGTCTGGCCGCCGCCCTGCTGGCAAACCGGTTTTACGATTATCCGTCGCGCAAATTAAGGCTAATCGGGGTTACCGGTACTAACGGCAAAACGACTACAACCCACATGATCGATGCGCTTTTTAAAGCGCGCGGCGAGACGACCGGGCTGCTCGGCACCGTGGGATACTGGATCGGTACGCAGCGGCTGCCCGCCTCGGCCACCACTCCTGAAGCCGCCGAGCTGCAAAAAATGCTGGCCAGGCTGGCGGAAATGGGGGGCCGGAGAGTGACCATGGAAGTATCCTCTCACGCCCTGGCGCAGCACCGGGTGGCCGGCTGCCGCTTTGCCGTGGCCGTGCTGACGAACATTACCGGTGAGCACCTCGATTACCACCGCTCCTTCGAAGCCTACCTGGAGGCGAAGATCAAGCTTTTTGCCCAGTTGGGCTGGGAGGAGGCCCATGGGGGCGGGCCGAGGGCGGCGGTGCTCAATGTGGATGATCCCTGCTATCACCGGGTGGAAAGAATGACCGCCGGGCAGAAGATTACATACGGCATCGAGCGCCCGGCCGATGTCAGGGCCGTGTCGCTGCAAGAAAAAGCGGCCGGCATGAGATTTAAAGTGGAATCGTTTGCCGGTTGCGGGCAGTTTGAACTCCGGGTCCCCGGGCGCTTTAATGTTTACAATGCCCTGGCCGCCGTTGCCGTCGGCTTGATCGAAGGGTTGGATATTGATACAATTGCGGAAGCCCTTTACCGCTTTCCCGGGGTGCCCGGGCGCTTTGAACTGGTCGATGCGAGCCTGGGATTTATGGTGGTGGTCGATTACGCCCATACCCCGGACGGCCTGGAGAATGCCATCAGAACGGCGCGCAGCCT
>JAAYGO010000008.1 GCA_012727685.1 Bacillota bacterium | reverse complement strand
TATGAAATCACCAGTAGAAAAACTATAAGTCAAACGCTTCAAAATATTGCCTTCGGTGATGTCTATTATTGCTTCGTTAAAAGTTATTTGAGCTGGATGTGGGGTTCCTAAAAAACCTACTATGGGTTGACACTATCAACGATTTCAGCCGGTTTGACAAACGGGGCGGTGCGTGCTAAAATTTGAAAATGGATCTTCACCGCTCGAAGCCGGTTCATCAAATGCTCTGCGTCAGGGCTACCTGCTTCGGCGAGTCCTTCAAATAGGGGGTTTGTTTATGTACGCTGTCATCGAGACCGGCGGCAAGCAGTACCGCGTGGCCGAAGGACAGACGCTGCGCGTGGAAAAGCTGCCGGGAGCAAAAGGGGAAAGCGTGGTCTTTGACCGGGTTTTATTGTTGAACGACGGCACAGAGGTGAAAGTCGGCCAGCCTTACCTGGACGGCTGCACGGTTGAGGGCAAAGTGATCCGCCAGGGGCGCGCCCGCAAGATCATCGTCTTCAAGTATAAGCCGAAAAAGAATTACCGGCGCAAGCAGGGCCACCGCCAACCCTTTACCGAAGTTTTGATCAGCAAGATTACCGTTTCCTAAAGGATTGGCCTTTATTAATTAAGCTTACCGAGATTTAGTGGGAGGTATTCAATATGGCTCATAAGAAGGGAGTCGGCAGTTCGCGCAACGGGCGGGACAGCGAAGCCAAGCGCCTCGGGGTCAAGCGCTTCGGGGGGCAAGTAGTCAAGGCCGGCACCATCATCGTCCGGCAGCGCGGTACCCGCATTCATCCCGGCGTAAACGTGGGCAGAGGCGGTGACGATACCCTCTTTGCCAAGGTGGATGGCCGGGTGGAATTTGAATTCAACGGGCGGGCTAAAAAGCAGGTTAGCGTTTACCCGCTGGATAGTGCGGCAGTAAGTTAAGTCCGGGCTTACCCGGACTTTTTTTATGGAAATTCGTAAACCGCGCGGCAGGGAGCGGGACAAGCGGCCATGCATCTCAAGCGCTATTACTGGTTCTAGGGTGTGGCGGGAAAGTGTTTGTTGATGAAATCTGGCTTGAAGTGGCGGGAGGCCGGGGCGGCAGCGGCGCCGTCAGTTTCAGGCGGGAAAAATATGTGCCCAGGGGCGGGCCTGACGGCGGTGACGGTGGCGACGGCGGCAGCGTCTACCTGCAGGCCGATCCGGGAAAGCACAGCTTTCTGGATCTGCGCTATCGCCGCCGGCAGCGGGCCGGGAACGGCGGCAACGGGGCGGGCGGCCGGCGGAACGGACGCCGCGGCACGGATCTGATCATCCCGGTGCCGCTGGGCACAATTGCCAGGGACGAGCAGGGAGCTTTTTTAGGCGAGCTGACTCTCCCGGGGCAGAGGCTGCTGGTTGCCGCCGGCGGGGCGGGCGGACGGGGCAACAGCCGTTTCGTTACTGCGTCGCGCCGGGCGCCGCGGCTGGCGGAAAAGGGACTGCCGGGCGAAGAGAGGCGCATCTACCTGGAGCTGAAGCTGATGGCCCAGGTGGGGCTGGTCGGCTTTCCCAACGCCGGCAAATCAACCCTGCTCTCGCGCATCTCTGCAGCCCGTCCACGTGTGGCGCCTTACCCCTTTACCACCACTGCGCCCAACCTGGGCGTGGTTGACGCCGGGGAGGGGGAAAGCTTTGTGGCGGCCGATTTGCCCGGCCTGATCGAGGGAGCCCACCAGGGAGCGGGCCTGGGGCACCGTTTCCTCAGGCATGTGGAACGCAACCTGGTCCTCCTTTTTGTCATCGATCTCTCCCCGGACGCCGTCCCTGAACCGGCAACCGCCTACCGCCAGCTCTTGCGGGAGTTGAAGCTCTACAACGAAAAGCTCACCGCTTATCCCCGCGTGGTGGCCGGAAACAAGCTCGATCTGACCGGGGCGGCGGAAAACCTGGAGAAGCTGCGCGCCGCGGTGGCGGAGCTCGAAGAGGACCCGCCGGCAGTGCACGGCATTTCCGCGGCCACCGGCGCCGGCGTGGCGCCGCTGGTCAGGCAGTTGGCCGTGATGGTGGCGGCGCAGCCGGCGCGGTCGCTGCCGGAACCCGGCGCCGATGCTCCCGCAACCTCCGCGCGGCTGCGGGCGCGCTCTGCGTTTAGCCTGGCCAAGGAAGGAGATGTCTATATCGTGAGCGGGCCGGGGATCGAAAGGGCGGCCGCCCGGACCGATTTTGAAAACGAGGAATCGCTGCGGCGCTTTCAACTCTATTGCCGGCGCAGCGGCCTGGACGATTTTTTGCGGGAAAACGGCGTTGCAGACGGGGATACAATCCGAATCGGCAAAGAAGAATTCTATTATGTCAGCGATGCGGAGGTGGGAGAAGAAGAGCCATGATCAGGAAGAGAGAGCCGCATAACGCCAAGATTGGACTGATGGGCGGCACCTTTGATCCGATCCATTACGGACACCTGGTTTCGGCGGAAGTGGCGCGGCAGCAGTTCGCGCTGGACCGGGTTATCTTCGTGCCGGCGGGAGTGCCGCCCCATAAGCAGGAAGGGAAGGTCACTGCCGCGCGCCACCGCTACCTGATGACCGTCATGGCCGTCATGTCCAACCCTTACTTTTACGTCTCCAGCTACGAGGTGGACAAGAAAGAACCTTCCTACACCATCGACACGGTGCGCCATTTTGCCCAAAAGGCGGGCGGCGCCGGCCTTTATTTTATTACCGGCGCGGACGCGATCATGGACCTCCTCACCTGGAAGGATTACGAGGCTTTGCTGGAAGCCTGCACCTTTATCGCCGTCTCGCGGCCTGGCTACTCGCTCGAGCGGCTGCGCGAAATCTTGGGCCGCCGCTGCCCGCAGTACCTGGACAAGGTGCACATGCTGGAAATACCGGCCCTGGCCATTTCATCCACCTTTATCCGCGAGCGGGCCGCCCTCGGTAAAACGATTCGCTACCTGACCCCGGATCCGGTGGAGCGATATATCAAAAAAGAGGGGCTCTATCTCAATCGCCTTTAAAATATTTGTTTGCTCGGGAGAAAAATCGGTTATAATACTTACATGGAGGTGACTTGGATTAATGGCCAAGACTTTGTATGTGGGGAATATTCCCTGGAGCACGTCTGAAAGCGATTTGGAACAGGTTTTTGCGCAGTTTGGCGAGGTGCTGGAGTGCCGGATCATTACGGAGAGGGCTACCGGCCGCTCCAGGGGGTATGGTTTCGTTGAGGTTAATGATGACGATGCGGCCCAGATCATGGAAAAGACCAACGGCCTGGAGCTTGAAGGGCGCAAGCTGGTCGTTAATGAAGCAAAGCCCCGGGAGCAGAATTAACCAGCAGGCAACCGGGGTTGCCTCTTTTTGCGCCGGTATGACGATTTTTAAAGTGCCGCAATTTTCTGTCTTAAGTTGCCGGTTGGTGCATCGAAGAAATACATCGGAGAATCGTTTTAATCCATGAATGCTTCATCCATGAACGTAGATCTTGATCAGGAAAGATTGCGCAAGCACCTCGGGCCGGAACTTTACCGCCATTCCCTGGGGGTGGCGGAGACAGCGCTGGAGCTTGCGGAGCGTTACGGTGCGGACAAGCGGCGGGCATACCTGGCCGGCCTGGTCCACGATTATGCGAAAAACCTTTCCGCCGAGCGGCTGCTGGCACTGGCTTCGCACTTTGGCTTGCCAATTGATCGGATCACCAGGGCGGAGCCGCGCCTGCTGCACGCTCCAGTCGGAGCGGCTCTGCTGCCTCTGGAAATGAAGATCACCGACGCCGCCGTGCTCAATGCGATCGCCTGCCATACTACCGGTTCTTCCCGCATGTCCCTGCTGGCCAGAATCGTCTACCTGGCCGATGTGATTGAACCCAGCCGGGATTACCCGGGGGTGGAGCGCTTGCGGCAGGAGGCCTTTCAGGATCTCACCGGCGCTCTGCTGGCCGCCGTGGAGAATACAATTGGCTCGGTGCTCGCCAGGGGGCTGCTGCTCCATCCGCGGTCGGTCAGCTTCCGCAATCAGCTTTTGCTCGAGAAGAGAATGATCGGGGGATAAGTGCATGCAATTCAGCAGGTCCTACCTGCTGCGCAGGCCGAAAAGTTCCAGCGGAAAACGCCGCCTGGCGATCATCATGGCTGCCGCGATGCTTCTTGCCCTGGCAGTTTTTTTAGCCGTGCATGTCATCTCCACCTTCAACATGTTCTACAACAGAGCGGAATGGGCCCAGGCTTTGCGCCTGCAGGGCGCCGCCGGTGAGGTGAACTACCTCGTTTACGGCGTGGATTACTGGGGCGCCAGCCCTTACGTGGAGCGCCTGGTTTTAATCCTCCATCATCAGGACAGAGAAACGGTGAACCTGGTTTATATCCCCGGCAATACGCTGATTGAGGGCGCAGACGGCGAAGCTGCGCCCCTGGGCCGGCTCTACCGGCGGCTCGGCAATCCCGCCTTTATCGAGCTGGTGCAAGATTTGTCCGGTTTCCCGGTAAACCATTACCTGGAGCTGCACTACGCCGGGATCGGCGTGGTGGCCGATTATTTGGGGGGAATAGATGCGTCGGGGCTGCCCCGGGGCACGGGGGAAGTGCTGATCCCCCCGGGGAAGGCGAAATTGAGCGGCTTTGAACTCTACCGCTATTTTGTAGCCGCCGACGCCCGGGAATCGCCCTGGGAGCAGTTGGAGCGCCAGCGCGTGGCCTTGCTCCGGCTGGTAGAGCTGATGGAGCAGCAGGCCCCGTGGCGGTGGCCCCTTTTACTCAGCCGGGCGGCGCCGTACGTGGATACGGATCTTGCCTGGCGCGAATGGGGCACACTAAAGGAGCAGTTCTCCGCATTCTCCTTTTCCGAAATGAACACCATAACCCTGCCGGGCGTGGAGGAGACCCGTGACGGCTTTCTCTACTGGGTCCCCGGCGACCGGCTCCAGGGCGACCTGGCGCGCCTGATCGACGAGGGTTATGAGGTTTTGCCGGAATCGATAACCGTGGAGGTTTTAAACGGCTGCGGTGTCAGCGGGGTGGCCGCCTCGCTGGCCGAGCTGCTGGCCGCGGAAGGCTTCAACGTGGTCCGGAGCGGCAACGCCGATCATTTTGACTACGCCAGGACCGAAGTG
>JAAYGO010000140.1 GCA_012727685.1 Bacillota bacterium | reverse complement strand
GCTTTCAGGGGAAGAGGCGACTAAAGAAAACATCGCTGGCGCAGTAAAATCTCTGTTATAGATTCGATGCTAAACTGATCCATAGAATATCATGAATAAAGCTGTTTTCATGTAACCGTTGACTTGACAACTTCACC
Source organism: Bacillota bacterium (assembly GCA_012727685.1). Lineage (GTDB taxonomy): Bacteria > Bacillota > Dethiobacteria > DTU022 > DTU022 > JAAYGO01. The sequence continues at coordinate 7,794 of JAAYGO010000140.1, read as the reverse complement.
CCACTTTATTCATATATTGATCATCCTGAAGCGGTTCAGGATGATTTTTTATGTGTCTTGAAAATACACCCATTTATGGCTATAAATAACCTTTTATTTGGCATTTAATATATTTTAAATCGCCTTTAAAATGTCGCCAGTCTTAATTTGATTAAACCCAAGGTCTCCGACTACGATCGGATAAAAAATAGGGATGGTAATCAGCATTAATGGCAGGGTGTCGATAATAGTCCCTAACGCCAGATAAATCAGGATGATGATGATCATAATGATATACGGATGAAAGTCTAAACCTCTTACAAACTGGCCGATAGCGTGAGCCACGTTAGAGTACGTTACAAAGCGGCCAAATATATTTGCTCCCACTAGCAAAATATAGATCATGCCGGTCAGCTTTACGGTGTCCAACAAGGACTTGGATATTTTCTCCAGGTTCATTCTTTTTTTAATGAGTGTAATAGCCAGGAGGGCAACTGCTCCGACACCACCGGCCTCTGTAGGAGTAAACCAGCCCATGAATAGTCCCCCAATGGAAACCAGGAAAACTAAAAGAACCTCAATGACCCCGTCCGTAAATTTATCAACTATGTTTCTTAAGCGCGGGCGCGGTCCGACCGGGGCTAAAGAAGGTTTTAATTTCACCAAGATCGCAACACATACCATGTAGGCTGACATGTGCAGTATGCCCGGAAAAACACCGGCCGCGAAAAGCTTGCCGATCGAAGTTTCAGTGGCAATTCCATAAATCATAAGGGGTAAACTTGGCGGAATTAGGCTTCCCAGCGAAGAACCGGCGGCAATACTGGCTGCGGATAAGGGAACATCGTAATTGCTCTTTTTTAATTCAGGCAAGGCAATGGCTCCCATTGTTCCAATTGTCGCGGGAAAAGAACCGCAAATGGCACCAAACAAGGCGCATGCTACCTGGACGGCCATGGCCATGCCGCCCCGGATATGTCCGACAATCGCGTCGGCAAATTTAAACAAGTTGCCTCCCAGGCCGGAATAATAAGCTATATAGCCCAGAAATACAAATTGGGCTACAGCGGTCAAGGTGTAATTGGAGAAACTTGTCACGAAGGTGGAGGCAATTTGATCCAGAGCGCTTGCCGGTGATCTTAAGAAAAAAATCCCCCAAAATCCAACAATAATCATGGCAAAACCGATCGGCATTCTTAAAAACAAAACGACGAGTAGAAAAACTATTACTCCGATGATGCCGATAGTTAATGCATCCATTAAATAATCCTCCTTCGCCGCATTCTTTACCGAATAAAATTGACTTTGCTTTACTTCAAAACAGGACACTTATGATTTCTGTTGTGGTTGTAAAAAGAGAAATATCCGGAATAAAAGCAACGCTTCCAACAATACAACCCCGAGTATGATTACCGCTGTCATCAAGAAAAGCGGTATCCCTAAAACATCGGTACATTCGTAAGCCTGGTAGTACGAGATAGTTCGTTTTACCAAGCTCCAAATAATGACCGGGAAAGTAAGAAAAGCAATCAATTCACTAATAAAGAGTAAAGCGGTGCGCACTCGCTTAGAAAACTTATCGATAAAAAAATCAACGGAGACATGGCTGTTCTTATATAAACAACTGCCAATTAAAAAAGAGACTACCACAAGATTGCTGTAGGTAATAATTTCATAAGTTCCCAAAATTGGAATGCCAATTAGGGCTCGCAACATGGCATTGATGACGATCATGATACCCAGGGCCAAAATGATGTAACCGGAAACTAGGTCAAAAAAATTAAATATAATCCTTAAATATTTATCAACTGTTTTCATCCAGGCCAGCCCCTCCTGCAAAATAAAATCATGGAAAATAAAAGAGAGGCATTTCCTTCCATGTAAAAACAATATCACTTGGAAGGAAATGCCTTGGAAAGGTTATTTATTTACAAAATCCCAGTCTTTCCACAGCGGCCCATATTGGTTATTGTATTTTTCGGCCAGTTCGAACATTAATTCTTTTGATTCAGTGCCAGGCAGACCTTGCGCGTCCAGTTCGGCGGCATAATCATTGATGGCAAACGCGATCTTCTCTTTCCATCTCGCTTCTTCTTCTTCGGAAAGGAAAATTACTTCCTTGATCTGCCCGTTTTTGACTGCTTCCTCTAGCGCCTTGCTGCCTTCTTCATCATAATACTTCGCAGCGCTTTCCTCCCAGGCCATACTTGCTCCTCTTTCCACAGCCTCCTGGAGCTCCGGCGAGAGGGAATTCCAGGTCTCGAGGTTCATCATGAAGTACAGGAATGTGTTTTGCATAAATGGAGTAACGGTAATATATTCCGCCACTTCGGCAAAGCCCCATGTTTTCAGGTGCTCCAGGGGACTAACGGTGGCCTCGACGATACCTTTGTCTAACGCCTCGTATACTTCTTGCATCGGCACGACGCTCGGGGAGGTCCCCAATGCGGTCATCGAATCGATCATGGGGCCTGAACAACGAATCTCCAATCCCCTTAAATCTTCCAGGGTCCGGATCGGCTTTTTGGAGTAGATTAAACCAGGAGCCGCAGCCACGCAGAATAAGATTTTAACCTCGCTAAGTTCTTCGGGCTGTATTAACTCTATATACTCTTGAATGGCATAGCTGCCTGCGATACTTGATAAAAACGGATGGCCGGGTATTTCCCACAAGGATAATAAGGGAAACCGGTCGGTATGCAAGGCGGCAAGGCCGATCCAGCCGATGTCAGCAGAACCGGCAACAATCCCCGGGTAGACTTCGGTATGGGTGATTAAAGAACCTCCCGGATAGACTGTGCATTTTATTTTGCCCTGGGTTTCTTCTTCGATTTTTTGCACCATGTACTGGGTAAGTCTCTTGTGAAACTCGCTCTGCTCGGGAACACCACAGGCCACAATTAACTCTATTGGTTTTTCATCCGCTATTTCATCCCCGGTCCCCGTTTCATCTTCCCCTGAAGGTGCGCAACCGGTAAAGATGAACCCTAAAACTACGACCAGCAAGCACAGACCCAACAAGTACGCTTTCCGTTTCCCGATCAAATTGCTTTCCCTCCTAAAGGTTACTTTTGGCTTTACCTCTTAGTTAACCATAATAAAATTAAAAGCTTTCTGTCAAACCAAATTCTCTATTGTTGCAATCGATTATTTAGATAAGCGGGGATAGCTTTTAATGCTAAAATTTAAGTAGACATAAATGTTCTGTTTTGTACAAATGTAAAATATGCTCCAAAATATCTCACTATTTTTCAAAAAAACTAAGCCGAGGTGAAAATATGGTAGGGCAGCCCCCCGGCGGGTATGCCGGAAAAATACTAAGAGTCAATCTCACCAACCGGAACATAGCTGTCGAAGAAAAAGATGAGACTTTTTATCGCAAATATTTAGGAGGTTCCGGCTTTATTGTTTATTTTTTGCTAAAAGAACTGCGTCCGCAGGTTGATCCGCTTGGACCGGATAACAAATTAATTTTTGCTCTCGGACCGTTCACGGGCACGGCGATTATTGGCAACGGCAGGCATGGCGTCGGTGCGAAATCTCCGCTTACCGGCGGCATCGCTTTGTCGCAGGCCGGTGAATTCTGGGCTGCGGAGCTTAAGCGGGCCGGTTTTGATGCCCTGATCATCGAAGGAAGGGCTTCTGAACCGGTGTACCTGTCGATCCGGGACGGAGAAGTCAAGATCAATGATGCGACTCACCTGTGGGGGAAAAATACGAAGGAAACGCAAAAGGTAATCCGGGAAGAACTCGGCGATGAAAAGGTGCGCTTAGCCCTTATCGGCCCGGGTGGGGAAAACATGGTTCCCTATGCCTGTATTATGCACGGTCTTTATGATGCCGCGGGCCGGGGCGGATTAGGTGCGGTGATGGGCTCGAAAAATCTAAAGGCCATTGCGGTGAGGGGGAGTAAGCGCCCCGCTGTTGCAGATCCTGTGCAGGTAAATGCATTAAACAAGTTTTTTAAAGACAATATCCTCTATAGTTATGGGATCGCACCGGAACTGCGGATCTATGGGACGGTGCCCAACATGGAAAACATGGAAGTGGTGGGAGACTTGCCGATCCGCAATTTCCGTGACCGCTATTTCCCCGAGATTGAAAAAATTAGCACAAAGACCCTTAAAGATACGATCCGGATCGGCATGGACGGCTGTTTTGCCTGTCCTATTAAATGCAAAAAAAGAGTAAAGACCGGCAAGCCGTATCATGTTGATCCCGAATACGGCGGGCCGGAATATGAAGCTTTGGCCTCGTTTGGCAGCAATCTTGGTGTCGATAATCTCGAAGCCATCGCCAAATTTAATGAACTCTGCAATGCGTATTCGCTGGACGTTATTTCTGCAGGCGGTTCCATTGCTTTTGCCATGGAATGCTTTGAAAAAGGCTATCTTACCCTGGAAGATACCGGCGGCATCGAGCTGCGTTTTGGCAATGATGAAGCCGTTTTAAACTGTGTCGAGCTTATCGCCAGGAAAGAAGGCTTTGGCAAACTACTGGCGGAAGGAGCCGCCCGGTTAGCGAAACGAATCGGCCGCGGTACCGAAGAATTTTCAATGCAGGTAAAAGGTCTCGAACCGGGGATGCATGAACCCCGCTTTATGCCCGGCATGGGTTTGGGCTTTATGATCAATCCCCATGGGGCCGATCACTGTTGCAATGCCCATGATAACAGGTTCGTTTATGGCATGAGATTCTTTGCTCCCTTTGGTTTTTTTGAACCCGTACCCATGTCTGAGATGAATTCATACAAAGTTGCCCTGTTTAAGATTGAACATCAGAGGCAGGCGTTATTCGACTGTTTATTGCTGTGCCACTTCCCCGCCGTGGCCCTGGAGTATCAGACCATGGCGGAAATGGTGAAGGCGGTGACCGGTTGGAACACCGGGCTGGCGGAACTGATGCGCATCACGGAGCGAATGCTTACCATGGCCAGGTTATTCAATGTCAGGGAAGGTTTTACGGCCGAGGATGACCGGTTGCCGGAGCGATTTTTTCAACCCCGCAAAGGCGGTTCAGAACCGGGGCTTGACCGGGAGAAGATGGAAAAGGCCAAACAGTATTATTACCTGCTAATGGGGTGGGATCAAAACGGCATCCCGCTGCCTGAAAAGGTGGAGGAGTTGTGTATCGAGGCTTAATGCCGGCAGGGATGTTTTGGCGGTTTGAGCGGCAACACCTGGCTCCAAGTAAAGTGCTTACCAGTTATTAAATCAGCTTCTACTTCTATTAAGGAGGAGTTCGCAATGAAAATGAAGGCAGCAGTGGTGAATGAGTTTGGGAAGCCCATCTCCATCGAGGAAGTAACTATTGAGCCGCCCGGTGAGGGCGAAGTTAGAGTCCGCGTGGCCGCAGTTGGCGTTTGTCATACCGATTTACACGGCGTCAAGGGGGAGCATGGTTCTTCTGAACTACCGGCGATTTTTGGGCACGAGGTTTCCGGCTTTGTCGACGAAGTTGGTAAAAATGTAACCTATGTGAAGCCGGGAGACCGGGTGCTCATATCCTTGATGAAAGCAGGGTGCGGCGAATGCTTCTACTGCCAGGTTGGCCAGGCGGTGCACTGTGTGAAAAATAAGATTAGAAGGGTTCGCCCGGAAACCGGTGGCTTAGCCGGGCCAAGCCGTTGCCTGAACAAGGATGGCATGCGTCTTTGGCAGTTGACCGGAACCTATGCAGGTTTTGCCGAATACACCATCGTCAGGGAAGAGCACCTCTGTAAAGTTGACCCCGATATTCCCATGGAGACAGCGGCAGTTCTCTCCTGTGCCGTCATCTCGGGCTTCGGAGCAACCATTAATCGGTCACAAATCAAGCCCTTCGAGAGTGCCGTGATCGTGGGAACCGGAGGGGTTGGACTGAGCGCCATTCAGGGTGCGGCATTTTGCGGTGCACATCCCGTGATTGCCGTTGATATTTTGGACAGCAAGCTGGAAGCGGCCCGTTCTTTTGGCGCTACCCATACCATTAATTCGGCGAAGGTTGACCCTATTCAAGCCGTGATGGAGTTAACAGACGGCCGCGGCGCCGATCATGTCTTAATGACGGTTGCCGGAATAAAGCTGAAGCGAGTAGGTTTCGCCATGCTCAGTGTCAGAGGCAGGATGGTCATGATTGGACATGCGGGCAGGGAATATATGAATGAATTTGAAGTGACCGAGTTTATGGGCGGCCGCTCTATATTTGGCAGCGCTATGGGCGGTATAAATTTGCGGGTTGATATTCCGCGCATGCTGGATCTTTATCGAACTGGACGGCTGAAGATTGATAAAATGATTACCGGCCGCTATAGCCTGGAACAAATCAATGAGGCCTTCGCCTCCACGGAAAAAGGCGATGTTTTACGTAACGTAGTTCTCCTATAAATTGTTTTATAGCGGAGGCAGGGACCAGATCACCAAAACCGAGGGTTTGGCAGGTGGCTGGAACCTGCCTCTGCGTAAATTTGGCGCTGATTTGATGTTACGGGTTAATTAACGGGAGGAATGCCACTGTGAAAGTATCAATCATCGGTGCAGCCGGGACCCTGGGCTCAGCTACCGCGTACTATTTGGCTACCCATGGCCTCTGCGATGAACTGGTTTTGTTTGACATTAGCAGGAACCACCTTCTATTTCACGTAAAAGATATCGAGACCGCGATCAGTGGATTAAACAACACCATTGTAAGGGAAGGGAAAGAGGACCGGGCTCTGCAGGACAGTGACGTGGTGATCATGACCGCGAGCATGCCTTACCGGGCGGTTACAACGCGCCGCGAATATTTATTTGAAAATCTCGATTTGATTAAGACGACAGCCGCAAAGATTAAAACATATTGTCCCGAGGCAATCGTGATCACCGCGACCAATCCCATTGACCCGCTCAACTATGCCATGTACCTGACTGTAGGTTCGGCTAGAGAACGCTTTATCGGGTATTCTTTAAACGATACCATGCGTTTTCGGATGATTGCGGCTCATTACCTGGGATGTAAAACTACCGCATTAAGCGGGCTGGTGATCGGGGAACATGGTGAGAGCATGGTCCCTCTATTTAGCACTCTGGCGGTTGACCGGAAACCTGTTCCGGTGGACTATTCTTTCAAGGAGCAGGTAAAGAGGGAGCTTTCCAATGTTTTAAATTCCCTTAACAGTCTAAACATAGCGCGCACTACCGGGTGGACATCTTCGGTAGGCCTTTCGGCAATCGTTAAAGCGATCAAGGGGGACAGCGGAGTCATAATTCCCTGCTCGGCAATTTTAGCCGGAGAATACGGCGCGGCGAATATCAGTATCGGCGTGCCGGCTGCCATTTGCCGGCGTGGGGTGGGGGAAATTGTGCAGTTGGAACTTGATCCGGAGGAACGGGAAGCTCTCAATCAATCGATCGGCGTGCAAATAAATATGACAAGGGAAATAGAAAAAGCCTTGCTCGAGTAAAGAAGTCAATCCAGTTGATAGAACTAGTAAAGGAGTAGAGATGATGCTTGATTTTAACAATCTCAAAGCGGCAGTGGCCGAGCTTGACGAAGAAAAGGTGCTGGAGCTGTTGAATGATTTCGTCGCCGCCAATCCTACGCCGGAAGAGGCGCAAAAGGCGATCGAGGCCTGCCAGAGCGGCATGGCCGCGGTAGGCGACCTGTTTGAGAAAAAGGAATACTTTGTGGGCGATCTGATCTTTGCCGCCGAATTGATGACCAGCGCTTTTGAGATTCTAAAGCCTGTTCTGGGCTCCGCCAGCAGCGCCAAAGTGGGCACGATTCTGCTGGGGACGGTAGCCGGCGATTTGCACGATATCGGCAAGAACATCTTCAAAAACATGGCCGAAGCGGCCG
>JAAYGO010000091.1 GCA_012727685.1 Bacillota bacterium | reverse complement strand
TATGCCCCGGACACCCACCCAGGCGGTCTCGCCCCCTACCTCCAGGTGAACGGCCACATAAAGCGGCGGCAAATCGGTGGCCTCCACCTTGGGGCGCACGCGCAGGTAAGCCCGCTTGGAACCGATATTTTCAATGGTCCACTCTACCGTCTCACAGCGGGGCTTCGGAGGCGGGGGCCAGCACATGATGTCAAAAGAACCGTCCGCGGTGCAGGAGGGCTCGCCCTCATCGATGGCAATTTTAACCGTGCCCGTGGTAAAGACATTAGGCTCGAGCTCGGCGCCGGCATTAAACCAGGCTGTAGTAGCGCCGCCAATAAGGGAAAGAGCCAGAAGCAGCACGGCAATGCTCAGAATTAAATTGCGTTTCATCAAAGACACCACCTATCGGGCGGTATAATTACCCGCCTGCTGATTCGCTTTATTTTTCTGGAGATCGGTCATATACAGATAGAGATTGCGAATTTCCCATAAGATGATCAATATCCCCGGCAGCACCACCAGCACAAAGAGGCCGTTCCTGGTCTGGGCGAAGCTAAACAGGTAGCCCAGATAAGGGATGCTGCCGTGCACCCTTCCCACCACGTTCGCCGCGGGGACCGGTTGGGGATCGTTTACCCTGTTGGCGTCCCCCCGGGTGACAAAGCTGAGGCCGTTCGCCTGATTAATAGCCACCACGCGGTGGGTGGTCAGGACGCTGCCGCCTCCCGCTCCCTTAAAGGTGATGATGTCGCCAACCGCGATCTCTTCCGGCGCCACCGGGCGGACCAGGGCTACACTGCCTGTATCCACGGCCGGCTCCATGCTGCCGCTTAAAACCACATACATCTGGTGGCCGAAAACCGAGGGAACTCCTCCGGCGAGCTTGCTCTGGATCAAGAAGAAGGCCAGCGAGGCCATGAGCAGCAGCAGGCAGGCGAAGATGATGTTGCCCACCACCCGGCTGGCCAGGGCAAACGGGTTTCCGGTGCCCCCTCCCCCTGATGGCACTTTCTTATCCCGCCGCCTCTTCTGCGCGCGGGGGCGCCCATGCTCCTGCGGGGAAAAGGGCTTGTCCACCGGTGCTGTAATAAAAAAGCTGCTCGTATCGCTGTCTATCACAGCCGCCGCTGCTGCAGGCTTGGCGACGGCAGGCTTGAGCTCTTCAGCAATGCCGCTGGAAGGCGTGGGCACCGCGGCTGCCAAGCCGGCGGGGGAAAACTGCTCCGGCGCTGCCGGCATCTCTTCCTGGATCGAGCCGGGCTGCTCCTGCAGGCCGGAGAGCAGTTCCGGCCGGCGGCTCCTCGCTTTCATGGCATAGACCGCTTTTTTGACGCGCACGGCCAGCTCCTTCATTTCCAGCGGTTTTAAGATATAATCGTCGATCCCAATGGCCAGTGCCTCTTCAAGCCGCTCGTAATCCTGTTTGTCAATGATCAGCAAAATATAAATGTCCCGGTTTGCCGCGTTTACACGCCTGATCAATTCCAGCCCGTCAATGTCCAGCGGATTAATGTCCATGATCAGGATATCCGCTTCCAGGTTCTCGCTGATATTTAAGGCCAACCGCCCGGAAGAACAGGTGATCAGATTGGCATCCTCTAGATCTGCCGTTACTTTTTTTAAAAGGCCGGAGAATATTACGCTCCCGTCAACTGCCAGAATATTCATGATAGTCCTCCTGGCTCCTTGCAAGCTGCAAATCCCGATCAACCGCCGCCCCGGCTCGATTAAAACTGGAGCGTGATCGGATCCGATTCGACTCGATCGGTAAAGTAAGCACTGCTTCCCGGCAACTTGACCAGGTATAGAATCAAAATCAAGCCCACCGCCAATACCAGACAGATTCTTAAAGCATTAGCCGCGATCTTTTTCAAAGACACACACCCCGCTGTATTAGATAAAAGCTCCTCTGCCGGCCCTTATGAATAAAATTGGTGTCGCCGGAGGCCGGTATGCACAGCTACTATGATACCTCTTCTTTGTTTTGCCACGATTGCGCGCCGCTTTCCCCCGCACAATCGCGGCCCAGCGCATCGGCCATCAGCTTGGCCAGCTCCAGTGTGCTGCGGAAAGTAGCCGTTTTCTTTCCGTCGAGCCACTGCACAGTGCCCTGCCAGTCGGCGTTTTGCCGGAAATGGATCCGCACATGGAAAGTTGCACCCTTGTCTGTAACACCTTTTCGTTGAGGAGTGTTCATTTTGATTTCTCCTTATAATCTGCTCTGCTCTCAGATTGCTTTGCTAAAAAGCTAATCTGACCAGCAGCGTAGTTCAGTTTCGGCCTGGGGGTAGCCCAAACGGTCCAGTTTTCCCTGAATTAATAACAGCATCTCCATGAAATCTTTAAAGCGGTGGACCTGCCCCGACTGCACATGCTCGATCTTGCCCTGGAAAAATCCTTCGTCACTGCGAGAAACCCTGATAATAAAATCGGAAGCGCAGTTCCATTTTCGCTGCAACATTATCTCTTCGCCCAAGAATAGCTCTCCTCATTTAGTTCTTGAACTTACCAATAATATAGCAAGGCGCCGTTATATTCCAGTTACACCATTGTTATTTATTTCCATATAGGGTGAGAGGGGCTGAATCCGGCTGACGCATTATCAGGGTAGCCTCCGCGTGCTCAGGCCAGGAATTGCTCTGCCGGTAGAACCGGTTGCTGTTTTTTGTGGAGGATGATGCGATCTGTGGGATAAACCTTTTTAAAGCGATGCTCAATTCGTTTTAAAATCAGTTCGGACTGGGCCTTGTTCACCCCGGGTAGAAGAATCAAAAATTGCGCCTTATTCCAGCGGGTCACCAGGTCACCCTTGCGTAAACTGTGCAGCATAACTTCTTGCAGGCAGTTCATGACCTCTTCCAGAAGCGGCGGTGAAGGCAGCCGGTAATCGGGAAGGGTGACCGACAATAAACCGAGGAAAACGACCTGGCCGGAACGCTCGCTTCTTAACCGCTCGAGCCTATAAAAATGGCGGAAGGTGTCCCGGTCACAGTAAAACGCTCCCTGCGCCGCTTTGCGATCCCTTAAGCTTTCCTGAATTACGCTCAAGTCCAGGTCGAAATTGTCATAATCCATTCTCAAGACCTGGAACAGGCTGCGCATGGCCGGTGAAGGCTTGGCCCCCAGGTCACGGTAAAAGGCTGCCGTAACCTCGTCGTAATGCGCCCGGGCCTGCTTGTTTTTACCTTCCGCGAGCAGCGCCTCCATATAGCGCAGGTGCAACTCCTCTTCGTAATATTCAACGGGGATCGCCGCTTCGCAGATTTCGATGATTTCCGCAAATCGCCGCCCTTTCCGGAGCAGCTCCGCCAGCTCGATCACCGCCTGCAGGTAAAGACGGCGATAATGGTTGCGTGCGGGTAAAACCCATTCCTGGTAAGCACAATCAGGCAGAAAATCACCGAGATACAGCGAAACCGCCTCCTGGTAGGCGGCAATGGCCTCTTCGGGTTTCGCTTCACCGGCGGCGCGCTGTGCCTGCGCGCATAAGCTTTCGAACTGATCAATATCGAGCCAGCAGTGGCAGTGTTGCTCCCACTTGTAGCAACCGTGGCTGCAGGTTATATTGGCGGCAAGCTCGGGAGCGGCCAGCTCTTTTTCCAGGATCTGCCGCAGCCGGTAGACCAGGGCGCGCATCGCCACGTTGGGATCGGCGTAGTTCTGCTCCGGCCAGAGGGTCTCCAGGACCAGCTCGGGATGAGCCGTTTTATCTTTGTGGGCGATCAAATATTTAAAGAGTTCCCATGCCTTTTTCGAGCGGCTGGTGACATCCGAAAGCGTGCGCTCGCCTCTTTTGATCACAAAGCGGCCCAAGGTATAAACCTTCACCGGTTCTGTTTGGGGGTTTAACGTAGTCATCATTGCGCACTTTTATTTGACTCCCGCTTTACAATGGAATGAGACCACGCCCAGCCTCTAGCTGCCATAAAACTGCTGAGTTTTGCCTAAAATTTCGCAATTTCTAATTTGAGCAACTATAATCTTAGACATTATATCACATTTTTTAGCAATCATTGCAACTAATTCTATTGTACGCTATTTCTTTTATTTTCTTCGGCCTTGCGGCTATTCTCCGCGTGTTCTGCGGCAGTGCGGGCAAAATAACTTTCACCGGACCCGTCCTCTTTGGTCCGAAAATACAGGTAATCGGTCTCCGCCGGGTTGAGGGCGGCGTCAATGGCTGCTTCACCCGGCGCGGCGATCGGCCCCGGAGGCAGCCCCGGGTTTTGATAGGTATTATAAGGGGAATCGATCTGTGTATCCTGCTCGCTCAGCACTTCCTTGACTTCCGGCAACAGATAATTGACCGTGGCACAGGAGCCAAGAGCCATGCCGATGGCCAGGCGATTGTGAAAAACGCCGGAGATCAGTGCCAGTTCATGTTCCACGATCGTCTCCCGCTCTACGATTGAAGCCAGGGTGAGTGCTTCATGAATACTCATGCCCAGGGCGGCGCATTGATTGCGCCTTTCTTCGTTAAAAACGCTTTCCATCCGGAGGAGCATCAGGATGATGATCTCTTCCGGTGTAGCCCCAGCCTCTACTTCATAGGTATCGGGAAAAAGGTAGCCTTCCAGGGCATAAATAAGTTCCGGATGATCGGGTATCTCCAGAAAGGAAAGGGCACCGGTGATGCTCTCGGGGGGATTTTGAGCCAATTGTAAAAATTGCGACTGATCGACCAAGCCCTGCTCGGCCAGGCGGGTTGCAATCTGTTCCACGGTAAACCCTTCCGGTACGGTAAACCACTCGGTTTCGCGGTGCACCGCACCGCTGCTGATCACCGCGGCGATTTCGCCCAGATCCATGGCCGGATCAAGCAGGTATTTGCCGGCGATAAAGCTCTGTTCAAGGTTGTTCAGTCGGGCATAGATCCGGAAAACAAGGGGGTTGCGGATCAGCCCGGCTTCCGTCAGCAGCTCAGCGATCGTCGCCGCTGAAGCCCCGGGCGGCACCTCGACCGGGATCATGCTGCTCCCGGGACTGGCCACCGGGGCAAGCATGTAGTTATAACCGGCGATCAAGCCGCCTGCACCCAGCAGCAGCAAGATGAAAAGAATCGCGACTGCTATGAGCAACCGTTTTCGCAACAAGTGATCTCCTCCATTAGCCGGATTATGCCCCCCTCACCATCCCCTCTCCCCCCGACGGGGGGAGAGGGGATGGGATCGCGCACCATTTTTATTCTTCATCATCTTCTATGGCCGTACTCCGCTTCTCCCATTCCTGGGCAGCTTCAATCCATTCCGTTTCGTCTTCCACCTCGACCAGGAATTCCTCGCCGCCGGCTTCATCCTGCTCGATGCGGAAGATATAGGCATCGTCAGCCAGTTCCGGTTCTGCAGCCTGGTTTTCCGCATCGTGGATTACGGGGACCAGGATCGCATACCGTTTCTCTTTGAACGGGAAGATATCGATGACGGCAAATTCATGCTCCAGGCCCTCGTCATCGATCAGGGTAACCAGGTCTGTTCTGGCATCATTATTGTCCAAATCGAGCACCTTCTTCATTTTAATTTTTCACGTCTTCTATCACGCACCGGGTTGAGCCGGCGTTTTTCCCCGGTACAATTAAAACTAATCTCTACCCTGCCGGGTTGGAGAGGTATGTATCCAGGATCAGAACCGCAGCCAGCATATCCTTCACTTCCTTGCGCGCCCGGCGGCGCACATTGCCGTCAATCAATGTTTTTTCGGCGGCCCGCGTGGTCAGCCGTTCGTCAATAAAGCTGACCGGTAAACCGGTTTTTCTTTTTAAAGCGGCGGCAAACTTTTCTACCGCCTCTACCGCCGGCCCCCTTGATCCGTCCATATTCAGCGGCAAGCCAACCACAATGCGGGCAACATCATGCTCCAGGCAGAGCGCCGCCAGTTTCTGCAGCGCCGCCTCCCGGTTTTGGGGCGTTAAAACCATCATCCCCTGGGCGGTTTTCCCCAGCGGATCCGAGATGGCCACGCCGATTCGTTTCTCTCCTACATCCAGACCCAAAATGCGCAAAAGCCTTCTCCTAATTATCCGCCTCTTCGCGCCCCTCCTGCTCCGTCCGCTGCAGGTAGCTGCCGACCAGCTCTTCGAGGAGTTCATCCCTTTCAACCTGCCTGATCAGGCTCCGGGCGTTGCGGTGATTGGTAATATAGGCCGGATCTCCTGAAAGAAGATAACCGACCAGTTGATTAAGCGGGTTATAGCCTTTTTCCTTCAAAGCCTGGTATACAGACAGCAATACTTTGCGGGCTTTATTCTCTGTTTCTTCCGCTTCAACCCGAAACATTACTGTCTTGTCATGCTGCTCTTCCATCTTTCTCCCCCCCTTGCAAGATCCAGGACATTCTTGATTTCATGCCTATTCTTCCTTGCTTTTGGCCAGTTGCTCGCGAACCAGACCCGGTACTGTGCGGAGTGCTTCAGGCAGCGCTGCCGGATTCTTGCCGCCAGCCTGGGCCAGATCCGGCCTCCCTCCGCCGCCTCCTCCCACCAGGGAGGCTACGGCGGCGATCACCCGGTTGGCCTGGATACCCTTCTTGACGAGGTCCGTGGTGACCGCGCCGGCCAGCAGGACCCTGCCGTCATTGACCGCTCCCAGGACCGCCACCACGGAGGGCAGCCGCTCTTTAATCCGGTCCAGGTAAAGCCGCAAGCTTTCCATGCCGTTGGCATCCACGGAGGCGCTGATTACAGGCACGCCTTCCACCAGAGTGGCCTTTGATAAGAGCTCCTCGAGCATAAATCCGGCCAAACGCTGGTTCAGCTCCCGGTTTGTCTTTTGCAGGAGGCGGTTTTCCTCTAAAAGCTCTTCCAGTCTCTGCTCGATCCGTTCCGGCGTAGTCTGCAGAGCCTGTGCCGTTTTTTGAAGCTGTTCCCGCTCCCGGCTCACCAGGCGGTAGGCTTCCAGTCCTAAAAGGGCTTCGATCCGGCGCAAGCCGGAGCCGATCCCTTCCTCCGCTACCAGCCTGAAGAGGCCGATTTCACCGGTAGCACCGACATGGGTGCCGCCGCACAGCTCCCGGCTGAAATCACCGGCACTGACCATGCGCACCGCGTCGCGGTCGTACTTTTCGGTGAAGAGGGCTGCCGCCCCGGCCTGCTGCGCCGCTTCGAGGGTAGTCTCCGTAACGGTAACCGGCAGGTTCTCCAGGATGATCCGGTTCACGGCTTCCTCGATCTGCTGCAGCTCCTCTGCAGAGGGAGCGGCAAAATGGGTATAGTCGAAGCGAAGGCGGTCGGTGGCAACCAGCGAGCCGGCCTGGTTGACATGTTCGCCCAGGTGCTCCCGCAGAGCTTTGTGCAGCAGGTGCGTGGCCGTATGGCTCCGGCTGACGGCGCGGCGATGCTCCGCGTCTACCGCCGCTTCGACCCGGTCTCCCCTGGAAAAAGATCCCGCGGTCACCCTGGCCCGGTGCACGGTCTGCCCGGCGGGAGTGAACACGGTATCTTCCACGATGGCCAGGTTGCTCCCGCTGGCAATGGTTCCCCGGTCGCCGATCTGCCCCCCCGCCTCGGCGTAGAAGGGGGTCTGATCGAGGAAAATCTCAACCGTGCTCCCGGCACCGGCTGTTTCCACGGGGCGGCCATCGACGAGCATGAGGGTAATCTGCGCCTCTTGCGCCGTGGTCTCGTAGCCGGTAAAAACTGTCTTTAGGCCGGCGGCCTCGCGATAGCTTTGCCGGCCGGCCTGGTCCGTGGCGGCACGGGCGGCGCGGGCCCGCTGCTGCTGTGCGGCAAGATCGTGCTTAAAGGAGTCCCGGTCAACCTGCAGGCCGTGTTCCGCCAAAATTTCAATGGTCAGGTCTATGGGGAATCCGTATGTATCATACAATTTAAAAGCCCAACTGCCGGGGAGAACCGTCCGTCCCTCGCCCTTGAGCTGTTCGATGTAGCGGTCCAGGATCTCCATGCCCTGGGCGAGGGTATCGTGGAAGCGTTTCTCCTCGGTCTTCACAACACTGATAATCCGCTCGCGCTGCTGCACCAGCTCGCTGTAGATGGAACCCATCTGCTCGACCAAAATGGGGACCGCCCCGGCGAGAAAGGTATCTTCGATCCCGAGCAGCCTGCCGTAACGGGCCGCCCGGCGCAGCAGGCGGCGCAAAACGTAGCCCCGCCCCTCGTTGGCCGGCAGCACCCCGTCGGCAACCAGGAAAACAATGCCCCGGCTGTGCTCGGTCACGATGCGCAGGGGGATGGTGCGGTCGCGGTTCTCCGGCCCCGCCAGTTCGCTGAAGTAGCGGTAGAGGGGTTGGAGCAGGTCTGTTTCATAAAAGGAAGAGACGCCCTGCAGGGCTGTGGCCAGGCGCTCCAGGCCGGCCCCGGTGTCGATATTTTTCTTCTTTAAAACGGTCAGTTCGCCCGAAGGCTCGCGATTAAACTGGGTAAAGACCAGGTTCCAGATTTCCAGGAAGCGGTCGCAATCGCAGCCGACCTTGCATTCTTCCCTGCCGCAGCCCACCTCGGGGCCGAGATCATAATAGATCTCCGAACAGGGGCCGCAGGGGCCTACGCCGATTTCCCAAAAATTATCCTCTTTCCCCAGCCGGACGATCCGCTCCTCCGGCAGGCCGATGGCGCAGCGCCAGATCTGGTATGCTTCCTCGTCTTCTTCATAGATGCTGACCCACAAGCGCTCGGTGGGCAGCCGGAAGCCCCCGGTCACCAGCTCCCAGGCCCAGGCAATGGCCTCTTCTTTAAAATAATCGCCGAAGGAGAAGTTCCCGAGCATTTCAAAGAAGGTGGCGTGCCTGCCGGTATGGCCGACCCGTTCGATATCGGGAGTGCGCACACATTTCTGGCAGGTGGCCAAGCGGGTATGCGGTGGTTTTTTCTCCCCGGTGAAAAAAGGTTTCAGCGGGGCCATGCCCGCCCCGATCAGCAACAGCGTCGGGTCATCTTTGGGGATCAGAGAAAAGCTGGGCAGGACCAGGTGCTCTTTCCGCGCAAAAAAATCTAAAAATAATGCCCTGATTTCGTTGCTCTGCATTATTCTACCCCCCTGTGTATACAAACAATTATAGCTTTACGGCAGAGGGCATGTCAACAAAGGGCGATTTAGAGCCAGGCATTCCGCAAATGATTTTTTAAGTAGATGAAAAATCCAATATTGGTGGGCATTTGAGTATGCAGTCAAGGT
>JAAYGO010000281.1 GCA_012727685.1 Bacillota bacterium | reverse complement strand
GTGGTAATACTTGTAAGGTCTATGGTCGATTTAACGTTAAAGACCCGTTCTTATTTGCTGCTGCTTCAGCAGAGTTAAGAAATATCTTGTTTCGTTTAAATGATTTTTGTTACAACGCAAATGGCTCGTCTTTACTTTAACTTGACAATTTGAAACCAAAATGTTAGAATTCAAACTAAATTTATGATCCGGGAGAAGTAGCGATGAACGATATCAAAGAGCGAATTGCGGAACTGGTCGGGATGCTGCCGATGATGCTCGGCGTCTTGCTGGAAGGATATGCCTTGGAAACCCCGGTTAAGTTAAACCTGAGCGAAATTAAAACGCTCATTTTCCTGCATAAAAATGAAGGCAACCCCATGACCGACTACAGCAAAAAAGTAGGGCTAACCAGGGGCTCCTTCACCACGGTTGCCGATCGGCTGGAAAAAAAAGGTCTTATCGAAAGGACGCCGGTCTCCGCTGACCGCAGGATCAACGCGCTGCTCCTGACGCCAGAGGGCAAAAGGGTTGCCCGCCAGATCGACGACCATTTCAACAGGCATATTGCCGGCAAAATGGCGTGCCTGGATAATCGCGATTTAATTAAATTGAAAAATGCATTGGAAACGATCAACGCGACCATGGAAAAATTGCAGCTAAAAAAATGAAAAACGGCAGTCATACTACAGTAAGGATCAGGTAATAGTGTTAACTGGGATGCTCAACCAAACCGTAAAAAAAGGGAGGAAATAAGATGTTTCCGTTAATGTTTCTTCCAGACTCAACCTGGCTGCTGCTCATCCCCGCGCTGCTCTTCACCCTGTGGGCGCAAGGGCGGGTAAAATCGGCTTATGAGAAATTTTCGCGGGTCAGGGCCCGCTCGGGAATTACAGGGGCGGAGGTGGCCCGCAATCTGCTTGCCAAGGCCGGCCTCGGCAACATCACCGTCCAGATGGGACAGGGAGAGCTTACAGATCACTACGACCCGCGCCGAGGGGTGATTCGCCTCTCCCCCGCCGTCTACCAGGGCAGCTCCCTGGCGGCACTGGGTATCGCTGCCCACGAGGCAGGCCATGCCATCCAGCACGGAGAAAGGTATTTCCCCCTGGCCTTCCGCAACAGCTTTTTCCCGGTGGCCAATCTTGGGTCCCAACTGGCGATGCCCCTTTTCTTCATCGGCTTTATCTTTTCGCTACAAGGCCTGAGCACCATCTTCATGGACTTGGGGATACTGCTGTTTGCCTTTACGGTAGTTTTCCACCTGATCACCCTCCCCGTGGAATTTAATGCTTCCAGGCGGGCGGTAGCGCTGCTGGAAGGCGGCAGCTATATCAGCGGCGATGAAGTCAGGGGGGCGAGGCAAGTATTGAGCGCCGCCGCCCTGACCTACGTGGCGTCGGCGGCAGTGGCCTTGCTCCATTTGCTCCGCTTAATCCTGCTGCGCGGCAGAAGAGATTGATCGCGTTTAATTAAGTTTTTAAAAAAACGGCACAAATACCATCCCACCGGGATCAGGTTAAGGGGGAACTCATGCTTTCGCAATTCAGTGTCAAAAGGCCATATACAGTCCTGGTTGCAGTCGTCCTTGTAATCGTGCTCGGGATCATTTCGTTTACCACAATGACCACTGACTTGCTGCCGGATATCGAACTGCCCTATGTGGTTGTCTTCACCCCTTATCCCGGCGCCAGCCCGGAGCAGGTGGAAGAGGCGGTAACCAAACCGCTGGAATCCGCTCTGGGCACCGCCGGCGGGCTGAAAACGATCAGCTCCATCTCCAATGAGAACACCAGCATCATCATCCTCGAATTTCTCCAGGATGTGAACATGGACAGCGCCGTGATCGAACTGGCCAACAGCATTGACCTGGTGGCGGCGCAGCTTGACAGCGCGGTAGGCAAACCCATGCTGCTGCGCATCAATCCGGAGATGATCCCGGTACTGGTAGCCACGGTCCATCTTGAGGGTAAAGACGTGGGCGCGGTCTCGGAATTTGTCACGGAAACGCTTCTGCCCGCCTATGAGCGTCTCGACGGCGTGGCCTCCGTAGAGGCGGCGGGGCTGATCAAAAAGGAGCTGCAGGTCAAGCTCAACCAGGAGAAGATTGATGAGCTAAACGAAAAGGTGCTCGCCGATCTGGAGACCACCTTTGCCGAAAAACAGGCAGAGCTGGAAGAGGCGGAGGCCGAGCTGGAAGAGGCCAGGGAGAAGCTGGATGATGAGCTCGCGGATCAACGGGAGAAGCTGTCTGCGGCCGCTGCGGAGCTGGACAGCGCCATCGCCAACCTCAAAGCCCTGTTGGCCGAAGAAGCCTCCCTCGAGGCGCAGAAGGCTGCATTTGAGCAGGAAAGGGAAGCGATCTTATCAATCATCAGGGAGTTAGAAAAACTGATCGAAACATATTTTCCTGATCTTAAAGAAATATCAGATCTTACCCCTGAACAATATGAGGCCCTCCAGCTTTCCCCCGATATGCCGGATGAGTTAACCGAGCTTACCTTTCAAGATATTTTAAAGCTGTCTTTCCGCCTCCTCGCCGTTGAAGCGGAGCTGCAGAACATCCAGGTCCGGCTGATGGTCATATCCGCCATGAAACCGCAGCTCGAGCAGGCACTGGAAGAGGCAACCGCCGGCTATGAAGAGCTCGAAGCCGGTAAAATCATGCTCTCCACCGAACTGGCCAAGACCATCGCGCAGCTTGAAAACGGCCTCGCCGGGCTGGAAAAGGGGAGGGAAGAGCTGGAAAACGCCCGCGAAGAGGCCTTCAAACAGGCCGACCTGAACAACATGATCACCGCCGAAATGCTGGACAGCATCCTCAAGGCCCAAAACTTCTCCATGCCGGCGGGCTATCTGGAAGAGGGCGAAGAGGGGCATCTCGTCAAAGTGTTGGGCCGCTACGATTCGGTGGAAGCGCTGCAAGAGACGATCCTCTTCTCCCTGGAGAGCGTGGGCGACATCCGCCTCATTGATGTGGCCGATGTGACCTTAACTGACAATGCCGATGAGAACTATGCCAAGGTAAACGGCAACGACGGCATACTCCTCGTTTTCCAAAAGCAGAGCACCGCCTCCACCGTTGAAGTAACCGAAAAAATAAATGCGCTCTCCGACGAACTGTGCGCTCAACACGAAGGGCTGCGGATCCTGGCGCTGATGGACCAGGGCAAGTATATTAACATGTCAGTGGACAGTGTCCTGGAGAACCTGCTGCTTGGCGGCACCCTGGCGATCATTGTCCTCATATTCTTTTTGAAGGACATCCGGCCGACCCTGGTCATCGCCTGCAGCATTCCGGTGAGCGTGCTGTTTGCCGTCACCCTGATGTACTTCAGCAATGTCACCCTCAATGTCATCTCCCTCTCCGGCCTGGCCCTGGGCGTGGGCATGCTCGTAGACAACAGCATCGTGGTCATTGAAAATATCTACCGCCTGCGCAAGGCGGGCGTCCCGGTGCTTAAAGCCGCCGTGCAGGGGACCAATCAGGTCGGGGGAGCGATCACCGCCTCTACCCTGACGACCATATGCGTCTTTTTGCCCATCGTTTTCACCAAGGGGATCTCCCGGCAGCTCTTCACCGACATGGGCTTGACCATCGGCTACAGCCTGCTTGTCAGCCTCGCCGTGGCGCTGACAGTCGTCCCGGCCATGGCCACCACGGCACTGCGGCGAACAGAGGAGAAGCGGGTGAAATGGTTTGACTCCCTGGTGGCCGGTTACAAAAGGATGCTCAGCTTCTCCCTGGACCATAAGGCCCTGGTGCTTACCATCGTGCTGCTGCTGTTTGGCCTGAGTATCTACGGCATCATGATCATGGGGATCAAGTTCATTCCCGATCTGGATACACCGCAAATGAGCGCTACTCTGACCATGCCGGAAGGAAGCGGCCGGGCGGAAACCTACGCCATGAACGACACGGTGATGGAGCGGATTCTGGAGATCGAGGCCGTCGAAAGCGTCGGCGCCATGTCGGGCGCGGTGGAAGGTATGGAGATGATGACCTTTTCCGAAGGAGACACCTTGTTTTATATCCTGCTTAAAGAGGAACGCAACCTGACCAATAAGGACGTCGAAAGAATGATCCTGGAAAAAACGGCCGATCTCGACGCCGAAATTACCGTCAATACCTCCAACGTGGATCTCTCCGTCCTCGGCGGCAGCGGGATCGAGGTTTTGATCAAAGGCAGCGACCTGGATCTATTAGCCGACGCCGCAGAAGAGGTGGCGGAGATCTTAAGGACCACGGAAGGGACGAGAGCGGTGGAAACCAGTATGGAAGGCGCGGGCATCGAGACGCGGATCATCGTGGACAAGGATGCAGCCATGCGCGAGGGGTTGACCGTAGCGCAGATCTACCAGGAGCTGGCTTCCGTCCTGGATAGCGGGACAGAGTCCACCACCCTTTCGGCCGGGCCGGAAGAATACCCGGTCATCGTGGTCAGTGCAAAGCAAGAAGCCATTACACGCGAAAATATCGGCTCCTACAGCTTTACCGTTGCCGGGGAAGACGGGACAGAAAAAGAGGTCCGGTTGGATGAAATCGCCACCATTACCGAATCGCTCAGCCCCATAGCCATTACCAGGGAAAACCATTCCCGTTACGTCACCGTCTCCGCCGCCATCGCCTCCGGCTACAACATCGGCCTGGTCACCCGGGAATTTGAAAAAGCCCTGGCGGGCTACACCCCCCCGGCCGGCACCAGCATCGAGATCGCCGGCGAAAACGAGCTGATTAGTACCGCCATCGACGACGTCATCCTAATGGCGATCCTGGCAGTGATCTTCATCTACCTGATCATGGTGGCCCAGTTTCAGAACCTGCTTTCCCCCTTCATCATCATGTTTACCCTGCCCCTGGCCTTCACCGGAGGCCTGCTGCTGTTGTGGATCAGCGGCCTGGTCCTCTCCGTGCCGGCACTGCTAGGCTTTTTAGTCCTGGCCGGGATCGTGGTCAACAATGGGATTGTCTTTGTTGATTATGTCAACCAACTGCGCCTGGAGGGCAAGGAAAAACGCGAAGCCCTGCTGGAGACCGGCGCCACACGCCTGCGCCCGATTTTGATGACCGCTTTGACCACTATCCTGGCCATGAGCACGATTGCCCTGGGGATGGGCAGCGGCGTGGAGATGACCCAGCCCCTGGCGGTGGTAACGATCGGCGGGCTGACCTATGCGACGCTGCTGACGCTGGTGGTGATCCCGATCATCTATGATCTCCTGCACCGCCGCCCCATGCAAAAGATCGAGATCAAGTGAGTCAAGGGGACGGTGACTTTGACTCACGCCGGGCAACCCAGACCATCAGGATGCCGATTTCGTAGAGCAGCAATAGGGGAATGGCCATCAAGATTTGGGAAAAGACATCGGGCGGGGTGAGAATGGCGGCCAGGATCACAATGATCAAGAGGGCGTATTTGCGGTTGCGCCGCAAAAAAGGGGTGTCGATGAGCCCGATTTTGCCGAGGAACCAGAACACCAGCGGCAGCTCGAAGATGAGTGCAAACGACAGCAAGAAACTGGTCGCAAAGGAAAGATAGCGCGCAATGCTAAAGCTGGCCACCAGATCTTCCGCGGAAAAGCTCAAGAAAAAATTCAGGGCAAATGGAAAGGCCACGAAATAGGCAAAGGCCAGGCCCAGTGCAAAGAGCAGGTACATGGCCAGGCTCAGCCAGAGAGCGGCACGGCCGCGGCGCCGCGCCACCGCCAGGATCAAGGCCACCACCTGGTAGAGCAAAAACGGCAGGGCGAGGATGGCGGCGGCGATTAAAGAGAGCTGCAGATCGGCCAGCAGCGCCTCGGAGGGGTTCAGGTAAATCAGCTTCATCTCCAGCTCTTTGCCGGGCAGGATCAACAGTTGCCTGATCTGATCGACAAAACAGAAGCAGGCCACGGCCACGACCAAGACGGCCGCCGCCATGATGATCAGGCGCTTGCGCAGCTCGGAGAGGAGGCGGATGATTAATTCACTATTCATCCGCCCCGCCGTCCGCGGCGCTATCATCGTCTTCCGCTTTATCTTCCGCCATCAATTTATCCCGGTAAAGTTCAGCCTGCTTATAGAGATTGCTTTCCGCCTCTTCTTCATCGAGGATGATCGCAAGCTGTTCCAGGGCGGCTTCCTTATCCTCTTCGTACTCGGCCAGCAGATAGGCGTAATAGTAGCGCTCCGTGTTATCCGCATCGGCTCCGGAGAGCCGTTCGGCCAGGTATTCCTTCAACCAGGCGATCTCTTCCCGGGCTTTTGCTGTGTACTCCAGTTCCTGCAGCAGCTCGATAAACCAAAAATTATAATCCAGGTTGGGGGTTTCGTGGAGCATCCCCGTGAGCGCCTCCACCTCTGCACTGATCATCGCTTCACCTTCATCCACGACCAGGTAGGCGTTCAGCAAGCGCAGCCGGTAGTACGGCTCCTCCGGCGTCAGCTCGATCAGATCCCGGTAGGCCTTGAGCATATTTTGCTTGTAGCCATCGAGATTCTCGGATTCATTAGAGAGTATCTGCTCCAAATAGATCAAATTTTCATAGTGTTGAGCCAATTCTTCCAAAACCGCAACCGTCGGACCGTATTCTGAAACATGTTTTTCCAGGTTTTCAATTTCATAAATTAAATACTCCCGGTAGGTTTCCAGATCCCATTGACTGCCGGGCGGGTTGGAGCGGTCTTTGGCAAAAATTTCAAGCAGCATCGGTCCGCCCACAAAGGTGGCGGTCGACAGGATCATGCCCAGGGCCAGGATGCCGGCAACAATTGCGGTCACACGGTTCTTTCTTATATTCCGTTTAGTTTCTTTTTTTCGAGCCATACCCTTCACCTCAGCAAGCGTTATCGGGGTTAAAGGCAAAACCCCCATTTATAGCACGGTTCGACAAATTTGCCGGCCGTTTTATTCTTCCGGGGCGCGTTTCACCAGTAAACGCCCGCAATTTTCACAATACACCATTGCGCGGGGATTGTAAAGCAAGTCCTTTTGTTTTGACGAGATAAAGACGCCGCAGCCCCCACAGATATCTCCCTCTACCGCGGCCAGACCCCGCCCCTGGTGCCGCTGGGACATGATGCGGTAGCGCTCCAGGAACTGGGGCTCCAGCTTGGCTTCTACCACCCGGCGCTGTTCCTGCAACTGCTCCAGGTCGGCGCGCAGGCGGGCCAGCGCCGCCTCCAGTTGTTCCTCCTTCGCTGCCAGCAGCTCCTCCTGCTCCCCGGCGCGGCGGACCAGTTCATTTCGCTGTAGATCCATTTTTTCAATGGTTTCCATTAGTTCCAGGGCTTCGTCTTCCCTGCTCTCCAGATCCTTTTCCAGGGAAGTGAGCTTCTTCTCCATCTGTTCGAGCTCCCGGGGACTGGCCACCGCTCTGCCGTACATCCTGCGGCGAAGCTCCTCCCGGTCGCTTGTAAGCTTCTGGATGTTCATCTCCAGGCTGCGCAGCTTCTTGCGCCGCTCCTGCAAGGCCTCTTCCGCTTGCGCAAGCTCCTCTTTTAGGGCGGCCAAATCTGCAGCGGCAGCACGCACCTCCTGGTGGAGAGGCGATTCCTCCATTTCCCCGGAGAGGGCAACAATGGAAAGGTCCAGTTCCTGCAGTTTCCACATCCACTCCAGTTGCATCATCTTGACCTCGCTTTTCGGGAATTTAACTAAAAAAGGGCGCGCTCGAACAGCTACCCCTCCAGATAATTCCAATCGGCCTCGGCCGCGGCTGCGGCCGCGATCACCACCGTTTCCCTGCCGTCTCTCTGCAGGCAGTTGCGGAGATGGTTTTCGATCAAAGCCACCGCCGGCTGCTCGGTCCCGTAATGGCCGGCGTCAATTAAGCCCATCCCGGCAGCCTGAGCAGTTTTAAAATCATGGTAGCGGAAATCGCCGCTAATATAAAGTTCGGCTCCCATGGCGATTGCCGCTTCCACCAGGCTGCCGCCGCTGCCGCCGCAGACGGCGATGCGGGAAAAGCGGTCTTTTGCCGACGCCCAGTAACGCAAGTCTTTCAGCTTCAGCCGCTCCCGGCAGCGGGCCAGGATCGCCTCTAACTCCAGGGGCGGCTCGAGCTGGCCGCACAAGCCCAGGCCCACCGCTTCCCCGGCGCCGGCCAGGGGATAGATATCGTAAGCCACCTCTTCATAGGGATGGGCTGCCAGGAGCGCTTTGATCACCGCCTGGCGCCGGGAGGCGGGCAGGATCGTTTCCAGGCGCAGCTCTTCCACCTTTTCGAGGCGCCCCTGCTGTCCGATGTAGGGATTGGTGCCTTCGCGCGGCATAAAGGTGCCGGTGCCCGGCGCCTGGAAGGTGCAGTGGCTGTAGTTGCCGATCCAGCCGGCGCCGGCTTCGGCAAGGGCGTCCCGCACGCTGTCCTCATGGCCGCGCGGGACAAAAACCACGAGCTTCAGGTAGCGATCCTGGCCGCTCGCTTTAAGCACGCTGCGCCCGCTTGGCGAGAGGCCGATCAGTTCGGCCAGAGCGTGGTTCAGGCCGCGCGGCGCCGTATCGAGGTTTGTATGGGCACTGTAAACGCTGATTCGGTTGCGTATGAAGGCACTGATGAGGGCTCCCCGGGGCCGACTTTCGTCGATGGAGGCGGCGGGATGAAACAGCAGCGGGTGGTGGGTGACCACCAGGGATGCCCCTACGGCCAGGGCCTGCCGCAGCGCCGCCTCGTCGGGGTCCAGCGCGACTAACACTTTAGCCACCGGGGCCTCCGGGTCGCCTAGCTGCAGCCCGGAGGGGTCTCCCGGCAAGGCCAGGTCAAGGGGAGCCAGCTCTTCCATGTAGCCGGCAATCATTTTCACCGTCGCAAGCATAAGCGCACCACTCCTCCCAAGGCTTGGTTGCTGCCGGAACAGGCCGATGCGTACGGAGCCGATCGCTTTTAGCCTGTCCCACTTTTAAAAAAGCTTGCCCTTAAAAATGATTCGCTGTCCGGGAAAGAGTTACCTGCCGGTTTGACAGAAAGATACCTCTATCGCGAAAAATGCGGCAGCCGAATTCAGCTCCCTCATCCTGATCATTTAATCAGAGTATGTCATCCTGAGCGCAGCGAAGGATCTTTTTTTATTCTTCCATGGGGCAGGATTTCATGGCGACAGCGTGGTTTAGGGATCCTTTGCTGCGAGACCCTTCGCTGCACTCAGGATGATAAAAGGTGCTATGCGAAGTGTAGGAGGCTGGTTTCCACCCCGCCCAAGCTGTGAGTCAAAGTCACCGTCCCCCTGGCTCATGGGCCAAAGTCACCGTCTCCCTGACTCACCCGAAGCTTTGCCGTTGATTATTTTTCGCAGTACCCCGCGCAACACGCTGGGAATGCCGAAGAACAGACAGCCGGGAGGCTGCGACTCTTCCGGCGGTTCTCCAGGTGGTTCCGGCGGCTGCGGCTCCTCCGGCGGCTCTGGGGGCTCCGGGAGCTGAGGCTCCTCCGGAGGTTCGGGTGGTTCTGGGGGCTCCGGCGGCTGCGGTTCCTCCGGCTCTTCCGGTTCTTCCGGGGACTCCGTTTGGATGAGCGGTTGCAGGTAATCGCGCACAATCATGATGCCGTAACCGGCGGCAGGAGCCCACTTGCCGCCCAGCTCTTCGACGTATTGCACCGTCCCCGCCCAGGGGAGCTCCTTTACCACCCAGTAGCGGGGATGCGGCTCGCCGATCGGTTCACAGCCCAGGTAAGCGCACATGTGGTTGAAGTGGCCCCGGACGCCGTCTTCCGGCGTGGCGAAAGTCTCATGATCTGCGGCGCTGTTCCCCTGGGGCTCTCTCACCTTGATCCCGGCCCAGTTGTTCTG
>JAAYGO010000279.1 GCA_012727685.1 Bacillota bacterium | reverse complement strand
GCACCAGGATCTCGCCCACGTTGCAGGAGAGCAGGAATTGAATCGATTTAATGATGTTTGAAAAGATAACCCGCCCTTCCTCCACGGCGGCGACGATGGTGGCAAAATTGTCATCGGTGAGCACCATGTCCGAGGCCTCTTTGGCCACCTCGGTCCCCACAATTCCCATGGCGGCGCCGATATCGGCCCGCTTCAAAGCGGGGGCGTCGTTGACCCCGTCCCCGGTCATGGCCACGATATCCTGCCAGGACTGCCAGGCCTTCACAATGCGCACCTTGTGCTCCGGAGAGACCCGGGCGTAGACCGAGCAGGAGCGCACGACCTCCTTGAGCTCCTCGTCGTCCATCTGATCCAGTTCCCGGCCGGTGAGAACCGTGTCGCCCTCCGCCAGAATCCCCAGGTCCCGGGCAATGGCCATGGCCGTCGCCGCGTGGTCCCCGGTAATCATCACCGGCTTGATCCCAGCCTTGCGGCACAGCTTGACCGCCTCCCTGGCCTCGGGCCGGGGCGGATCGATCATGCCGCAAAGGCCGATGAAGATCAGATCCGTTTCCAGCTCATCCTTGACCTGCTTCAGATCGGTATCCGGCGGCAGCTCCTTGTAGGCCATCCCGAGCACGCGCAGGGCTGCTTCAGCCATTTGGCTGTTGGCCTGATCCACCGCGTCGCGCAGTTCCGCAGTCAGCTCCCGGGGCTCGCCCTCCACCAGGATCCGGCTGCAGGCTTTCAGCAGCACATCGGGGGCGCCCTTGGTATAAACCCGGAACCCCTGCCCATGCTTGTGGACGGTGGTCATCAGCTTCCGGGCGGAGTCAAAGGGCACTTCATCGACCCGCGGCAGCTCCTGTTCCAGGGCATCCTTGTAAAGATCCACCCGCATGCCCAGTTCAACGAGGGCGTTTTCAGTGGGATCGCCGATCACGGCCGCTTTCCCGTCTTCAACCCGGATGTAAGAATCATTGCATAGCGCGCCGGCTAAGACAAGGAGCTTCCACGCCTCCCCGCCGGCTTCTTTCAGTTCACCTGCTTCCAGCAGCCGGCCGCCAAAGTAAACCTTCTCCACCGACATTTTATTCTGGGTCAGCGTTCCGGTCTTATCGGAGCAGATCACCGTGGCGCTGCCCAGGGTTTCCACGGACGGCAGCTTCCGGATAATCGCATTGCGGCGGCTCATCCGCTGCACGCCGATGGCCAGCACGATCGTGACGATGGCAGGGAGACCCTCCGGGATAGCCGCCACGGCCAGGCTGACCGCGGTGAGGAACATCTCAAAGAGCTCCTTGCCGTAGAGCACGCCCACGATGAAGATCACGGCGCAGACTGCCAAAGCCGCAATGCCCAGGGTCTTGCCCAGCACCTCCATGCGCTTTTGCAGGGGGGTCTTGGTCCCTTCCTCGCTCTGGATCAAGGCGGCGATCTTTCCGATCTGCGTGGCCATGCCGGTCTCCACCACAATGCCGCGCCCCCGCCCGTATGTAACCAGGCTGCTGGTATGGGCCATGTTCAACCGGTCGCCCAGGGGGATCTCCGTGTTGTCCAGGGTCTGGCTGTTCTTTTCCACGGGCACCGATTCCCCGGTCAAAGCCGCCTCTTCAATTTTTAAGTTGGTGATCTCGCTTAAACGGATATCGGCCGGCACAAAATCGCCGGTCTCCAGCACCACAATATCCCCGGGTACCAGGCGGGCCGCCGGCACCACGTCAATTCTGCCCTCGCGCAGCACTTTGGCGTGGGGGGCAGCCATTTTTTTCAAAGCGGCCAGAGATTCTTCCGCTTTATTTTCCTGGATGGCGCCCAGGAGCCCGTTTAAAAGAACGATCATCATGATGATCACCGCATCTTTGAATTCGCCGAGGAGCGCCGAGATGACCGCGGCAATGATCAGGATGATGACCATAAAATCGGCAAACTGCTCGATAAACATGCGCAAAAAGGTCTTCCTGCCCATTTGCTCCAGCTCGTTGGGCCCGTACTGCGCCAACCGCCGCTCTGCTTCCTCCCGGCTGAGGCCTTGCTGCAGGCTCGTCCCAAGCTTTTCTGCAACCTGCTCAACCGGAAGGGCATGCCATGGTGTGCTGCTCATCAACTTCATTCCTTTCTTGCATGATTAATGTCTATCAACCAGGTTCGGCTATCCCGGTTTTAAAAATGCAAACCCTGTTGAAGCCTCATGCCGGGCCGGCAGCCCGCCTGCGCCAGCGGGAGGCGACCCGCAGGAGACAAGGGCATTCACTTTTGCCCTGAGCAATGCTTAGCCGAGCAATGATCACTTGATCATTCCGCTTTCAGCAGCATACTTTTTTTCAGGCTTATGCAGGCTTGCCTTTTTCCCGTGCAAATAATAATAAAAAATGTGGGCGGAAAGGACGACCACGCCCATCAGCGTATACATCCAGCGATAACCGAGCAAGGGGATGAGCAGCCCCGCGATGATCGGGCCGATGCCCATCCCGAGGTCATAAAACATCAGGTAGGTAGAATTGGCCAGCCCCATCCGGTGCCGCGGCGTGATCTTAACCGCAATAGCGTGGGTGCTTGCCTGGATCGCTCCAAAGCCCAGGCCGGCCAAAATCGCCGCCGCCAGCAGCATGGCCCCGTGGTAGCTGTGGCCGAGCAGGAGCATGGCGGCGCCAAAGAGGGCGATGGCCGGGTAGACGATCACGTTTTCACCTCTTAAATCCAGCAGGCGGCCCACAAGGGGCCGCGAAAGGATCACCGCCACGGCATAAAAAATAAAAAAGTAGCCGGCCGCGGCTACCAATTTTATTATTTGCGCGTACACAGTGAGGAAGGAGACAATGCTGGAATAAGCGAGGAAACCGAGCAGGCAGATGAAGGCCACGGGGATGACCCCCGGTTCAAAACAGTTGCGCAAGTTGAAGCCGCGCCCTTCCCGGTGAGCCTCTTCCGGGAATGCAGTGTTACGAAGGGAGAGGAAGGGAGCAGTGCTCAGGCTGATTATCAATACGATCACCGCTATAGTAAAAACTGGGGTGTAACTCCCGTTCCGGCTCAGAAACATGCCGATAAACGGTCCGATGGCCGTGGCGATAATCGAGCTTAAGGAAAAGTAAGCAATCCCTTCGCCTCTCCGCTCATGGGGAATCAGATCCGCCACGATTGTGGAGGTGGCCGTAGAGGTGATCCCGAAGGTGATCCCGTGCAGAAAACGAACCGGCAGCAAGAGGAGGATGCTGTTCACCCCGAAATAAGCCAAGGTCGTGACAAGGCCGGCAAAGACCCCCGTGTACAGCGACCGCTTGTAGCCGAAGCGCATCACCATGTTGCCGGAAAAAAAGCGGGCTGCCAGGGCGCCGATAATAAAGATACTGGCGGCCAGCCCGGCCTCGCCCGGGGGCGAATGATAATTGAGCATGGCGTATTCAGACATGATGATCATGCAGACGTAATAGTTTAAAACAGCAAAAAACTGTACAAAGAAGGTGATGATAAACTCTTTGGTCCAAAGTTTTGATTTGATTTGCGATCATCCTTGCATTAGGTTGCTGGCGGAAGGGGTTGTCCGCAGGCAAAAAACACCTTTCCGCATCATTACCTTCCAACATCATTAGTTTAAACCTCCAGGGCATGATTTGCAATATGAACTGCGGGGCAAGGGCCAGCCTGGCGGCGCGCGGCGGCGCTCGCCTGCCATTCATTTATAATCCCGCGTCGAGGAAGAATTTATTTAAAAAGCCCGCGGAAAAGCGGAGGGCGTGGGGAATAGTCAACGCAGCAGCCCGGTGAAAGGTGTCTTCGTCATAATGGCCGCCCCGGAAAAAGCGGTCGAACCACTGGCTCGCCAGGTGGCTGCCGTGATCGATCCAATCATACGGCCGCTCAGAGCTGATGGTGTGGCGATCGCCCCGGAGATTATGGAAAGAGCGCTCCCAGCGGTAATAGCCGCCCCGCTCGACCCGGTAAGCTTCCCAGTTTTTGCTGAGCCAGTGTTCCAGTTCGCCATGCCCTCTCAAGGCGGTCACCGCCGCATGCTGGGGAATGAAAATATCCTGGATTAAATGCAGCGCCCGGCCGAGATGGTAAAAGGCCTGCTCTTCCCGATTTTTCTGCCAGAGTTCGAGGGCGAAGTTAAAAAGCCAGGCCGCCTGGTCGGCTGAGCTGCTGCCCACCAGGTAGCCGCGATGGCTCCAGGGATGGTGGAAATGCCATAAGGTAACGATGAAGCCGCCGGAAAAGGGTTTATCCGCGTCCGCCGCCCCTTTGGCAAGCAGCTCTAATCCCGTTTTCCCCGTCCGCCCCCTTTGTTGCAAGCGGGCGTAGAGCTCTTCCTTCCCGTCGTTCTTTAGAATCTCCGCGGTCTGGGGCACCAGGTTCATATGGCTTTCGATCTTAAATAACGGTTTGATAAGATTCCGTATATTCATAGTTTAATCTATTCACCCGGGCAACCGCTTGATACCCGCTACCTGCCCCAGACCGGAAGTAGCAATTCCATCCAGGCAGCCATAATTTAATCCAAAGAGGGCAAAAGGGCGGGTGAGGCAACAATGTCCGGCGAAAATATCGGCAGCGGCAATGAAAACTTTGACCGGCTCCTGGAAAGGCTGGGCTATGCCTATGATCAGAGCCAGGATATTTTTGTCTCAATTCTGCATGCCTGGCAAAGGGATTTCGGCTACTGCCGCCTTTATGACGAAGCAGCAGCACTCTTCAGCATGATCATCGATTGTGAACCAATTTACTTTTCATACGGCGGCAAGCGATGGCTGATTGAGCTCTGGAAAGGACAGTATGCTTTGACCACCGGCGCCGAGATCGGCGTGTATTGGACCGATCTGCCCGACATCGAAGTTCCCGGCGTTTTTCAGGGACCCTTTTTCTATGCCGCCGGGGACACGGATCTGCTGCCTCTTTCCTTTACCCTCTCCAAAGGAGGAAGAGTCCTTTTCTCCCGGGCCCAAAAGCACTGGTGGCTGACCGGCTTCATGCCGGGCGAATTTTCCGAGCCGGATCAGTTGGCCATGGAAGCGGCGATTACGCTCAAGGATGAAGCGATGCTCTACGCTTTCTTAAAGGGATTAAAATGGGCGGGTTATCGGGAACATGAATGGACAGTAAGGGGAACCACGGTTAGCCTTCAATTTACAGCACCCCGCACCCCCCAGCCGTCAACCAGGAGCCCGGAAACCGATTGGCTCGTCCAGCGGAAAAATGAAATGCTGTGCGGAATCTACCGGGAGCTTACCGGGAGATATGGCAATATCTGGGATAAGTTTCGGGAGCTCCAAAAACGGGCACCCGCTTTATATGGCGAAGCCATGAAGATCGGTAAAACCGCGCCCCTTTATGAAAGCTATGCTCTCCTGCAGCCCCACCTGGCTTAGCCCTTGCCTTCACCGGATCACCGGGTGCTAGGAGCCTCCGGTGCGTGCTACGGTTTCCTGGAAAATGGTTCCCTTTTTGAGCAGCACCTTTACAATCTCAGGGTCAAACCTCGAACCGGCCTGCCGCCTGATTTCGGCAAAAAATTTTTCTTCACCGCTGGCAGAGTCTTCTTCCCGGCGGTTCACCAATCTATCGTAACACTCCGCAAGGGCGATGATGCGGGCCAATTTTGGGATCTCGTTTCCCTTCAATCCTTTTGGATAGCCTGAGCCGTCCCATCTTTCGTGATGTGCCAGCACGCATTCTGCCAGGTCCATGGTATCTTCAAAGGAATTCAAGATGCGATAGCCGACGACCGGGTGTTGCTGTCTTTCGGCTTCTTTGTAAGGCGCACTTTCATCCTGAACAATTTTGCCGATATCATGCAAATAACAGGCCTTTTGCAGCAGGGCGATTTCTCTTTCCGGCAATCCCAGCAGGCGGCCGATTTTTTCGCAGATGACGCTGACCCTTTCGGCATGTTCCTTTTCCCGGGGGTCTTTTTCATGCAAAGTCTCCACGATCCTTTGAATTTGCTCCTGATCATTATTTCTCCGGTGCAGGATTTTATCTAAATACATCTGATCCTCGGCATCCTGGAGAATCCGGGTAATATCCTGCTCGAGCTGATTCTTCACCGCGCAGCCCATGGAGATGGAGCCCCTGATCGCTTTTAATTGTTCTTTCGAAAACTCCCCTTTGATCCTCTCCATAATGCTCCGGCAATCTGCAAAATCTGTTTTCGGCAAAAGGATGACAAATTCGTCGCCGCCAATGCGGGCGATAATGTCATCGGCCCGGCAAACCTTTTTCAAAATGGCGGCTCCCTTCTGCAGGAGCATGTCTCCGGCGGCATGGCCAAAAATATCATTGGTCAG
>JAAYGO010000144.1 GCA_012727685.1 Bacillota bacterium | reverse complement strand
TGTCGCTTGTCACTGAGACTGGAACGACTGTGAACGAGTGTGAATAAGGTCAGGGGACAGAGCGTATGCCTGTCCCCATTGGAGGTAGGGGCGTTTTAATTTTATCGGAGCGTGAAGGAGGTATGTGATCATGCCCTACGAGTTGGTGAAGAAGGCGGCGGCTGAATTTGCCCTTGATAAAGCTGTCCATTATGTAGCTCATGATCCGGAACGCAATCTCTTTACATTGCTCGATTTTGCCTCCCGTGTGGCCACCCGTCCTGAGCACAAGGATAGTATCCGGAAGCTGCGCGAACATTTCCAGAGTCAACCGCTGATTTTGGAGCAGGCCAAAAGACTGGCCAAAAACCCCAAGATGCTTTCCAAGTTCATGACGAACTGGGTTGCCAGTAACATGCTTGTAGGCAAAACCGTGCGCGAAAACCTTTCCCGGGAGCTGGGGGTTGCGGTGCCGACCCTGATCTTAGTTGACCCCACCTCTGCCTGCAATCTCCGCTGCCCAGGGTGTTGGGCGGGCGAGTATAAAAAAACAGACAGCCTGGAGCCGGAACTCCTGGACCGGATCTTCAGTGAAGCAAAGGAGCTCGGTATTTACTGGATTGTTTTCTCCGGCGGTGAGCCTTTTGCCTATAAGCCCCTTTTAGATCTAGTCGCCAATCACCCCGATATGGGGTTCATGGCCTACACGAACGGCACCTTGATCGATGAAAAAACAGCAGACCGCCTGGCGGAGCTGGCAAACTTTTCCCCGGCCTTTAGCCTGGAAGGGTGGAGGGAGCAAACCGATGCGCGCCGCGGGGCAGGAACTTTTGATAAAGTCATGCAGGCCATGGATCTGCTGAGGGAAAGGGGAGTCCTTTTCGGGGCTTCAGTGACGGTGACCAGGGATAATGTGGAGCTTCTTTTCAGCGATGCTTTCATCGATTTTTTAGTCGAAAAGGGTGTTGTCTACGAGTGGTCTTTCCATTATATACCAGTCGGCCGCAACCCGGATGTCAATCTGATGCTCACTCCCGAACAGAGAGCCTGGTTGGCCCGCCGGGTTCCCCAGCTGCGCAGGGAGAAGCCGATCCTGATTGCCGATTTCTGGAATGACGGAGAAGCTGTCAAGGGCTGTATTGCCGGAGGGCGGTTCTATTTTCATATCAATGCTGCGGGTGAGGTGGAGCCGTGCGCCTTTGCCCACTTTGCCGTGGACAATATTCGCGGTAAGAGCTTGAAAGAGGTGCTTCAAAACCCGCTTTTCAAGGCTTATCAGAAGCGCCAGCCTTTTAACGGGAACCATCTTGCCCCCTGCCCGATTATTGACCGGCCGCAAGCCCTGCGGGATATTGTGGCAGAAAGCGGCGCCCACCCCACTCATGAGGGTGCCGCAGATATACTCGAGGGAGAGCTGGCTGCCCAGCTCGACCGGGTTTCCGCCCGCTGGTGCCAGGAAGTAGAGAGGCTTAAAGCCTTAACGGGATCATGAGCTGCCAGGGACTTTATCCATGCTCGGCAATCTCGCTGCTGTCCAATGGCAGTAGATACTTTATATTGAAGAGGGGCTAAGAAGGCCAGGTCCAGGCTTGCCGGTTGCTTCGGTTGTAGCCGTTTATCTGGCGGGGTACTGCACGACAGCGTATGCTTAGAGTCTTGTTTTTTCCACTTTGATCCCGACCAGTTTCATCAGGGCCAGGGCATTGGCGGTCTGGGCCAGGCCTGGTTTTATTTTATAATCAAAATGAATCTCCCCGGCGCGAATTTCGTCCGTAAAGTGGTAATTGCGAATTGAACCCGGGTATTCTTTTTCCAGTTCTCCCAGCTCCAGGTCGTGTGTCGTAAGCATGCCGATCACATTTTGCCGGAGCAGCTGCCCGATAATATTGCGCGTCGCCAGGATGCGATCGCGGGGATTGGTGCCCCGGAATATCTCGTCGAGCAGGATCAGCAACGGGGCTTTGCGGGCGGCAGCGTCCATAATCATTTTCATGCGCAGCAGCTCGCCGTAAAATGTGGAGATTCCCTTTTCGAGGTTATCACTGCTATGCATCTTCGTATAAATCCGCATTAGAGAACACTCGCATTCTGCCGCACATACAGGGGCGCCGGCATAGGCCAGGACCAGGTTGACGCCCACGGTGCGCAAAAATGTGCTTTTCCCCGACATATTCGACCCGGTGATCACGATAAAGCGGCCTGCGCCGGAAAGGGAAATATCATTGGCCACTCGCTTCGCGGGGGCGATGAGGGGGTGGCCCAGCCCTTTGGCCTTAAGCGCCGGGGGGCCGGCCTTTACCCGGGGGAATACCCAGCGGGGATGATCATGGCAGAGTCCGGCCAGGCTGGCCAGCGCTTCGATCTCCGCAGCCGCTGCGAACCAGCCGCGCACCGCCCTGCCGTAGTTTTTCTGCCAGTCATCGAGCATTTTCAGCGTCCACAGATCCCAGAGGAAGGCATATTTAAGGACGAGGTAGATGAGGCTGTTGCTGAAGCGCAGGTTATTCCGTTCTGCGATCCGGACTAGCTGGTGCACGCAGCCTGAAGCCGGCTGTCCGGCAGAAAAGAGGCGTTTCCGCAGCGCTTTCAGGAGCGGCGCTTTAAACTTTTCCTGTTCGATGTAGCGCAGCAATGCCGCGTAGGGTTTAAGGCGCCGCATAGCCTGGTCTGTGGCGGTAAAACGCGCCAGGTTTTTTTTCTCTCCCGGCAAGGCTGCCGCAATTTGCATGGCCAGCAGAATCAGCGCCGGCAAATAGGGAAGGAACCCGAGGAAGCCCAGGGCAAAAAGGGAAAAGGTGAGCGCTGGCAGAAACAGCAGCATCGATTTCCAGCCCAGGGGATAAACCTTGCTTTCGGCCCAGGCCAGGACCGTTTGCGGATCCTGCCGTTTAAAAAAATCATCCATCCCCGCGGCCTGGAAGTATTGCCGGAAATCCAGGCGCCCGGCCAGATCGGCTACAGCTTCCTGCCGCAATTTAATTTGCTCCGGCGCCTGCGGGCGGCTCAACTGTTCCGCCAGGAGCCGTTCCCCCTGAAAAGAGATGGTGTCGTTGAGATATTGAAACAACGAGCCCTGTCCGAAGATATTCAGGTCGGTGCTATAGGGGTGGTCATCATCGGTGTAGCGCTCGCCCCGCCCGGCAAAGCCGGTCCATTTTCCTTCCAGGCGCAGGCAGGCCTTCTCATTAACCTGCACCAGTTTTTGCAGAAACTCCATCTCTTCTTTCAGGCGGATATGCTTGATGACCAGCAGCACGAAAACGGCCGCGAGCAGGAGTGCCGCCAGGTAGAAGCCGGCGCGAGCGGTGTATACGCCGTAAGCAAAAGCCCCTGCGGCAAGGATAAAGAAGAGCAGGCGCAGCCAGGAAATGCCGTTGCTTTTGCATTGCGCCCGCCCCAACTTTTGCCGGAACAGGGCCTGGCGCCGCCGGTAAAGATGAAGCGGATTGGTAGGCAATGGTTCACCTCCGTGCAGGGGGCTGCTTACTCCATTTTTTACTGGATCTTATTATAACAGAACCAAGGCCAGCCTGCGAATCGTCCGGCTGAAAGCCTGCAAAAAGCCGGCACCGGGGCTTTTTAGGAAGACCAAAATTACATAAGGTGGAAATTCCTAATTCTGGAATAACAACGCCAGGAGCCTTGCCAATTTGACATAAGTAGTAGTTTTATTGTACAGTAATGAATAGTTTTGTTTTTGACCCTAAACTTGATGGAGGGATTATGTCCAAAATAATCATTGACGGCCTAACCAAAGTATTTGGTAACAACCCGGCCAAAGCCTTGCAGATGTTGGAACAGGGGTTTTCTAAAGATGAAATCCTGCAAAAAACAGGCCAGGCGGTCGGTCTGAATAACGTCAGCTTTACAATCGAGGCGGGGGAAACCTTCGTGGTCATGGGTCTTTCCGGAAGCGGCAAATCAACACTAATCCGCTGCATTAACCGCCTCATTGAACCGACACGGGGGAAGGTTTTTGTTGACGGGGCAGAGGTGACTGCCATGAATGAGCAGGAGCTGCGCGAATTTCGCCGCCATAAGCAAGCGATGGTCTTCCAGCAATTTGCCCTCTTTCCGCATCGCACGGTGCTCGAAAATGCCGCTTTCGGCCTGGAGATTCAGGATGTGGGCAGGCCGGAACGGTTTGAACGGGCCAGGGAAGCCCTGGCGCTGGTCGGCTTAACAGGGTGGGAGGATAGCTATCCGCACCAGTTGAGCGGCGGCATGCAGCAGCGGGTCGGCTTAGCGCGGGCCCTTGCGGTCAGTCCTGATATTCTCCTCATGGATGAAGCCTTTAGCGCCCTGGACCCGCTGATCCGGCGGGAAATGCAGGATGAGCTGTTGGAGCTGCAGGAGAAAATGAATAAAACAATCTTTTTTATTACCCATGATCTGGACGAGGCTTTGAAAATCGGCGACCGGGTAGCGCTGATGAAAGATGGAGCGGTGGTGCAGATCGGCACCCCGGAAGAAATTCTCACCCACCCTGCCGACGAATACGTGGCCAGGTTTGTGGAAGATGTGGACCTCTCCAAGGTGCTCACTGCGGAGGGGGTCATGAAAGACCCTGAAGTGCTGGCCTTTCCTAAGGACGGCCCCCGGGTAGCGATGCGCAAAATGAAAGATAAAGGCATCTCCAGTATTTTTGTCGTGGATCGGAATCGCCGGCTGCTAGGCTATGTGCTGATGGAAGAAGCGGCAAAGGCAGCCGACCGGGGAGATCCGGACCTGACTAAAATTATGCGCACCGATTGCATTAAGGTCCCGCCGGAAAGCACTTTAAACGAGTTGTTTGAAAAGTCCGCCACTTCCGTAGTCCCCCTTGTAGTAGTCAATGAAGCCGGCCGGATCCTGGGCATTATTATCCGGGGCGTGCTGCTGGCGGGGCTGGTAAAGGAGAATTACGCCAATGATTGAGAAAATCTTAAATCCGCTGGAGTATTTGCCCCGTTTGCCTTTAGGAGAGGGGATAGAGGTGGCGATTGAATGGCTGAGAGTGCATCTCAGCCCTGTTACCCGGGCGTTATCGGAGGTCATGCAATCGCTGATCGTCAGGATGACTGACGGCTTGATCTGGCTTCCTCCGTTAGTGCTAATCATTTTATTCTCCTTGATTGCCTGGCGTTTGAGCAACCGTTCGGTAGCCGCCTTCAGTTTTGCCGGGCTGATACTGATTTATAATTTTGGGCTCTGGCCCGCCGCGATGCAGACGCTGTCCCTGGTTGTTTTGTCCGCCGTTGTTTCGATCTGCATCGGCATCCCCATGGGGATTGCCGGGGCGCGCAGCGAAACATTCCACCGCATCGTCTGGCCGGTGCTGGACCTGATGCAGACCCTGCCCGCCTTTGTCTACCTGATTCCGGTTGTCTTTTTCTTCAGAATGGGCGAGGTGCCGGCGGTCATGGCCACGGTGGTCTTTGCCATGCCTCCGGTCATCCGGCTTACCGGCCTGGGAATACGACAGGTGCCGAAAGAACTGGTTGAAGCCTGCGGCGCCTTTGGAACCACCGAGTGGCAGAAGCTGGTTAAGGTGCAGCTCCCGCTGGCCATGCCCACCATCATGGCCGGTGTAAACCAGTGCATCATGCTCTCATTATCCATGGTCGTCATTGCGGCCATGATCGGCGCTCCAGGTTTGGGAACAAAGGTGTGGGGAGCAATCCAGCGTTTGAATATCGGAGGTGGTTTTGAAAGCGGTTTGGCAGTGGTTGTTTTAGCTATTATTCTCGACCGGATTACTCAAAATCTGCAGAATAAAAAGATCCAAGGATAATCGCTAAAACACTTACTGTAGAATAAATCTACGAGGAGTGAAGCAGTTGGTTTTAAAAGGAAAGGGTTTTTGGGTGGCTGTAGTGGCAATCGTGGTACTGGCCTTTGGCCTCACCGGTTGCGCCGGAGATGGAGACGGGGGTAATGACAAGGGACAGGGCCAGGCAGGTGCAAGAATAATCGGCATCGACCCCGGCGCCGGAATTATGTCTGCTACTGAAAAAGCGATTGAAGAGTATAATCTCAACGTGGCTCTGGTCGAAGGCAGTGATGCGACCATGACCGCGGCCCTGCAGGACGCCATCAACCGCGAGGAATGGATAATCGTGACCGGCTGGTCGCCCCACTGGAAATTTTCCCGGTGGGACTTGAAATACCTTGAGGATCCGAAGGGCATATTCGGCGGTGATGAAACCATTGAAACAGTGGCCCGGCTGGGACTGGCCGAAGATATGCCGGAAGTATATGCGCTACTGGAGAAATTCTCCTGGACCGATGCGGAGATTGGGGCAGTGATGGCCATGAACATGGAAGGCGGAGACCCGGCGGAAAACGCCCGCATCTGGGTGGATGAAAATCAAGCGCTAGTGCAACGGTGGCTGCCCGATGAAGAATTGGCCTCTGCGGAAAAGGGCGATGTGACCATTCTTTACGTGGAATGGGAATGCGCCACCGCCAGTACTCATGTGGTGAAGGCTGTACTCGAAGATCTGGGCTATAACGTGGAAGTAAAATCAGTGGCCGCAGCCTTGATGTGGCAGGGACTGGCCCAGGGAGACGGCGATTTCTGCACCACCGCCTGGCTGCCGCTGACCCACGGACAATACCTGGAAGAGTTCGGCGACCAGGTTGACATAGTGAACACCAACTACGAAGGGGCCCGTATCGGCCTGGTAGTCCCGTCGTACGTGGAGATCGATTCGATTGAAGAGATTAACGATAACATGGATAAATTCACTTACTAAAAGGATAAGGTCTAAAATAGCGAGATCAAAAGGCCCGCGCTCACGCGGGTCTTTTTTTGGCGCCCGGCAGCTCACCGGATCAAGGGGCGATTCTCTTGATCTTTAGATAGAACAGCAAGGACAACAGCCTCCCGGTGGCCTTCCCCCTGGGCTGTTTTATTGCCCCAGTAGAATATGGTAGAATATTGAATAAGAAAAGATTGCCGGAGCCGGGAGGTGGCTTCCATGCTGCTCGGTATTGATGTGGGGGGGACCTCCACCGACGGGGTGCTGCTGCACGAAGGGGTTTTGCTCAAGAGCGTGAAAAGGCCCAACGACAGTTCCGACCTGGCGGAGACCATTTTTACAGTGCTCGATGAGCTGCTGGACGGCCGTGAGGCGGGGGCCGTGCGCCGCCTGGTGATCAGCACCACCCTGGTCACAAACATCCTGGCCACGGGCAGCGGGGCCAGGACCGCACTGATCCTCATCCCCGGCAGGGGACTGCCCTTTGAATATTACCGCATCGCCCCCGATACCTATTTCCTGAAAGGCAGCATCGATTTCCGGGGCAATATTACCGAGGAAATAGATCCGGCTGAAGTGGAAAAGGCCGTTCAAGATATCCGCCGGAAAGGGATTGAGCGGATCGCCGTGGCGGCGAAATTTGCCCAGCGCAACCGCTCCCTGGAGCAGGAGATTGCCCGGATGGTCGGCCGCCTTCATCCCGGGGCAACGATGGTCTTGGGGAGCGAAGTGGCCGGCAGGATGAATTTTCCGCGCCGGGCGGTGACAGCCTACTACAGCGCGGTGACCGCCCCGGAATGGGGGAAGTTCGCGGACCGGGTGGAGGAGGCCGTGCAAAGGCGCGGCTTAAAAGCGCCGGTCCATATCCTGAAGGCGGACGGCGGCACCATGCCGCTGGCAGTATCCAGGCGGAATCCCGTGGAGACGGTTTTTTCGGGCCCGGCGGCCAGCGCCATGGGCGCCGTGGCCCTGAGCCGCCGGCAGGAGAACGCGGTCATGATCGATATGGGGGGCACGACCACGGACATTGCCCTGCTCATCGACGGCGTGCCGCTGCACGCCTCGAAGGGGGCCCGCATCGAGGGACGCTTCACCCATATCCAGGCGCTGGCCCTGCGCTCGCTGGCCCTGGGGGGCGACAGCGCCGTCAAAGGCGCGAACGGGCAGGCGGAGATCGCCGCGCAGCGGCTGGGCCCGGCGGCCTGCCTGGGCGGTCCGGCGGCCACGCTCACCGATGCCGTCGCCTGTCACCGGGGCCTGGCCATCGGAGATATGGCCCGGGCCAGGGAGAAAATTGCCGGGGAAGCCGCCCGGGCGGGCTGCGAGCCGGACTCCTTTGCCGCCGCGGTGACCGAAGAGGCGCTCGCGCGGCTGGAGCGCCTGATCCTGGAAATGTTTCGCGAATGGGAAGACGAACCGGCCTACAAGGTCTGGGAAATTGTGCACCGGCGCAGGTTCCGCCTTGACCGGATTATCGGCATCGGCGGCGCGGCGGAGCTGATGGTGCCGCTGCTCGCGGAAAAAATGGGGGTGCCATGCATGGTGCACCGCCTCGCGCCGACGGCGAATGCCCTCGGCGCGGCGGTGGCGCGGCCGACCCTGGCGGTGTCCCTCTATGCCGATACCCAGCAGAAGCGCCTCCTGATCGACCAGGAGGGTATCGAAGAGAGGATCGCCGATCCGGACGCCTTCCAGTTGGACGACGCCAGGGAAAAAGCAGTGGAGCACCTGGCGCGGCTGGCCGCAGCCAAGGGGATGGTTGCCTGCCTGCACGGCGTGCGCGTGCAGATGGCGGAGCAATTTAACATGATCCGCGGTTACAGCCGGGTCGGCAAGATCTTCCAGGTGGAGGCGCAAATCGTGCCCGGCCTGATCGACGAATTCAAGGGGGTGGCGAAATGAAGCCGACCGGCCTGCTTTTTTTCCCCGCTTTTGACTGGGCCATCTCGCCTTCGCACCCGGAGCGCGAGGAGAGGCTGCTCTATACGCGGGACCAGATCTTTGAGGAAGGGATCATGGATCTGCCGCAGATCCGCGAATACCAGCCCCGCCTGGCGGAGCCGCAGGATATCGCCCGCGTGCATTTTTGCGTGCCCTCCATTGACGAGATCGCGACCGAAGCGCACCGGGTCGCCGCCGGCGGGGCGCTGGTATTGGGCGACGCCTTTGCCGCCGGCGAGGTTAAAAACTGCTTTGCCATCATCCGCCCCCCGGGGCACCACGCCATGACGGTTGCCCACGGCAACCGCGGCTTCTGCAATATCAACAACGAGGCGATCCTGATCGAATACCTGCGCCACAAATACGGCTTGCGCCGCATTGCCATAGTCGATACGGACGTGCACCACGGCGACGGCACGCAGGAGATCTATTACCATGACCCCGACGTGCTCTTCATCTCCTTTCACCAGGACGGGCGGACCCTCTACCCGGGCAGCGGCTTTGTGGATGAACTGGGCGGTCCTGCGGCGGCGGGCACCACGATCAACATTCCCCTGGCGCCGTATACCACCGACGAGGGGATCCTCTACATCTTGGAAGACCTTATCCTGCCCATTCTTGAGGAGTTCAAGCCCGAACTGGTGGTCAACTCGGCGGGGCAGGATAACCATTACAGCGATC
This sequence comes from Bacillota bacterium, assembly GCA_012727685.1. Taxonomy (GTDB): domain Bacteria; phylum Bacillota; class Dethiobacteria; order DTU022; family DTU022; genus JAAYGO01. The sequence goes on along the minus strand of JAAYGO010000144.1, from coordinate 990 downwards.
CTCTGGCCAATATGCGCTTTACCGCCACCGGCTATGCAGAGCTGAACAGGAGACTGGCCCCCCATATCGCCGTGCTCGAGGGCGGCTACTCCGTGGAGACAGCCCTGCCCTATATCAACCTGGCCCTGATCATGGCCATGGCCGGGATCGATTATTCCAACCTGCGCGAACCCGACTACGAGCCCGGCGCCTTTAAAGAAGATCCCGCCAACCTAGCCTGGCTTAAAAAACTGGCCGCGCTGCAGCTGGAAAACTTTCGCCGGCGCGAAGAGCTGCAGGCTGCCGCCATGAAGAGCCTCGGCGATTTTTACACTACTGTCAAGCAGATCTTTTACGATACCGACAATATCTACGAAAACCAGCGGATCAGGCTGCGGCTCTGCCCCCGCTGCTCCTCCTACCGGGTGATCGACTCGGCGGCGGAGCACGGCTACGGCGAATGGCGGCGCGTCCTCTGCTACAGCATCCCCCTCTACTGTTGTGAATCCTGCCGGGAGGAGGCCCGCGACGCCTACCGGCAGTCGCTGGAGTCCGGCGGGGCCGGTTACGACTATATCTACCTGCAGGACCGGGCCGCCGACCTGTACCGCCGCTTTGACTGCGGCAGCGAGATTGAAGAAAAGATCTAAATCAGTGTTTGCTGTGCCTCTTTGGGGTAATATATTAGCAGTTAGTAGGTTGGCGGCCATGTCTCCAAGGAGGCACCAACAGGGGAATGGAGAATTATGCTTCTTTTGTCACTGAGGCTTCCGCTCCGGTTCACTCGTTAGATGTTTTGGCGGCTCACCGGCGGCCTTCCGCCTGGGCTACCCTCGACAGTCGCGCGTCCTGCGCTCCTGTCTCGGCGGCCTGCAAAGTGGGATGTGAGAGGTTAGAGGTGAGATCGCATCAGTCACTTTAAACCTTGGCCAGAATAACAGTAACATGGTCTTTTCTTCTCACTTCTAACATCTCACTTCCCACTTCTCATCAGCCAGGCCTTGGTTCGCC
>JAAYGO010000117.1 GCA_012727685.1 Bacillota bacterium | reverse complement strand
GGAGAACCGTCCCCTGGATCGGCCCTCTGGATCGGCCCCTGGATCGGTGGATCGGTATCGAAAGGGGGCTCCCTGGCCATACTATGGGTTCAGGGAGGAAAATTGATGAAGACATTGATTGTGCAGAAGAGGCTGGCTTTTTCGCCGGGGACGCTGGCACAGCAGGCCGGTCCTTTTTTGGCGGCGCTGCGAGAGCTGGTCCGGGAAGTAAAAGATCAGCACCGGGATGAGGAGCTTGAACTGGCCGATCTGGGCTTCATCCCGGCGGAAGACCATATCGAGGTTAAACTATATTTCCGGGAGCGGCTGGAGCGGGAAGCGGCGCCGCCCCTTACTGCGCGGTGATCGTGACCGCCCCTCCGGGAGGGGGAATGCTCACCGAAAATACTTTCGCCATGCTTTCCCCGTCTTTCTCTGCTTGGAGGGTAATTGTCCCGCTGCCAGTTTGATTATTATGCCTTGAAATTCTTACTCTTTGCCCATTGTCGATTATTTCAATACTGCCATGTTGTGGGCTTGTTTTAGCAATAAAACGAAAACTAACACCCTCTACCTCCGGGACCAGGATGATTGGCTGATTGTCATAGGGTGAATTTTGAAATGGCAGGGTATCTATTGCATCCAAGATCTCTGCGAGGCTTGGGCCGCTCTCTTCTTCCAGGAAATAGGCGGTCGCGGTCCGGTCCCGGTCCATTAAAACGGCGATCTGGGGATCATTATATTGCACTGTATCAACGAGCCACTTTTCAAATACCCATCCAGGATCCGCTTCCGCCGACAGGGAAATGAGGCTGCCCGCAGCGTAGCGGTGGAGGCCCGGGGCGGGCACGCTAGTTCCCCCGCCTTCTACGGTTACGGTTAAAGTGTGCTGCTGCGGGGGCGAAGCCTGGGGAATATGGGGGTTATAATACAAGACGAGATCGTTTAAGCTGCGATACGCGTCGTAACTGCCGTCAAAGGGAGCAGCGATGTTGTTCAGCAAAAAGCGGTCCTGCAGAATATAATTCTGCGCCCCGGCGCCGCTCGTGATCATAAACTTTAATATCGAGCGGTCCGCTTCCCGCTCGATCTTAACCTGGATATCGATGATCTCTTCAGCCACCGGGGTGTTGTTGTGATAAAAGGAGCCGTTTTCCAGGTAAAAGAAGCCGTCATACTCGCCTTCCAGTCCCCCCGGCGCCAGGGCGAGGGCGCCGGCGTTGCGCAGCTCTTTCTTGAAGAGCGTATGCACCAGGCGGGCTTTTTGCTGGTAAGCGGCCTGCGCGGTGCCTTGCTCAAAACTGCCCACGCCATAGGCATAGAGCAAAAAGGCCAAGGCGAACACCAGGCCAATTAAGGCCACGGCGATGAGCAACTCCACCAGGGTGAGCCCTTTCTCGCTGCGTAAAGTTCGCTCCATGATCAGTCCACTCCCCGGATAAACGTGGCCAGTGTCACGTGGCGCTGTTCCGCTTGGTAGAAAACCGCGATGGTCACCTTATGCCCGCTCGTTGCCCCGTTCAGCGTGGCAACCGGCTCAATCAGATAATTGAAATCGTGCCCCGTTTCCAAGTATAGCTCGTCCCTGCTGCTGACCTGGTTCCCGTTCAGGGAGCTCAGCTTGGCGGCGATGGTGCCTTCGGCAGCTGGTTCGATGGCATAAAGGGCCTCCATCGCTTCCGAAGCCAGGGCCATGGCGGCATTTTTTTTGCCGAAAGCATAGGTGTTGGAAAAGGCGGTGGTATAGACCAGGATAAAGGCCAGGGCGATGATCACGAGGATGGCCATGGAAACCAGGACCTCGACCAGGGTCATGCCTTTTTGCCCGCTTAAAATCTGGCGCATCGCTATTTCTCCGTCCCCCTAAAAAAATCTGCAATCACTACTGCCAGCTTTTGATCACCCAGCTGCCGCCGCTAGGCGGGTAAGAGCCTCCCCCCATGCCGCCGGGGAAAATCTCGAAGGGGAATGTGTCCGG
>JAAYGO010000173.1 GCA_012727685.1 Bacillota bacterium | reverse complement strand
GGCGAACCAAGGCCTGGCTGATGAGAAGTGGGAAGTGAGATGTTAGAAGTGAGAAGAAAAGACCATGTTACTGTTATTCTGGCCAAGGTTTAAAGTGACTGATGCGATCTCACCTCTAACCTCTCACCTCCCACATTGCAGGCCGCCGAGACAGGAGCGCAGGACGCGTGACTGTCGAGGGCAGCCCAGGCGGAAGGCCGCCGGTGAGCCGCAGCACATCTAACGAGTGAACCGGAGCGACAGCTTCAGTGACATAAACAAAGAACCGTCCCATGTCCTATTAAATAATTGTTAAGGCTGTCTGCCGGCTAGAGGAAAAGCGCCGTTTTTGGATAACTTAATTTAAGGGGAACACCAGATGAAGCGCAACCTGTTCTATTTAACCTACATGGCGGTGCTGGTTACCTTCGCGGTGGTCATTCATACCGTGGAGGCGGCCCTGCCCCTGCCGATGCCTGTTCCCGGGGTCAAGCTGGGGCTGGCCAACATCATCACTTTACTTGCCATCGTACTCTACGGCCTGCGCAGCGGGCTGATCGTCTCGATCTTGCGCACCCTGCTCGGCAGCTTTTTTAGCGGCAGCTTTCTTAGCTTTGGTTTCTGGCTGAGCCTTGCGGGGGGCGTAACCTCCTGCCTGGTGATGGCCCTGGCGGTGCTGCTGGTCAAGCGGAAAGCCATCAGCCTGGTTTCCGTGAGCATCTTGGGCGCGGTCACCCATAACCTGGCGCAACTGGCTGCGGCCAGCTTCATCATCGCCAATGCGTCCCTGTTTGTGGGCTATTTTCCCCTGCTACTGCTGCTCGGCGTGCCGACCGGCCTGTTTACCGGTCTGGCCGCCCATTACCTCGCCGGTATTACCGCGCGGGTGATCAGGCAAGCGGGCAGTGCCGGGAGCATCCCATGAAGAAGCTGATCCTCGCTTCCGCCTCGCCTCGCCGCGCCGCCCTGCTCAGGCAGGTGGGCATCCCCTTCGCGGTGGTCGTACCCGCGGTTCAGGAGACGATCCGGGATCTGCCGCCGGACAAGCTGGCGGTCAGCCTGGCCCTGGACAAGGCTGCGGCGGCAGCCCGGCAGTTTTTGCAAGGTCTTGTGCTCGGGGCCGATACGCTGGTCGTCTGTGCAGGAAAGATTATGGGTAAGCCGCGTGACGCGGCCGCCGCCCGGCGGATGCTTGAGACCTTGAGCGGACGCGAGCACAGCGTATTTACCGGTTTAGCCCTGATCGACGCCGCCACGGGGCGAACGGAAACGGCGTGGGCCGAGACCAGGGTCTGGATGCGGTCTCTGGAGAGAGAGCTGATCGATGCTTATCTGGCAACGGGCGAACCAATGGATAAAGCCGGCGCCTACGGCATTCAAGAGAAAGCGGCCTTCTTTATTGAACGGATCGAAGGATGTTACACCAATGTGGTCGGATTACCTCTAAACCAGCTTTACCTTCTCCTCTCCCGCATGGATATAAAACCATGGCAATACTGGAGGGATAGCGGTGAAGCAGGAAGAGCGGTTTACGATTAAGGATTTGCCCCTGGAGGAACGGCCCCGGGAAAAGCTGCGGCTTTTAGGCGCGGAAGCCCTCTCCAATGCAGAGCTGCTGGCCATCTTGCTCCGCAGTGGTACCACCCGGGAATCGGCGGTCCAGTTGGCCGGAAGGCTGCTTTCCCGCAGCCGGGGGCTGCGCGCCCTGCCGGATCTCAGCCTGGAAGAGATGGAAGAGATCAAAGGCGTCGGGCCGGCCAAGGCGGTCATGATCAAGGCCGCCCTGGAGCTGGGGCGGCGGCTGGCCACGACCCCCCGGGAGGAGAGCGGCAGCATCACCAATCCGCGGCAGGCAGCGGAACTGTTTATGGAAGAGCTCCGCTACAAGAAAAAGGAGTATTTCAAGGTTTTGCTCTTGAATACCAAGAACCATGTCATTTCCAAGGAAGAGGTCTCCATCGGCAGCCTGAATGCTTCGATCGTGCATCCCCGGGAAATATTCGCCGTCCCTTTAAGGAAGAGCGCGGCCTCGGTGATCCTGGTGCATAACCATCCCAGCGGCGATCCGTCGCCCAGCCGGGAGGATCTCGAAGTAACCAGGCG
>JAAYGO010000056.1 GCA_012727685.1 Bacillota bacterium | reverse complement strand
GTCAATCCCTACGGCCACAGCAAGGCCATGAGCGAGCGCATCTTAACGGACCTGGCGAAAGCGAACCCGGACTGGGCGGTGGCCCTGCTGCGCTACTTTAATCCGGTGGGAGCCCATCCCAGCGGCCTGATCGGCGAGGCGCCTACCGGCATCCCCAACAACCTCATGCCGTATATAACCCGGGTGGCCAAGGGCAAGCTGCCCAGGCTCCGCATTTTCGGCAACGATTACCCCACGGCCGACGGCACCGGGGTGCGCGATTATATCCACGTGATGGACCTGGCCGCGGGGCACGTGGCGGCGCTGGACAAACTGACCCCGGGCGTGCATATCTACAATCTCGGCACCGGCCGGGGGACCAGCGTGCTGCAGATGGTAAAGGCCTTTGAAGAGGCGAACGGGATCAAGCTGCCCTACGAGATTGCCCCCCGGCGGCCCGGCGATATTGCCGAGTGCTACGCCGATCCCTCCAAAGCGGAGAAAGAGCTGGGCTGGAAGGCCCGGCTGGGACTCGTAGAGATGTGCCGCGATGCGTGGCGCTTTGAGCAAAATTACGAGGAAACTGAGGAGCAGTGATCATGGATCTTTACGAGAGCATTGTGAACCGGAAAGCAAAGATTTCGCTCATTGGCTTGGGCTACGTGGGGCTGCCCATAGCCGTCGCCTTTGCGAAGCGGGCGGAGGTGATCGGTTTTGACGTGGACAAGGCCAAGATCGAGCTCTACCGCTCCGGGATCGATCCCACCGGGGAGGCGGGCGACGCAGCCGTGAAAAACAGCACCGTGGAATTCACGGCCGATCCCGCCCGGCTGAAAGAGGCGAAATTCCATATTGTGGCCGTGCCTACACCCGTAAACGCGGATCATACTCCCGATCTGTCGGCGGTCAAGTCGGCCAGCCGCATCCTGGGTGAATACTTGACGCCGGGCTCCATCGTGGTCTACGAATCCACCGTTTATCCCGGGGTGACCGAGGAGATCTGCATGCCCATCCTGGAGGAGAGCTCGGGGCTTACATGCGGGGTGGACTTCAAGGTCGGCTATTCTCCGGAGCGCATCAATCCCGGGGACAAGGTGCACCGCCTCGAGAATATTGTGAAGATCGTCTCCGGCATGGATGAAGAGACCAGGGACATCATCGCAAAGGTTTACGAGCTGGTGGTACAGGCCGGGGTCTACAAGGCGGAGAGCATTCGCGTGGCCGAGGCGGCCAAGGTGATCGAGAACTGCCAGCGCGACATCAACATTGCCTTTATGAACGAGCTTTCGATCATCTTCAACATGATGGGCATCGATACGAAGGCCGTGCTCGAGGCGGCGGGGACCAAGTGGAACTTTTTGCCCTTCACCCCGGGGCTCGTGGGGGGGCACTGCATCGGCGTCGACCCCTATTACCTGACCTACAAGGCCGAAGCCATGGGCTACCACTCGCAGGTGATCCTCGCCGGCCGGAAGATCAACGACAGCATGGGCAAGTTTGTGGCCGAGAACACGGTGAAAAGGATGATCAAGGCCAACAAGCAGATCCAGGGGGCGAAGGTGGCCATTATGGGCGTCACCTTCAAGGAAAACTGCCCCGATGTGCGCAATACCAAGGTGGTGGATATCATCAAGGAGCTCGCGGAGTACGGCATCACCGTGACGGTGTGCGACCCCGTTGCCGATGCGCGCAGCCTGCAGCGGGACTATAAGCTGACCCTCGCGCCGCTGGAGGCGATCAAGGGCATGGACGCGGTGGTCTTCGCCGTGGCCCACGATGCTTTTCGCTCGCTCAGCCTTGCCGATGTGCGGGCCATGCTCTGCCCGGGGAGCTGCTGCTGCCTTGATGAAACCGCTGCGGCGCGCAGCGCCGATGCCGCTGCTCCTTCCGCCGGGGGCTGTGTTTTAATTGACGTGAAGGGCATCTTTGACCGCAGGGAAGCGGAGAAAATGGGCTTCCTCTACTGGAGGCTGTAGCGAAAAAAGAGTAAAAAGGGGGAGGCAAGGCCTCCCTGTTGCAGTGGACATTTACCGGTAATAATACCGGTAATAAGATGAGGATGCGATCATATGGGGCTGTCTCAAAGGGGCAGCCCCTTGATGTGTACGCCCCGGCATGGGCGATTGCCTGGCGGTGAAGTCCGCTGTGGGCTGAGCAGTGGGGGCTACATTGTCATCCTGAGGGGCAGCCCGAAGGAACTCAGCAGCTCGGATGAGATCCTTCGCTGTGCTCGGGATGGCATATGCTGCGCTCAGGACGACATATGCTAAAAAGCTACGCTGAAACATAAAAAAGCTTATATCCTCTATGCCTTCTGGTGCTACCTCGGTCCCGGCATGAGCCGCACCAGCTTTACCATCTGGGCGGCCATGTTCTACAAGTACATATCCATGGGCGGCTACATCTTGCGCTACCGCTCGCACGAGATGGCCACAGCCCTCGAGGCGAAGATCCGGGACGCAGGCGGCCGGATCGCTTTCAACACCAGGGTTGACAAGATCATCGTGAAGGGGGGCGCGGTCGCCGGGGTGGAAACCTCGCACGGCGAGCGCATCGCCACGGAGCATGTCATCGCCAACGTTTCCCCCACCGTGGTCTACAACCGCCTCATCTACCCCCGGGAAGAGGTGCCGCCTGTCGCCTATCAAAATGTCAATGCCCGCAAGCACGGCCTGAGCGGCTTTGTCGTCTTCCTGGGGCTGAACCAGCCCCCGGAAAAGCTGGGCCTGAAGGATTACGGCTATTTTGTCTACGATAACACGGCCAATCCCGACATACTCAACCAAAAATTCAGCGATCTCTACGGCAACCGGATCCAGGCGGCCATATGCCTCAACAACGCAACTGGTTCCCAAACGGCGCAAGCGCATCAGCCGGGCGCCGGCGCAGCCGGTGGAATTTGACTATATCGGCGACCTGGCCGGGCGGCTGCACCCGGACAGCCTGGAGCTGGTCATCGAAGCGGTGCGCGAAGAGGCGGCCCAGACCCGCGTTTATAAGCTGGTCCTGCCGGAGGGATCGGCGCGGCAGGAGCTGCCTTATTTCCGGGCGGGCCAGTATTTAAGCGTCAGGGACGATCTGGCGGGCGTTTCGGTCACGCGCCCCTACTCGATCTGTTCCTCGCCTGAAGATGCCTTTAAGGAAGGGTACTATGAAATCGCGGTCAAGAAGAAGGAGGGCGGCTTCTTCAGCGAGCACGTTTTTGCCCACTGGCAGGTAGGCAAAAGGCTCAAGTGCACCGGGCCGCACGGCTTTTTCTACATCGACTCCCTGCGCGACCGGCCCGAGATCGTCGCCCTCGCCGGGGGCAGCGGCATCACCCCCTTCCGCTCCATGATCAGAGACATTGTCCAGCTAAACAAGGAGCTGCGCTTCACCCTGCTCTACGGCATCAGAAAGCCCCATGAGGCCATCTTTGCTCCGGGAGTAGCCGGTGGCAACTAATTATTGACGGTGAAATGTACGATTTTTGTTACTTTCCATCCCTTGTTGTGGTATATTATTAACCGGGACTTTTCCCTGGAAACTGATCTTGAAGGTCAATAGCGCCTGATCTTTGAAGATCAATATTGCGC
>JAAYGO010000163.1 GCA_012727685.1 Bacillota bacterium | reverse complement strand
TTGATCCGGATGGGCACGGCATTGACAGCCCGCTGGTGTAGATGCTTTTCGATCACTCCGAGGATAAACAGAAGCAGTAGCGGAACCAGTATAGCAGCACTCACCTATCCCATTTCCCTTCAATCCAGAAATGATCGATCAAGATGAGTCTATCACTTTTGCTATACTATTTGCAATACCAAAATCAATACCGTATACAGGTGTCATGCTTGATTTTTGACAATAAAAAACTGATTAATCCATTTGGCCCGCTTTTATCCATATAATGTCACAATCTCAAGGCCCGTAGCCGTGGACGGCATAATTGCCCGCCCTAATCATCTGAATTGTTGTATTTGTCATCGATCTGCTTCTGCCTTTTCTTGTTGATCAGATAAAGAAACTCGAATGCAACAAATGACACAAGCGCGCCGCAAGCAAAGGTGATCGCGGCAATAACAGCAATGAAAGCTGCGTCACCCATTTTTTCCAATCCATAATTGATTGAATTAAACGCGGTCACGATCACCGCCACAACAATACCGGTGACGACACTATTGATCACCACTGTTTTCTGTCCGTTCTTACTGTCATAAAAAAGGTTATTGCCAACAACAATATTGCCAATTGCCACATAGATAGATGCTGCTAGCAGAAGGATCAGTTCGGCCGCATATTGGGAAAAAGGTGCAAGAAGTATAAACTGTTGAACTAATACAGACGCCAGCAGGCCATAGAACAATATGCCAAAAGCGTCACTGCCCACCTTCCTCCTCTGCAATACTATCCTTTCGTCTTGAATATAAGCCTTTCTCATGATTACTCCTCCCAAAACAGATCGTTTAGCGTTTTGCCTAACGCTTTGCAAATTGCAATACAGAGCTTAAGAGTTGGATTATAGGCCCCGGCTTCGATCAAACCGATTGTCTGTCTTGTCACCCCAACTGCCTTCGCCAAATCCTCTTGCTTCATATCGCGTTCCATGCGTGCAATTTTCATCCGCATGTTTTTCACATTATCCACCCCTTACAAGGCTCATTGTAATATATAGTTAACACGATGTCAAGTATATATTGCATTTTTTTAAGAAATACTGGTATCCGCGAGTTTGTCCTTCCTCATAAAAACGAAGGGGATTTAAGAAGGGGATTTGACTTACCGGCTACTGCACTACAACACAGCGCTCCTCCTGGGCCCCATAGTATAACGGCTGTCCCCAATCTGGGCCGCCCCCGGTCCGCCTTGTGATCTACCCTGGCTTTCCGAATGAACGCGAAGCTGTTTCAGGACCGCGACCGGGGAGCGAACCGCTTCTTCCCGCTGCCAAGACTGTGCCGGGTTTCAAGATCAGCAGCCATTATTGCCGTTAGAACCGCCACAGTGACAGGATCGCTGAAAGCGTTATCTTTTTACAGCGTAAACTCGAGTCCTGTGTGGAAATAAAGAAGACGGCCGGCCAGTTCTTTTTTCAGGATGGCATACGCTTCTAAACCGGTGCAGTGGCCGGTAAAATAAAGGCCGATGGCATGCGCGCGCAGTTTCTGACCCAGGGCGGCGACAGCCTGCTCTGTCTCGCAGAGCTGCTGCGTATCGGGGTTGAGGAGATGAAAACCGCCGAGCACCGCTTTCACGGGCGTTTCGGGGAAATGCTTGCGCACCGTATGAATCACGTTCAGGATGCCGTTGTGGCAGCAGCCGGAGAAAACGATTATACCGTCCTGATCCTTGATCACCAGGATCTGCTCGTGCTGAAAATTGTCCCTGACCATGCCGGAAGCAGTCTCCCGGTAGAGGTTGGCGTTTCCTCCGGGCAGGGTAAAGAGCTGCTCGATGGCGGGGATGACGATCAGCCCTTCCGCGATCTCGGCAACCCGGTCCACGAAGTGGAACCGTGCGGGATAGCGCTCATAGAGGGATACATCAATGGAAATATTTTTATCAATCGCCCCCTTACGCTCGGCAAAATGCCTCTCCCGGATGGCCGCTTCGCTTAAGTAGATCTTGGCCCGCCGGTTGAGTTTCAAAAAACGGGCCAGGCCGCCCCCATGATCATAATGGCCGTGGGAGATAAATACCGCCTCCACCGCGGCCATGTCTTTGCCGAGCAGGGCGGCGTTCTCGAAGGTGGTGGCGCCGGAACCGGTGTCCAGCAGATAGTTCTTGCCAGCCCTCTCCAAATGAATGGAGAGGCCGTGGGCGGTTTTCAGTTCTGAGCTAGCCGGCTTGATGTTTTCGATCAGCACCGTGAAGCGGGAGGCGCCGCCTTGTGGGAACTCTTGCAATATCCGGCCGGTATCGGCGATGATTTCCTCCTTGAGGCGTTCCGCTGCTTGATTGTGCGTCATAAACCCTAAAGACCTCCTTTCACATTTTAAAAAACCATTTTCGATCACATTTCCATATCGAAGGCCATAACCCTCCATTTTTCTCATTTCCCAGTAGCACCGCACCTTATCCCGAGGCTGTCTTAAAAGGCAGCCCCTTGATGTTATCCTAAGTGGATGAAAATGGCACCGGCAACAATCCCCTCTCCCACTTTTTGAGGGAGAGGGTCAGGGTGAGGGGGGGCTGAATCCGGACACCGCATTCTCAGAGCATCTTTGAAGAATCCTGTTGACAAAGCTGTTCCTGGAACCGTCCCGGTAGCAACTTTCCAACGGTGACAACTTTCATACAGGGAACTTTTTACCCAAAGCATCTGTCAACCAGATAAAGGAGGGGAATGCAATGAAAAAAATGCTCTTTTGCTTTATTGTTCTGGCAGGCAGTTTAGTTTTTTTGGCGGGATGCGGCGCCACAACGCTGGGCGTGCTGAACGGCCAGCCGGTGGATCCCTCCGACTGGGATCCAACGGCTTACGAAACGGTAAACAACCTTGGCGGTGTGACCATGACTGTCGAGGAGGGAACAGTGTCGCCGGGCGGATTGACGCTGCGCTTTGAGAATCAATCCGGCAAGGAATGCGTTTACGGCGAACACTACGTCCTGGAAAAGAAAAATGACGGCAACTGGTACCGGGTCCCGGTCGCCATAGAGGAAGAATACGGCTTTGAGGATATTGGCTACCTGCTGCCCGCCGGAGAAAGCGCGCAGTGGACGGTTGATTGGACATGGCTCTACGCAAAGCTGGAGCGGGGCGATTACCGCATTGTAAAAGATATCTATGTCCCCAATGACTCCGGTGCATATGACCCTTACTACCTGGCCGCCGAATTCGCCATCAAGTAAGCGGCATCAAAAGGAGTAGACGGACATGCCCCCGCCAGCGGGGTGCGCCATCAGAAGTAGGGAAAAAGTGCCCTTCCCTACCCCCTCTTCCCCCTTGGAGGAGAGAGCAGGGTGAGGGGGCTTGAATTCGTCATGCCGCACTTTTAGAAAAACCACAAAAAACAGAGCCATTTGCGTTCTTTAACAACGCCTGATATATAAGGTTTTTAATGAGTGGGAAAAAATATTTTACCCCAGGAAGAGGTTTAAAAATAGGGATTTTGGCATGGTGTGCGGTAAGATAATCGAGA
>JAAYGO010000146.1 GCA_012727685.1 Bacillota bacterium | reverse complement strand
TTTTGATGGGAGGAATGGATGATGGCAACACCGCACGAGGAATTGAAACACAGGCTTGAGGGGTTGCAGCAGGAGATGAGGAAGGCGGGAATTGGCGGGGCGCTGATTGAGCAGCGGGTGGACCTCTTTTATTTCAGCGGCACCGCGCAACAAGGGCAGCTGTTGATCCCGGCGGCGGGGGAGCCCTGCCTGCTAGTGCGCAAGAATCTGGAGCGCGCCCGCCGGGAGAGCGCCCTGAAGGAGGTTGAGCCTTTCGAAGGTTCGGCCCGTTTAGCGGAGCTGGTGCGAGAACTGATCCCGGCCGGGTCCAGGTTCGGCCTGGAGCTCGATGTCCTTCCGGCCAACCTGTATTTCCGCTACCGGAAGCTTTTCGACACCTTTGATTTGGTCGATGTTTCGCCGTTGATTCGACGCCTGCGCGCCGTGAAATCGCCCTACGAGATCGGCTTGATGCGGCAGGCGGCTGCCCTCTCCACGGCCATGTTTAACTACGCCAGAGAGATTATTACCGCCGGGATGACGGAGATCGAACTGGCTGCGCAGCTTGAAGCCTTTGTGCGCGCCCGGGGGCACCAGGGCGCGGTGCGCATGCGCACCTTCAACCAGGAAATGTTCTATGATCAGATCATGTGCGGGGCAAACGCGGCGGCGCCCAGTTATTTCGACGGCCCGACCGGAGGCAACGGTTTGAGCGCCGCTTACCCCCAGGGGGCGGGAAGAGGCCCAATCCGCAGGAATGAAACGATTTTCATCGACTTCGTTACGGTCCTTGACGGCTACATGGTTGACCAGACCCGCATCTTCTGCCTGGGCCAATTGCCGGAGAAACTGCGCTTTGCCCACCGCATAGCTTTACAGATCAAGGAGGAGCTAATGCAAAAAGGAAAGGCAGGCAGCTCCGGCCGTGACCTTTACGAGCACGCCCTATCCCTGGCCGCCGGGGCTGGTTTGGAAGATTATTTCATGGGTGCCGAAGAAAAAATAAAATTTATCGGCCACGGCGTCGGGCTGGAGCTGGACGAGCTGCCGGTGATCGCCCGCAATTTCGACCTGGTGCTCGAGCCAGGCATGGTCATTGCCCTGGAACCGAAATTCATTTTCCCCCGCTTGGGTGTGGTGGGGGTGGAAGATACTTTCATTGTCCGCCCGGACGGCCTCGAACCGCTCACCTCTTTTGACGACACCATCCAGTATCTCTAGAGAAGGGCACGATCCCCCGGCCAGGTGCATAAATTATAATGTTGAAGGTCTTTTGCGCTTTAAGGGGGGAAAGGCCAGTGTCTGGAATTTGCGGCATGGTGGCGCTGAAGGGATTGCCCGCCGGCAGCCGCACGATCCTGGAGGATATGACCCGGATCATGGTGCACCGGGGTCCCGACGGCAGCGGTTTTTTTACGGATGATCATGCGGCGCTAGGCTTCCGGCGGCTGGGCGCCATTGATTCGGCTGCGGGCAACCAGCCCCTGGCCAGCGAAGACGGGCGCTTCCAAATGGTCTTTGACGGCGCCATCTACAATTATAAGCAGCTCCGGCGCGAGCTGCAGTCCGCGGGGCATCGCTTCCGCTCGCGCAGCGACAGCGAAGTGGTGCTTCACCTCTTCGAGGATCTGGGCGAGGCCTGCACCGGCAAGCTGCGGGGCATGTTCGCCTTTGCCATCTGGGACACCAGGGCCAAAAACCTCTTCCTGGCCCGGGACCGCTTTGGGATCAAGCCCCTCTACTACACCAGCTCCGGCGACACGCTGATCTTCGCTTCCGAGCTAAAGGCGATCCTGGAGCATCCCGGGGTTGAAGCCCGCCTGAACCTGCAGGCACTGCCCCACTACCTCACTTTTCAATATTTTCCCGATCCTGAATCCGCCTTTGCTGACATTTACCGGCTGCGCCCGGCCCATCACCTGACCCTGGACAGGGGAGGACTGAAGGCGAAGAAATACTGGACGCTGCGCTTCAATCCCCAACCGAAACCGCTGCCCTACCTGGTTGAAATGACCGATCACCTGCTCCAGGAGGCGCTGCGGCTGCATCTGGCCAGCGATGAGCCCCGGGGCTCCTTTTTAAGCAGCGGCATCGATTCCAGCAATCTCGTAGCCCTTCTAGCCAGGCAGGAAGAGGTCAACACATACGCGGTGGGCTGTGCGGGAGGTCAATACGATGAACTGCCCGCCGCCCGTGAAACGGCCCGTTTTTTGGGCACCCGGCACCGCGAGCTCACGGTGGACGCCGCCGGCTACTGGTCCGCACTGCCCCGGATTCTCTGGCACCAGGAGGAGCCGGTGGCCGACCCGGCGGCGGTAGCCCTCTATTTCGCGGCCGGGCTGGCCGCCGCAGAGGTCAAGCTGGTCCTCTCGGGCGAGGGAGCCGACGAGCTGTTCGGCGGATACGAAATTTACCGGGAGCCGCGCGCCGTGGCGCCGGTGCAGCGCCTGCCCGAACCGGTGCGGAAGCTGCTTCGCGCAGCCGGCGAACGCCTGCCGGACCATGTCCGCGGGAAGAACTACCTGCGGCGGGCCACCACCCCCCTTGAAAAGCGCTACTTCGGCAATGCCTGCATCTTTAACGAGGCGGAGAAAAGCGAGATCCTCAACCCGGAGCTGTTTGCGGGCGGGTGGCCTCCTGCATGGACGATCACTGCGCCCTACTTCAAAGCCAGCCACGGCCTCGATGATACCACGCGCATGCAGCAGCTCGACTTCTTTACCTGGCTGCCGGGCGACATTCTGGCCAAGGCCGACCGGATGACCATGGCCCATTCGCTGGAGCTGCGCGTTCCTTACCTGGATCATGTCCTCTGCGAATTCGCCGCCACCATTCCCGGCCGCTTCAAGATCGTGAATAAAACGACAAAATATGTCTTGCGGCAGGCCGCCGCCCGCCATCTCCCCGCGGAAATATGCAACCGGCCCAAGCTCGGCTTCCCGGTTCCGATCGGATCCTGGATTCGCGCTCATTACCGGGCCAGCCTGGAGGAACTCTTCCACGGTGAAACGGCCCGCAGCTATTTTAATCCCCCGGCGCTGCAGCAGATGCTAAACGATCACTGCGCCGGCCGCAAGGATTACGGTCGCAAGCTCTGGACCGCGGCCGTGTTCCTGCTGTGGCACCAGATTTACCTGGAAAAATGATCGGGAAGCCAGCCGGCTCCCCTTTTTTCCGGAGCGATCAGGGGCTGTTCGGTGGCCTTGCGCCTGGGCTGCCGGAGTTTAAGGCAAAAAAAGGGCGCGCCGCGGCGCGCCTTTGCGTACCATCCTTTCGGATGGGTTGCCTTATCGTTCGGGAAGTTAGTTGACGTAACTTTACCATAATCCGGAGTTATTGTCACCTACTTTTATTGCGGTAATACTTGCTAATAGTCATGCCGGAACCCGGCGCCAGTTTTCCACAACAAACAGGCTTTAAAGGCCGTATAATATTAAGTAAAGAGCTTATGTCTACCATAATTTTGTCACAAAATCTGAGAAACCCTCGAAAATAGGCATTTTCTCCCCCTGCCAGGAGAACAATAACTCACACTATCCACAAAGTTATACACAGCCACAGGGCTTGTACATACTCTCTCAGGCCGGGTTTTCCACATTGTGCACATCAAGTATACATAATATTAAACGCCTTAATAAAGCGCTTTCAGCTCGGTGCCGGGATAAAAGTGCTGCAAAATCTGGCGATAATTAAAGCCCTGCTGCGCCATCCCCCTGGCCCCATATTGGCTCATGCCCACGCCGTGGCCGTTCCCGCCGCCGTAGATGTGCAGTCTCTCCACATGGCCGCTGGCATCCTTAATCAGGTCAAATACAGCGAAGGCGCTGGGCAGAATGGAGTAATTTTCATAGGTGGCGCCGTTGTGGCACCGGAGGACAACCGGTCCCTCGCCGTCCAGATACTGCACCGGACGCAGGGTCAAGCGAATGTTGTATTCCTTAATGATCCGGTAAACTCCATTGGTTCCCTCCAGCTCCAGCACCATGATGTTGCCGCCCGCACCGCGCTCAATCACCCGGAGATCGCGCAGCCGTCCCAGCGGGATGCGCGGCAGCTCCATGGAGCGGAATTCACCGCCCTCCAGGGTCAACACAAAATCGGGCTGCGCGGCATACCGTTCAGTGAGGTTGCGGTTAAGGGCCGCTTCCACTTCCGCGCCGCTCATCTCCACCTCCCAGCGGAAATAGGGCGACTGGAAATCATAAGCGGGCCACTCAACCTCTTTTAAAAAACGGCGCACCGCCGCTTCATCGCTTAAGTCAACCGTTTCCGTTAAGATCTGAGGCGCAGCCTGCAGGTAGGGGACCGCCTCGCCGGGAAAGTTTCCGGTAACGCTGTCGTGCCAGACCTCGTGGGCGTTGGCGGTATAGCCGCAGGAAGTGGAAAAGAAACGGGTATCAGCGACAGTATCTCCGTAAAAGAGCACTTCCCCGGCGGTCGCCTCCACAGCTTCCCGGGATAAAGGGTATTCCGGCATGTTGTTATAGACCTGTGAAAGGACGCTGTCGTCGATATGCGCCCCGTAACCGCTGAAGCGGTTGGCAAAAATAGCAGTGTATGCGTACGAGCGGGTCGCCACAGCCTGGGCCTTCAAAGGCTCAAGGCCAAAAGAAAGGGGCATCTCGCTGGGGACCACCGTGTAGAGGTATTCTTCGAAGCTGACCTCGTTCACCAGCACGAGCCGGCCGTCGCGGTTAATGATCTCCAAAAGGCCGCGGTACGCGGGGGAAGTACCCTCCCAGTAAGAACGCGGCAGCCCTTCGACGACCATCCGCCCCGGAGGAAGCGGTTCAAAAAAAATGCGGTTATCGAACTGCAGCAGCGTCCCGCCAGGCGGGATTAGGGCAATCCCATCCCCGGCCGGTTCCACCGTCAAAAGCTCTCCTGCCGCAAAGGAATAGCTCCTTTGCGCAACCCTGTCCTCTACAACGCAGCCGCTCTCACTGCTCAGGCGCAGCCGGTAATGCCCCAGGGTCTGATCGCTTAGATCATCCAGGTTCTGCCTGAGCAGCACCCGGATGGTCTCCACCGCCGCGCCCTCTTCTTCCACCCGGACCGCCACGGCCGCGCCGTCGCTGAGGTAAAGCTTTATTCCGCGCTGCCCGATCAGCAGCTCCCCCGCTGAACCGGCCTGCACCATGCCGCCCCCCGTGCGGTAAACCGCAAAGGAATCGCTTAAAGGGATTATCCCTTCAAGTTCTCCTTCCAGAACTGCATCCCCCCGGAGCAGCAGGCGTGAGAGCTCCGCCGCTTCAAGACGCGTCACCCGCACCGCCGTATCGGCAACGATTAACGTCTCCACCACGTCACCAAAAGCGAGGCCGTATGGCCTGGCAGCGTTTAAAACCAGGGAATCACCCTGCCACAGCAGGCGAAGCCGCCCTCCTGTTTCCGCTTCCACGAAAGCCCCCGCAAGGTTTGTGACTGCAGGGAGAGCGCTTACCCGCCAGGCTGTCTCCCGAAAGGCAAGTTCCAGCGGCACCGTCAGCGCGATGTTTTCTACCCGGAAGGCCACGTCAGCCTGCCCACTGGTCAAACCGGTCAACCGGGCGCCGCTGACCCCGCTGTATTCGATGGCCGGGTCCCGGAAGAGCTCGATCCATTGGTCGAGGGCAAGGGTATTCCCGTTCATTTCCAGTAAAGCCGCTGCTCCCGCCTCATCTCCGGCGGCAACCCGTTCCATAAACAGTGTCGCGGCGCGGTTAATGCGGGCAGTGGCACTGCGCCAACCCTGGAAAAGGAAAACCCCCAGCAGCAACAACAGGCATACCACAATCCAGAATAGTCCGCTCTTTCGCTTTTTGCGCTGTAGCCGCCGCACGGAGGCGCTGTAGCGGGATCGAGTCATCTAAAATAAATCTCCTTTCTTTAATTCCAATTATTATTCCCTACACCGCCTTTCATTCCTCTTAGCGTGTCACTGTTGAAACTCCGCATCAGTAGCCTCCATCAATTTGCGGCAAAATTTTTGCCTAAGAAAAAAGGGAAAAGCGCTTGCTTAGCGAATAGACATTTAAGCAAACGACTTGTGGTCAAAGGAGGATCGACATGGAAGTTAGGATTAACGACGATTGCAGCGCCTGCGGTATCTGCGAGGATACCTGCCCGGAAGTGTTCGAACTGGGTGATGAAAAGGCCGAAGTCAAAGTGAACCCCGTTCCGGCGGAATATGAAGACAAGGTACGTGAAGCCGCCGATGAATGCCCGACCGAAGCGATTGAGATCGTCGAGTAGAACTGCTTTTTTAAATTCATGAAGCCATCAATCGCGCCGGAGCCCGCCGACATAAAGCGGGCTCCGCGCTTTTTTTACAGTTCCGCTTGCTTAAAGTAGTGGGCGGCAACCGCGATGCATAGCTGGGCCAGGATCAGCGTAATCACGGCGGCAGGGATAAAATAGGTCCAATCTTCAAGGCCGCTCAAGAGATGCCCGGCATGTCCTGTGGAGAGGACATGGGGGAAATAGCGCACCAATTCGGTGTGACCGAAGAGCAGCTCCGGCAGGAAGATGGCAAGCAAAAAGGCCAGCCCGATCCCCCCGGCCGCAAGCTGGCTGCGGCAAAAGGCTGAGGCGGTAACCGTAACCGCGAGGATCAGCATCAGGAATAGGCTGATGAAGAAGAGTGCCCATAAAGCACCGCTTAGCGGCACCGACCCGAATAAAGAGGCGGTATAGGCGATGGCCAGCGCGCCGCTGGCGGCCACGGCGATGAACATCCCGATCAAAAGCGCCAGATACTTGGACCAGAGATAGGCGCCGCGGTCTACCGGACGCGTCAGCACCCACGCGGCGATGCCCCGCTCCCTTTCCAGGGCTACCGCTCCCATGGCGATGATGATCAGCACCAGGGCGGCAATCTGGATCAGGTCGCCATAGAAGCTGAGCAGCGCCTCCGCAGGTCCCATTTCAGGGATCATTTCCGCCAGCCCTTCAAGCTCATCGCCAAAGAGGCCCAGTATTTGCGGCATAAACTTGGCGGTCAGCGGATCCAGGAGGGCGAAGAAAACCCCGGTGAGGATCAGCGCCGGCAGCCGGAAAGTCCGCCAGGCCTGCAGCAGATCTTTACGCACGAGCAGCAGCATCGGCAGTTCCCTCCTTTGCTCCGTTTGCTCCGCCTGCTTCGGTATGATGATTTTTCAACAGCTCCAGGAAGATCTCTTCGAGGTTGGGCTGCTCCCGGTAATAGGCGGTCACGACCTGTCCCTCGCCGAGGAGCAGCGGCAGCAGCGCCTCTTCCAGTTCGGGCAGGCGCTCCGGCGGCGCCTCGATCAGCATGGTGCGCTCATCTGCCGCCACCAGCCGCACCTTTCCAACCCACGGCTGCCGGCCGAGCTTTTGCACCAGCTCCGGCGGCACCGTATCCCTGAACACAACCCGGTAGCGGGGGAAGGTGTAGCCGCGCAGCAGCTCCTTTAAGGGGGATTGCACCACCAGGCGCCCCTGGTTGATCACCGCCACCTGGTCGCAAACCCGCTCCACATCGGCGAGCACATGGCACGAAAAAAAGACGGTGGAACGCTCACGGGAAGAAACCATCAGCTCGAGCACTTCGCACCGGCCTTCTGGGTCGAGGGCCGAAGCCGGCTCATCGAGGATTAAAAGCTCCGGCCGGTGCAGCAGCGCGCAGGCCAGCCCCAGCCGCTGTTTCATGCCGCGGGAATAGGCGGCGCAGCGGCGGCGGGCGTGGGCAAGCAGGTCAAATTGCTCGAGCAGCGCATCGATTCGACTCTTTTCTTCCGCCGCCGGGAGCCCCGAAGCGCGGTAGACGAATTCCATCACTTCCCGCCCGGTGAGCGCTTCCGGGAAATTGACCTCCTCCGGCAGGTAACCGATCCGCCGTTTCAGGCTGCGCTCCAGGTTGAGCTTCACCGGGCAGCCTAAAATGGTGGCGCTGCCGGCGCTGGGCTGGAGCAGGCCGGTCAGGATCTTGATCGTGGTGGTCTTGCCGGATCCGTTCGGGCCGAGGAAGCCGAAGACGCTCCCGCGCGGCACCTCCAGGTTCAAGCCGTCGAGGGCGCGGTGCCCCCGGTAATCTTTGGTCAAATTTTTCACTGCCAAGACGCTCATGCTTCTTCTCTCCCAAAAACGAGATAACCGATGGCGCCGAAAAAGTTAACAAATAAAATCAGGATCACCCAGGCCACTTTCGGCAAGTGCCGCACTTTTGGCCGCCGCGCCAGGTCCACAAGGGCCCAGATCACCAGGGCGTATTGCAAAACGATCAGCGGCCAGACCATCTTTAGAATATCCACTATCTCCGCCGTCATCCAGACATCATCCTCTCCGTTTATTCATTTTAAAAAGGGTAATCCGATTTTTACTGTACTAGTATATTAATACAGTAATATATTCTTGTCAATACTATCTGAAAATAGATTGGGGGAACAATCAAGGCAGAGATTTAAAGAAATGGGTGAGATTACACCTATTGACAGCACCTCTCCTTTAGCCGGCGGCAGGATTTGAGGCCGGCGGTCGCGAAAGTACGGGCGTGTACAAATCTATAACGGGAGGCAACAAGCCGGTGACCATCACCCTAAATGAACTAACCGGCTCCATCGAAGTACTGGAAGCCACCGGCCGGGAAGACCTGCCGGTAAGCGGCCTGGCTTATCATTCGGAACGGGTCAAGCCGGGCTATCTTTTTGTCTGTATCAACGGCTATAAAACCGACGGCCACCGCTACCTGCGGCAGGCCGCGGCCAGGGGAGCCATTGCCGCCATCGTCGAACAGGTGCAGCCGGATCTGGAGATCACGCAGTACCGGGTTGCCGACAGCCGCCGGGCGCTGGCCGCCCTGGCGGACCGCTTTTATGATCACCCCTCGCGGAAGCTCAATGTGACCGCCGTGACTGCCACGAACGGCAAGACCACCACCACCTTTATGATCGACGCCATTCTGGAGGAGCATGGCTTTAGAACCGGTCTGATCGGCACCGTGATCGTCAAGGCGGGCAGCACCGTCCGCCCGGCCGAATTGACTACGCCAGAGTCGCTCGATCTGCACTACTTCTTTCACCAGATGGTGGGGCAAGGCATCTCCCACGTGACCATGGAGGCCTCCTCCGCGGGCCTGGAGCTTCACCGCGTCGGCAATGTGGACTTCAATACCGTGGTGGTTAACAACATCAGCCGGGAGCATATCGATTTGCACGGCTCCTTTGAGGCGTATTTAAACGCCAAGGCCAGGCTCGTCCGGGAAGCGAAAGAGCAGCAGTGGGCCGTCTTTAACCTCGATTGCCCGATCACCGCCTCCCTGACGGGGCAGACCGCCGCGCAAACCTTAACCTATGGCCTTAAAAACCACGGCGCCGACTGCATCGTGCGGGATCTGGATCTCTCCACCGGCAGGGCCCGTTTTACGGTGGAGCTGCGGAAACCGGGGCTTGCGGAACGGCTGCGCGTGAAGCCGAACCCCTTTACCGTTGAACTGGGGGTCCTCGGCCTGCACAGCGTTTACAATGCCATGGCCGCAGTGCTGGTCGGGCTGCTTAAAGGGGTGCCCGTGGCGACCATTCAAAAGGCGCTGCGGCGCTTCCGCGGCGTGGAGCGGCGCTTTGAGCTGATCTTTGACGATGAATTCAAGGTCATCGATGACCATTTCGCCAACGAGGGCAACATCAATGTGACCCTGGAGACGTTAAAACTGATGGACTACCGCCATCTGCACATTGTCTATGCCATCCGGGGCAGCCGCGGGGTGACCATCAACCGCGAAAACGCAAGGACCATGGCGCACTGGCTCCCCCTGCTGGGGGTGAAAGAGGTGATCGCCACCACCAGCAACTCCCATGTTACGGAAAAAGACCTGGTAAC
>JAAYGO010000293.1 GCA_012727685.1 Bacillota bacterium | reverse complement strand
GGCAATACACGGTTCAGGCCGGTGACAGCATGTTTACGATTGCTCAGAGATTCGGGGTATCGCTGCAGGCGCTGATCAATGCCAACCCGCATATTGCCGATCCGAACCAGATCTTCCCGTGCGACGTACTTTGCGTGCCCTGCCCGCCTTTCCCGGTCCTGCCGCCGCCGCAACTGAATCTGCCCTGCTGTGCGGTCATGGAAGCGACATCTGAGCCGATGCCGGGAAGCGCACCGAAGGGAGTGGCGCTGGTCCAGTCACTGCCCACCAACTGGTACCGCATCGCTATCATGGCGCTGGGGCTACAGGCGAAACTCCTCAGCGAGGATGAAATAGCGGAAGCCGAGGCTGAAGCCGCCGAGGCCGAAGCCTTATGGCAGAAGAAGTTCAAAGGTGTAGTGATGATTCCGGGCAAGAAGGAGATCAGCTTCCCCTTGTTCAACTGCCAGAAGGATCCGTCCGTCTGGTCCGGTGCTGTTGATCTGAACAGCCGGCCCACTCCGGATACCAAGATAGCGGTAGTGCAGGTGAGAAAGGGTAAAGATGAAATCCTGCTCAAGGCTTCGCTGGGGCGGTGCGGCTGCGCGCCGGTTTAATCGCCGTTAAGCTGAAAAAGCCGTTGCGGAAGGTCCCGTTTGCGGAGGGTCTCTTTGCTTAAGCAAGGAGACCCTCATTTTGTGTGCGCCCGGCCTCCGGCCCCAATTGTCCAGTCAGGTTTTAGATTTATTTTAAATTTTGTTTATTAGGGAAGAGCAATCATCCATTATAATCTAATCAATCAGGCAGGCAGACCGGAAATTTATTGTTATCTAAAAAAAATTGATCAAAATAATGCGCGAGCAATCAGACTTTTTCTTCGGTGCGGTGTATTAAGTAGTAGAAGGGTGTTTCGCAGGGAGGGGCAAATGAATAGGCATTTGCTGCAGGAGATGGTGGAGAAATACGGCAACATGGTTTACCGCCTGGCCTGGCGATGGACCGGCAGCCGCGAACAGGCTGAAGACATTACCCAGGAAACCTTCCTGCGCGCTTTCACCCACCTGGACAGCTATGACCGCGGCAGGCCTCCCGGGCCGTGGCTGTGCCGCATTGCCCTTAATCTTTGCCGCAACCGGAGCCGCGACTGCAGGGAGATCCCGGTGGACTCCTTGACGGAAGAGATGGCGGCGCCGCAGCCTGGACCGGAACAGCGCTACCTGGAACGGGAGCGGGAGCAGGAGATTTTGCGCGCCGTGCACCGCTTGCCGCAAATGTATCGCGAGGTGATCCTGCTCAAACATGTGAGCGGGCTCTCTTATGCGGAAATCAGCGCGGTGCTCGACCTGGAGATCAACCTGGTTAAAAACAGGCTTTACCGCGGCCGGCTCATGCTGCGGAAGGCACTGCAGCGGTTAGCAAGTGATGAGGAGGGAAAGAAGAAATGAAGGATTGTCCCGACGCCCTTACCTGGCAGGCTGTGCTAGATGGCGAGGAAAACGATCCGGCGCTGCTGGAACATCTCGCCGGGTGCCCGGCCTGCCGTGCCTCCTACCGCGAAATCAGCGCGGCGGCAGGATTAGCCGGCGCTCTTGCAACGGAAGCAACGCTGCCGCCGGCGGTTGCCCGGCGCATCTTGAGGCAGGCCAAACCCTTTCCGGCAGGCCTGGTGGCGGCGCTGCTGTTTTGCCTGCTGGCCGCTTCAGCCGCCCTGCTGCAGCCCGGCGGTTTAAGCTGGTGGTTTTCGGTGGGCGTGGTTAGAATGAGCAGTTTAATTCTAGACGGCCTGCTCGGCGCCATCTTGCTGCTGCAAAGCCTGGATCCGGCTATGATCCTGCTTGCCGCGTTGCTGCTGGCCGGTTTGGAAATACTTGTGCTGCACAAATTAAAGGTAACGGAGGGGTAGTTTAAGATGAAAAGACTGATTTTGACAGCATTGGTCCTGCTGCTCTGCTTCGTAGTGTGGTGGCCGGCCGGAGCAGCCGCGGCCCCGGATCACGTTATCGACGGCGATATCAACCAGAGCACCGGGAGCGTGGAGATTAGCCGGCATACCACTGTAAACGGCAACGTCACGGTGAATATGGGTGAAATCACGGTCCTCGGCGTAGTGAACGGCAACGTCACCGGCAACATGGGGGCCATCAGGGTGAACGGTGCCGTCGGCGGTAATGTAGAGGCCAATATGGGCGAGGTAGATATCAACGGCAGTGTTGCCGGCAATGTTAAAGCCCGGATGGGGGAAGTGAGCGTTGACGGCAGTGTGGGCGGCAACGTGGAAGCCGACCTGGGCAGCGTGGTGATCAGGGGCAGCGTCGGCGGCGACGTGATCTCCGGACTGGGGGAGGTGCGCGTGCCCGGTGAGATCCGGGGGGGGATCTCCAGCAAGGGCAAGAAGGTGATCATTACCGGACAGGTGGACGGCGATGTGACGCTGACCCGGGGTATTGTCGAACTGGGCCCTCAGGCTGTTGTCCGCGGCCGGATCCGGGTCGAAGAAGGGATGGTGAAGTTAGGTAAAGGTGCTTCGGCGGGCTCGGTAGAGGTGCTCACCGAACTGACCGAAGGAGAGGTGGACCGCCTTTTCCGCGACGGCGAAGGATTCTTTTTCGTCGATATCGATGGCCTGGTGGAAACAATAGTGGAGAGCGTCGAGAGCGCGCTGCGCAGCATCGATCTCCCCTCCATGCACCGCATGGGCGATTCAATTCGCGGCTACCTCCAGAACATGAGGCGTTTCTTTCCGATCATGTCGTTTTGGGGCTGGTACGGCAGCCTGGCCAGGGACCTGTTTAACATGGTTGTTCTTTTCGCCATCGCCGCCCTTACCTTTACCCTCTTTCCCGCCCATGTCCGCGTCACTGCCGAAGCGATCAGCGGCAAAGCGGGAGCGGTCTTCGGCTGGGGGCTGCTGGCCACGGCTCTGGCTCTACCGCTGCTCATCTTTCTGGCGATCACCATTATCGGGATCCCGCTCATATTCGTGGAAATCCTGTTCCTGGCGGTGGCTGGAATCCTTGGCTATACAGCCTTAACCCAGGTGATCGGCACGAAGATCGCCGGCGGCAGTGGTTCCAGAAGCGTCAACCCGCTCGGCGCCATCGCCCTCGGCGTGCTGATCCTCGGTGCTTTGACCATGATCCCGTTTTTCGGCGGTCTCCTCGCCGTGGTCCTTTTTGCCTTCACCGTGGGCGCTGCCCTGACCACCCGCTTCGGCACGCTCCAGCCTCAACCGGAGCCTCATCCGTCTGCAACATCCGAAGCGGAACCTGCCGAAGCCGGAGAAGAGCCCCCGGCGGACGGAACCGAACCTGGCGAATAGACGCGAGGTGCCGAAGTGCGAGGTGCCGTACCTTGACATTGTGACATTAATTAACTTAAGTAGGTAAAATTAGAAATATTTAACAATAACAAAATTAGATACTTAACAAATAATTACTTTTAATGTCACAATGTCAAGGTACGGCACCTTTGCTTCCCCCCTAATGTCAAGGCCCGGCACCTTTAACTTTTAAAGCAGTTGCAATACCGTTTCCTTGATCTGTTCGGGAGAAACGATCAGCTTGTGGCGGACCGGTTTCCCTTCGAGGCCCCGTAGGGGCGGGGGCACGGTTAAGCCGGTGGTGTCGGCCAGGAGCTGCAGCAGTTCGTATTCGCTACAGCCGGCGGTCCGCTCTTTCCCGAGCAGGGCACAGGCGGTGCTGGCGTTAAATTTAAAGGGGCTGGCTGTGGCGACAAGCACGGTTTTTGACTGATCTGCCGTAGCACCAAGGTAGCGGTCGTAGATTACCTTTCCCACGGCGGTATGGGGGTCGAGCAGGTAGCCGTGCTCGCGGTAGGTATCGCTGATGGCCTGCATGGTTTGCGCGTCGCCGGCATAATCAGCCCAGAAGAGCTCGGCCAGGGCGGTTACAGCTTCAGGGCTGATCCGGTAACTGCCCCTCTCGCGGAGCTGTTCCATCCAGCGGCGCACAGGCTCCGGCGCGCGGCCGGAAAGTTCAAAGAGCAGCCGCTCCAGGTTGCTGGAGACGAGAATGTCCATGGACGGCGAGATGGTGCGGTAGAAGGGGCGGTTGCGGTCGTAAACGCCGCGGTTGAAGAAGTCGGCCAGCACGTTGTTGCTGTTGGAGGCGCAGAGCAGCCGCCCGACCGGCAGCCCCATCCGGCAGGCGTAGTAGCCGGCCAGGATATTGCCAAAGTTGCCCGTGGGCACGACAAAGTTGATCTTCTCACCGGCAGCGATGGCCCCTGCACGGCGCAGCGCCAGGTAGGCCGCATAATAGTAGGCGATCTGCGGCACCAGCCGGCCCCAGTTGATGGAATTGGCCGAAGTGAGCTTGTAGCCCCGTTCGCCCAGCCGCGCCGCCAGGGCGCCATCGTTGAATACATTTTTCACTCCTGTCTGGGCGTCGTCAAAGTTGCCGCGCAGCGCCACCACATGGACGTTTTCCCCCTCCTGGGTGATCATCTGCCGCTCCTGCATGAGGCTGACCCCCTCCGCCGGGTAGAAGACGATCACCCGCGTCCCGGGGACATCCCGGAAGCCTTCCAGGGCGGCCTTGCCCGTGTCTCCCGATGTGGCCGTCAGAATGACCAGCTCGGCGCTCTCCCCGGTCAGCCGCGCCGCCTCCCGCAGCAGGTAGGGCAGAAGCTGCAGCGCCATATCCTTAAAGGCGCAGGTAGGGCCGTGCCACAGCTCCAGGCAATAAAGGTGGTCGTGCAAGCGGTGCAGGGGAGCAACGGCCGGGTGGTCAAAGCGCCCGCTATTGTAAGCGAGCCGCACAAATTGATCAACGGCGGCGCTGTCGAAATCGGGCAGGAAAGGTTTGATCACCGTGCCCGCCAGGGCGGCGTAATCGGCCGCCGGGATCCCCTCCGGATCCAGCCGCGGCAGTTTTTCCGGGACGAAGAGCCCACCGCCGGGAGCCGGGCCCAGTTTGATTGCTTCCGCCGCGTTTACCGGCTCTGTGCCGCCGCGGGTGCTGATGTAGCGCATCTAAAATCCCTCCGTCATCGGCTGAATAACTTCAAATCGCTAACCTGAATATGCGAATTCCAAATTCAAGCCCCCCTCACCCCAACCCTCTCCCCCCAGAGGGTGGAGAAGGGGATTTAGGAGCGGCACCATAGATCCACTCGTTCACAGTCGCTCCAGCTCTCAGCGACAAGAAGCATAGGTGTTTTCACACCCTGATGGTGCCCCTGTTGTGTAGGGGCAAGGGGTCTAACCTAAAAATAGAATTCTCGTCTTTAAAAGTCAAATCCTTTATTCAATCCCTGCGCCGGAATGTGTTATGATAAAAAGACAGGGACAACCGGGGGCAGGGCTCCCCTTTAGTGTTTCTATTTTTGCCGCAATAAGTTTGGGAGAGGGTGTACTTTGAGTGAAATATATTGTCATTGTCGGGGACGGCATGGCCGATTACCCTGTGGAGCAACTGGGAGGAAAAACGCCGCTGGAAAAGGCCCGTAAACCGGCCATGGACCGGCTGGCGCAAAACGGCATCCTCGGGCTGGTGCGGACGGTGCCTGAAGGGATGGCCCCGGGGAGCGATACTGCCAACCTCTCCGTGTTCGGTTACGACCCGCGCCGATATTACAGTGGCCGCTCCCCCTTCGAAGCGGCCGGCATGGGCCTGCCGCTGCGGCCGGGCGATGTTTCTTTCCGCTGCAACCTGGTGACCCTTTCCACGGAAGCGTCCTATGCCGCGCGGACCATGGTCGATTACTGCGCCGGTGAAATCTCCAGCGCCGAGGCGGAGCAGCTTATTGCCGCGGTCAATGAACACTTGAGCACGCCGGAGATCAAGTTTTATCCGGGGATCAGCTACCGCCATCTCGCCGTCTGGGCGGGCGGTCCGGGACCGGAAGCGTGGCGCCTGACCCCGCCCCACGATATCACCGGCCGCGCCATCGCCCCTTACCTGCCGGCCGGCGAACAGGCTGCCGTCTTCCGGAGAATGATGGAAGAAAGCGCCGTTTTCTTACCCGCGCACCCGGTAAACCGGAAACGGGTGGCCGCCGGGCTGAATCCGGCCAACTCAATCTGGCTCTGGGGAGAAGGCACCGCACCGCAGCTACCCCGTTTCAGCGATAAATACGGCCTCTCGGGCTCCGTCATTTCTGCGGTCGATCTCGTCAGGGGCATTGCCGTTTACGCCGGCCTGCAGCCGGTTGTTGTGGAAGGGGCTACCGGCAACTGGCAGACCAACTATGCCGGAAAGGTTGCGGCGGCTTTAAAGGCGCTGCGCCAGGACGGCGATTTTGTCTATATCCATCTTGAAGGCCCCGATGAATGCTCCCACCGCCATGAAATTGAGAACAAGGTCAAGGCCATCGAGTTGATCGACGCCGAAGTGCTGCGGCCGCTGCAAGCAGCCCTTGAAGCGGAGGGGGAGGAATACAGCATTTTGGTGTTGCCGGATCATGCCACCCCCCTGGCTTTGCGCACCCATACAGGCGATCCCGTCCCCTTTGTCTTATTCCGCAGCGGCGGGCGGCGGGAACAGCTCCAGCGCAGCTTTGATGAAAAAAACGCCCACGAAACCGGTATTTTTATAGCTGAAGGGCACCGGCTAATGGATTATTTTCTAGGAGACCAGGACTGCATCTAATGCCGCGCTCCGGCTCTTAGCGGCAGGATGCAGAAAGTCTATTCTTTCGAAATTTATTTCAATTCTTATTGTCGAAAATCGTTGATCGATTGCTCCTTTTCTGTTAAACTAAAAATATTGAGGCAAAAGCTCTGTTTCTTCCGGCGCTTTTACAGCTAACAGCGGATAAAAGTAAATGGCTTGTTCCCGGGAAAATCCGGATTCTCGATGCAGCGGCGAACTGATGAAGGCTGAATGCGGAATAACCCCAATGGAGTGTGAGCAACTAAGAATTGACTGCCTTTGATCCTCTTGACCTTTATACAAGCCTCCTTCAACGGGCCTGGCAGCGCATGGTTGACCTGGTTGGCATCCACACGGTAATGGTTTTGACGCAGCGGGCTTTGTGGATGACTCGCCAGAAGTATGGCGAAGCCGAACTGATCCATTTCGATGAGGGCGGTTTTTCGTTTAAA
This sequence comes from Bacillota bacterium, assembly GCA_012727685.1. Lineage (GTDB taxonomy): Bacteria > Bacillota > Dethiobacteria > DTU022 > DTU022 > JAAYGO01. Next base: position 1,540 of record JAAYGO010000293.1, on the reverse strand, counting down.
GAACTGGAGATTCTCGATCGTGAGCGGTTAAAAGCGCTGGTGGAGGAATTTGTCAGTACCATGCTTGGCATCCTGGCCGGGCTGCTCGGCAAAGAGTTTACGGAGAAGCTGGCCCATGAGATCGATGAACTGCTCGAGCTTACGGAGGTGCAACTTGAACAGGATTGTTACCGGGATTGATGGACTCGATCAAATCTTAAACGGCGGCTTTCCTGAGTTTTCTACCATCCTGGTGACCGGCGCACCGGGCACCGGCAAAACCATTCTCACACAAAATCTGATGTTTAACGTGGCGCGCGGCGGAGCCAAGGTGCTCTATTGCAGCACCCTTGCGGAGCCCCAGATCAAGGTGATCCGTTACCAGCAGCAATTCGCCTTTTTTGACCCCAACGCCTTTATGAACTCGGTGATTTTCCAGGATATCGGTTCGATCCTCCGCAAGCAGGGGCCCCGGGACGCCTTGCATAAGATCGAGGCACTGGTACGGGAGCACCAGCCGGCTGTGGTTGCCGTTGACAGTCTGAAGGCCATCGCCGATATTATCCCGACCCGGCAGCAATTCCACGAATTCATATCCGATCTGAACCTGAATATTTCTCTCTGGGGCTGTGTGGTGCTCCTGGTGGCGGAATTCCGCGAAGAGGAGATTATCAAAAGGCCGGAAGCCGCCATCGTGGACGGAATTATCTGTCTCTACGGGACCGAGGAGAGAAAGCAGCAGAAGCGCTATTTGCGAGTATTAAAAATGAGAGGGACCGCTTACATCCCCGGTGAGCATGCCTTCTACATTTCGGAGCGGGGGATCACAATCTACCCCCGCTTGAGCCCGGCGTAGCTGCCGCAAGCCGGTGGCTCCCGCGGCAAGCGGCAAAGCACCGGGATCCCCGGCCTTGATGCCATGCTGCGCGGCGGCATCCCTGAAGGGACGACTACTTTAGTCAGCGGGGCTACCGGAACGGGAAAAACTCTCCTCGCCTTAAGCTGGCTGATGCAGGGCTGCCGGGAAGGGCAGGCCGGCTTGCTGTTCAGCCTGGAAGAAAACGCCGGCCGGCTGCTGGAAAACGCACGGCATTTCGGCTGGGACCTGGAACCGTTCATGGAGTGGGGACTGCTGCAGCTTAATCATCAGTCTCCGGTAGAACTGGATCTGGACCGGCTGCTCCATACCATCCGCGCGAAAATGACGGAGCGCGTAAAGCGCGTGGTGATCGACAGCATTTCCACATTTGCACTGGCTATGGCCGGCAAAGAAAGCCATGTTGATTATCTCTGGAACCTTGTCCGCTTTTTTAAGGCGAGCGGCGCTTCCCTGCTGCTCACCGGCGAAGCCCGAGAGCCGTTCTCCTTCCCCCAGGACTCCTCATCCGTTCTCTTCAGCCTGGCCGACAACATCATTTGCCTGCAGCATCGGGTCGAAAATCTGATCAACAAATGTGCAATCGCTGTATTAAAAATGCGCGGCAGCGATCATGCGAAGGAGTGGCGCGAATTTGTAATCGGGGGAACCGGTCCGGCGGTGCCGGTTGCCGGAGACTAGGAG
>JAAYGO010000245.1 GCA_012727685.1 Bacillota bacterium | reverse complement strand
TCCACGTTTTCCTGGCGGAAGCGCTGGTCGTTGCCGGGCGCCTGGCCGGCAACCAGGGTAAAGCGCAGGGTATCGGCGCCGTAATTCTCAATTACCTCCAGGGGGTCGATCCCGTTGCCGAGCGATTTGCTCATTTTCCGCCCCAGGGCGTCGCGCACCAGCCCGGTGATGTAGACCGTGTGGAAGGGCACCTCGCCCATGAAGGCCAGGCTGGTAAACATCATCCGCGCCACCCAGAAATAGATGATATCGTAGGCGGTGACCAGCACGCTGGTCGGGAAGTAGCGCTTTAAATCGGGCGTCTCCTCCGGCCAGCCCAGGGTGGAAAAGGGCCAGAGGGCCGAGCTGAACCAGGTATCGAGAACATCGGGATCCTGCTCCAGCTCCGTGCCGCCGCAGTGCGGGCAGGCGGCCGGATCCTCGTAATCAACGATCAGCTCGCCGCAGGAGCAGTACCAGGCGGGGATGCGGTGCCCCCACCAGAGCTGGCGCGAGATGCACCAGTCGCGGATGTTGGCCAGCCAGTTGTAGTAGATGCGGGCGAAGCGAGGCGGCACGAAAACGGTCTTGCCCTCGTCGACCGCCTTCAGGGCCGGCTCGGCGAGGGGCTTCATCTTCACAAACCACTGGCGCGAGATGAGGGGCTCGACCACGGTGTGGCAGCGCTGGCAGTGGCCGAGGGCGTGGCGATAATCCTCGATTTTCTCCACCAAACCTAACGCCTGCAGGTCGGCCACCACTTTTTTGCGGCATTCATAGCGGTCGAGGCCGGCATATTTCCCGGCTGCCTCCGTCATGCGGGCGTCCTCGCCGATGACGGCGATCACTTCCAGCCCGTGACGCTGGCTGATGGCCAGGTCATTGGGGTCGTGGGCCGGGGTGACCTTCACCGCGCCGCTGCCGAAAGAGGGGTCCACATACTCGTCGGCCACGATGGGGATCTCCCGCCCCACCAGCGGCAGGATCACCGTGCGCCCCACCAGGTGGCGGTAGCGCTCGTCCCCGGGGTGCACTGCCACGGCGGTATCGCCGAGCATCGATTCGGGGCGGGTGGTGGCCACGATGATGTAGCCGCCACCGCCCTTTAAGGGATAGCGAATATGGGTTAAGGTGGCCTCTTTTTCTTCATGCTCCACCTCGATATCGGAAAGGGCGGTGCCGCAGCGGGGGCACCAGTTGATCATGTAGTCGCCCCGGTAGATCAGGCCTCGCCGGTAGAGATCGACAAAGACCTTGCGCACCGCCCGCGAACAGCCCTCGTCCAGGGTAAAGCGCTCGCGGGACCAGTCCACCGAGACGCCGAGGCGCTGCAGTTGCTCGGTAATCCGGGCGTGGTAGGTCTCTTTCCATTCCCAGACCCGCGCCACGAAGGCCTCGCGCCCCAGTTCCCGGGCGGAAATCCCCTCTTCGGCGAGGTGCCTTTCCACCACGTTCTGGGTGGCAATGCCGGCATGGTCGGTTCCCGGCACCCAGAGGGCGTCGTAACCCTGCATGCGGCGCCAGCGGATCAGCACATCCTGCACGGTGTTGTTCAGGGCATGTCCCATATGCAGGGAGCCGGTCACATTGGGCGGTGGAATCACAATGGTAAAGGGTTCCCGATCCGGCCTGCCTCCAGCCCGGAAATAGTCGCCCTGAAGCCAGTATTGATACAGTCTTTTCTCCACCGCCTGCGGATCATACACCGGCGGCATCTTCGTCTTGGCCATGCCGTGCCGTCACCCTTTCCATGAACCAATCTTCCAGCTAGCAAATTCTCCAAAAAACATCTTATTATTTTCCATCCCGGAAGTCAAATCCAGCGCCTGCCTCCGCGGGAGCTGGGGTTGCCAATTGCGGATGGGAAAACCGCCTTTTAAAACCAGCCCCGGCTCTGCATCGCATCGGCGATCTTCCGGATCGCGTACATGTAGGCGCCGCTGCGCATGTGCAGGTGGCCGGAGTTCTCCCGGGTGAAGTTGTAAATCTTGTGGAAGGCATCGACCATTTTTTCTTCCAGGCACTTGTTCACAGTCTCCGCATCCCAGTAATAACCGTAGTTGTTCTGGACCCATTCAAAGTAGGAGACGGTAACCCCGCCGCTGTTGGCCAGGACATCGGGCACCAGCAGGACACCCTTTTCTTTCAGGATCTGATCGGCTTCCGGAGTGGTGGGGCCGTTCGCCCCTTCGACCACGATCCTGGCCTTCACCGCGGCGGCATTGGCCGCCGTGATCTGGTTCTCCCGGGCCGCCGGGATGAGGATGTCGCAGTCAATGGTCAGGAGCTGCTCATTGGTGATCTCTTCCGCCCCGGGGAAGCCGGCCAGGCTGCCGGTTGCCTTCTTATGCTTCATGACCGCCCCGGCATCCAGTCCCTCCGGATTGTACACGCCGGCGCGCGAGTCCGAGATGGCGACGATTTTCGCTCCGGCCTCGTGGAGCAGCAGGGCGGCATAACCGCCCACATTACCGGCTCCCTGAACCGCAACGCGGCAGTTTTGCAGGGAAATCCCGCTAACGCGAACCGCCTCCCGGGCGGCAAAAAGAACGCCGCGAGAGGTGGCCTCTTCCCGGCCTACCGAACCGCCCACCAGCAGCGGCTTGCCGGTGACCACGCCAAGGGCGGACTTTTGCATGATCCGGGCATACTCATCGGCCATCCAGGCCATGACCTGGGCGTCGGTATACATGTCCGGCGCAGGGATATCGATTTCCGGGCCGAGGACGCCGGCCAGCGCCCGGATATAGCCGCGGCTGAGCCGCTCCTTCTCTTTCATTGAGAGCTGCCGGGGCTCGCAAACCACGGCCCCCTTGCCGCCGCCGAAAGGAATCCCGATCAGGGCGCATTTCAGGGTCATCCACATGGAGAGGGCTTTCACTTCATCGGGATCCGATTCCGGATGAAAACGGATCCCCCCCTTGTAAGGCCCGAGGGCATTGTTATGCTGGGAACGGTAACCGGTAAAGAGCCTGATGCTGCCGTCATCCATCTCCACCGGTATGGAAACCTCGACGAAGCGCGCCGGATCTTTTAAGTAGTCGTACACTACCGGCGGGAGCCCCAGCCGCTCCACCGCTTCCCGGATCAGGTTCCGGGTAGCCATAAGCGTGTTCTCTGCCTGCCCTGGATTCTCTTTTTTCATGCTGTAATCCCCCTTTGATAAATGCGGTATAGATTGCTCAGACTCACAACCAGGAGGCCGCCAGTTCAAGAATTATTAATTATGGCCAATTCTTTCCTCCAGCACACCCGGTTGCTTAACAAAAAATAATTCGTTTTTATAAGAAATCGTTCCTGCCTTGGCAACATTAAATGCCAAAAAAAGATAAAACAGCATCTTAATCAACAAAAACAGCTCCTGTAACGAAAAAAAAATGTAATTGTAATATTTCTGTAATCTAAAGGGCATATAATGAAAGCGAGTTGACCCCCTCTTTTAAAATATATACATTTAGGCGCAGCCTTAAGAAGCTGCGCCCCTTTTTTAGCCCCACCACGAGACGAGGATAACGCTGTAGAGCAGCGCCGGCAGCAGGTTGCCCACTTTCAACGTTTTCACCTGCAGCATGCCTAAAGCGATGGCCACAATCAAGAGCCCACCGGTGGCGGATAGCTCCGTAATCACCGTTTCGGTCATTAAAACGGCCACCCACCGCGCCAGGATTACGATCGCCCCCTGGTAGAGCACCACCGGCAAAGCCGAAAAGAGCACCCCCATCCCCAGGGTTGAGGCAAACACCAGCGCCGTGACCCCGTCCAGGGCGGCCTTGGCATAGAGAACCTGGTGGTTGCCGAGCAAGCCGCTTTCCAGGGAACCGGTGATCGCCATGGCACCCACCACGAAGACCAGGGTGGCGTTAACGAAGGCGCGGGCCACATTCGAGCGGCTGTGCCCCATTTTCGATTCCAGCCAGCGGCCTGCCTGGGCAAGCCTCTCTTCGATTTGCAGCAGTTCGCCGGTGATGCCGCCCAGGACCAGGCTGAAGATCATGAGCAGAACCTGTTCGCTCTTGATCGCCATCTGCAAACCGATCAGCAGCACCGCCAGGCCAATCCCCTGTACCGTAATCTGGTTCAAGCGCTCGGGGATGAGCCTGCCCAACAACAGCCCGGCCAGAGCTCCGGCAACGATCGCCACCCCGTTGACAATGGTCCCCTGCAGCGATTGCAACAATGACAAATTGATCTCCCCTTCCCTTGAAACGGCGGCGCGATCGTAAAACTGGCTTTCGGCAACCGCTTGTTTCTGCACTGGAAACTTAGGAAACTAGAGTAATTTAAAAGAAAACACCGCCCTACCCCTCCGAAAAGAGCAGCCATAAATACCGCCTTTTCGCGAAGGCCTGGACCAGTGTTCTTTTGTTAACCAAGTATAGCGCATCGGCAGGGAGTTGACAAGAGATGGCTAAGCAGAGCCATTTGCGTTGTAATGAAATTCCTTAAAAAAATAGTGTGTTCCCCACCCCCTATTGTAAAAGGCAAGCAGATATGGAGGGGTTTCAAACATTAGACTGGCTCGATT